>CAZRWX010000273.1:0-3978 GCA_964603925.1 uncultured Bifidobacteriales bacterium | reverse complement strand
GCTCAATTTGCTGGTTATTGGGGTTCAATTTCTTAAATTTCGTGCAAATGATGATGTTTGCGACTATAGAGCAAAAAACTTAAGCCAAAAGGCCATAGAATAGATATGAAAGCCCAAATAGCCGGATTAGGCACAGTGGTTATAGATCAGCAGATTTTCATGGATAAATATCCGGAATGGGACACAAAAAATTCAATGCAGGATCACCGCACACAGGTGGGGGGCCCGGTACCCACGGCCCTGGTCTTCCTTTCCCGGCTTGGGCATAAGTGCGGCTTTGTGGGCAAATGGAGCGATGACTTTCTTGACGCTGGTTCGCCCAAATCAGGTTTAAGTGATTTAATACCGTTGGTGGATGTAATGATATGCCCCGGTGGGTTTGCGGGCCTGTTTTTTAATAATGATGATATAAATAAAGCCGCGTTGAGTTTGCTGGAAATGGGAGCTGGTACTGTTGTATTTACTTCTGGCGAAAATGGTTCCCAGCTTTTTAGTCAGGGGTGCCATCTTACCCAGGAGGCCTTTAAGGTAAAAGCCGTTGATACAAATGGAGCCGGGGATGTTTTTTGCGGCGGCCTTATCCATGGGTTGCAGAGCAAATTACCCCGCCAGGAGGCTTTAAGGTTTGCGTCAGCGGCTGCTGCTCTTAAATGTACCAGGGCTGGTAACCGTCAGGCTCTGCCTGAGTTGCAGGAAATTAAGGCTATGATGGAGAGTGAATAAATGAATAACCCTTGCCGATTTGGGCTGATGGGAAGAAACTATGATTAAAGTAAAAGATCTTGTATATGAGTATCCCGCTCACCGCGCTCTGCATAGCGTATGCGCGGAAATTAAAAAATCACAAATTACAGCCCTGGTGGGCCCAAATGGGGCCGGCAAAACTACCCTTCTACAATGTCTGGCAGGTCTGGAAAAGCCTTTTTCAGGCACAATTACAGTGGACGGTATAGATGTTGTTAAATATCCCCGGGCGTGTCACAGGGTGGTGGGTTTTCTTCCCGATGTATTCGGGTTGTATGACGCCCTTACTGTTCGCCAGAGTCTGCAGTTTTTTGCCGGCGCCGGCGGAATAAAGGATGAATCAATTTCCCAAGCTGTAGAAAATGCCGCTGGCAGGCTCTGGCTCAAAGACAGGCTGGATAACGCGGTTAAATCCCTGTCCCGGGGTATGAGGCAGAGGCTGGCCATTGCCCAGATAATTATTAAGAAGCCGGCTGTTCTTTTTTTGGATGAACCCGCCTCAGGCCTGGACCCTGGTGCCAGAGAGGATTTAAGCCGGCTGTTTCGGCAGCTTAAGAGTGAGGGTGTCACCCTTATAGTATCATCTCATATACTTGCTGAGCTGGAGCAGTACGCCGACAGTCTTATTATAATGGATAAGGGCCGGGTGGTCTCCAATGAACAAACCTCTGCCGGGGAGGCGGCGTTTACCACAGTATCTATAAAGGTACTGTCAAATATGGATACATTAAAGCAGAACCTTCTCTCTAATACTCAAATAAAATCTGTCCGTGATAAAGGGGAAAATATTTTAGCCGATGTTACCGGGGGGCCAGCTGAGTGTGCGGCTGTTCTGGGGCAGATAATGGCTCAGGGTTGTGGTATATATGAATACAAAATTATTGAGCAGGATATGCAGAGTGAATACAACCGTGTGGTTCAATCTTCCGATGGAGGCAGGTAGTGGCAAACAGCGAATTTAAAAGGAACCTGTGGTTGGAGTTTACGCCTGTAAGGTTAGTGACCGGCCCGGCAATTGTGGGTTCAGTCGCGCTGATTGTGTATCTGATACAAGGTAACTCACAGGACTTTTTCGGTATGTTACAGCCTGTTTCCAGGGTTATTGCGGGCTTTACGCTTTTCCTCTGGGCCATGAGGCTGGCCTCAGACTCCATACTTACAGAGGTCAGCGGCCGCACCTGGGTGTTTCAGAGGATGTCGGCAATAAGCGCCTGGGACATGACAGTGGGTAAGCTGTTTGGCAGTACTGTTTACGCCTGGTATACCACTGGTTTTTTTCTTCTGGCCTATATTATCTGCGCCATAAATTCTCCCGATACGTTCTTTTCCATTAAGGCCATGTTTCTTTTGATTTTCAGTGCTGTTTTTGCTCATTCGGTATCTATAATAATGTGTCTAATGGCTGTTCGCAGCAACAGATTTACGGGACGGAACGCCAGGAATTCAGTATTTGTTTTCGGGGGTGGCGCTGGTCTTATAATGTGGTTAATAGCCCCCACATTCTTCTCAAATATACACTTCTCTGCAACCTGGTTTTCCTGGAGTATCAATGGTCTGGATTTCGTAATAATTTCAGCTGCCTTTGCCGCCTTCTGGGGGCTTGCGGGTTTGTACCGTAATATGCGCACGGAACTGCATTATGATAATGGCCCCCTTGTCTGGTGTGCGTTTGCCCTGTTTCTGGTGGTATACACCAACGGGCTGGCCTTTGGCTCAGCATGGGCAGAAGCGTTGTCTATGGGCAGTATTGTTTTACGGGTCAGCTTTATAGTCTTTGCTGCCCTTTTTTACATGGCTTTAGTTTTTGAGCCTTATAATCCTGTCATCATTAAAAAGTGTATTTATGAAGCTCGTAATTCCAGGTGGAGAGAGTCTCTAATTCTGGTCCCGTTATGGGTACCAACTTTTGCAGGGTTGGTACTAATTGCCCTTATCCTTATACCCTGGGACATTGTAAATGGCCCTCAGGGCCTGTTTGGGGCAAGTGCCGGTGAGGGCGGCCCAAGCTATATGCCTGTATCCGCGCTATTTTTTGTGCTGCGTGATATGGGCGTTATCATGCTTGTGCAGTCAGCGCGTCCTAAAAAGGCAGGCTTTTATATAATGCTTTATCTGGCACTTGTGTATGCTCTGGTGCCCTCTGTAGTTAAGCTTATGAGCGCTCCGGCAGTTCTGCATTTTTTCTGGCCTGTGGCCCAGGGCCACTTTGCTTTACAGGTGTTACCTGCTGCCAGTCAGTGTGCGGTTATATTGTATATCGTCTGGAGGCGGACCCAGAGGACGGCAGCGGCATAAAGTGATGCCAAAATACTTTTAATTTATCAGCCTAAATTTTTATATAGAGACTTTACAATCCTCATAAATCAATAATAAGGCCATACAATTAATTTTTTTGATGTTTCACCAAAATATCTGATGCCGATTTTGGCATCAGATTATGTTTTGGTCCTGTTACTTTACACGTTAGGTACTCTTTGGCATCCTGCTCATTTTTAAAGGCTGTTAATTTTCTAAGTTTGAAAATGTTTAAGGATTTAGAAAGAACTCTCACCAGCCCGCTAACGCCAACAACAGCATATCTGAAAACATGGGGTTTGATACTTGCCGAGTATTTTTTAAGTGCATCATCTACCACGCGGTCAGTGATTATATCGTTCATAATTTCCAGCAGAAGAATGTCATTCCGGCCCATATCCATAATTTTAATACGGGCTGAATCCGCAAGATCAATAATATCACTGTACTTGAGACCGGAATAATCCACAATGAGGATTTCCCTGTTATTATGGCTGTCTACTCTGATCCTGTTTTTCAATTTTATATCCTTCGGGTTTTCAGTTTAGGTATTATCACAAGATTGGCTCAAGGTTTAGTGACCTCCTGTATTTTAGTCATTAGAAACGTGTTTTAGTAATCACCTGAAGCTGTCATTCTCGCCCAATGCTGGAGTTTACCCTCTGCGAAGGCATGGGGCATAGGACAGGCTCCGTTGGGAATTCAGGAAGTTACAAGCATAGAAGAGGCCGAAAAGGGCGGAATTTAGGGAAGCAGAAAAAGGACGCAGGTTTACTTAATTATAGAGCAAAACTGGTTGAATGACCAGCTGTTTCCCATCTTTATTTTTGTCATATGAGCATTTGTCTAAATAACCTTATACGGCTTTGAGAAGGTAGGTTTGTCCCGGTGTTGAGTTATGCTCACGGCTAAGCTTTAGGGCCAGGAGACGGAGTGAAC
>CAZRWX010000272.1:0-4003 GCA_964603925.1 uncultured Bifidobacteriales bacterium | reverse complement strand
CTTATTCGGGCAAATCCCTGTGCCGTAGCTGTTTTATCTGCTTCCATACCCAATGCAGAGGCAGTGATAAAACCGCGCTGAATGCTGTACCCATTACAACAATGAACCCTATAAACCAGCCGACGAGAGAGATGCCGGCGCCCGGCCCGATGTAGGCACTGACGTGGGAAACCGACAGTAATACAAATGCTGCGGCAATAATCATAATATTATTCATTTAACACACTCCCGTGATTTAGTTCTTTTGGATAAGGTTTAGAAAACTGTCATTAAAATATAGGGCAGGTAGCCGTGAGGCTCCGCATACGGCTGCATGCAGCGAGCTGTCTGTAGGGTGGACAGCGGTGTTAGCGTACTCCCAGACAACGTCCCTGCTTTGGGTAACCTCCATGATGCGGCCGGCATCGGAGAGGGTAATAAGAGTATTGCCGTTTGGCAGCCGCTGCTGGCAGCCGCGAACTTCACTGTAAAAATTATAGGCAGCGTTCCCCTCAAATTGCCATACAACTTCGTGGGTTAAGGGGTTAAACTCCAGCACCCGGGAGCGCCCCCCCGGCCTGTTCCGCCGGCCCAGATTGTCAAAAAGGAGTAAGTTACCATTAGGGAGAAAATCCGGGTCATGCTGGTGCATCCAGGGCCCGGTTGTAGCCCATACAAAGCTTCTTGATTCCGGATTGAGTATCCCGATAAGATTGAGTTCCCTCATGGATATAAGCAAGTGGCCGGGTTTGGCGAAGGGGAAGGCGGGTGCTAAAGGGCTGGTGAGAACCTCAATATCATTTGCATGAAGGAAGTCACCTTTGTCACTTCCGTTGGCGTAGCATAGCTCCCACCAGTTAGATTTTTTAAGAGCATCAGTAAGGGAAAATGATTGCAGTTCTCTGCCTTCCGGTGACAACACAACTACCTTGTCATCAATAAAGGGGGTACGGATGGCGGGTAAATCTTTATAGCCCTCCTGGCGGATTTCGTGTGTAAGGGTGTAAATGCGCCCGTCCTCACCAATGCTGAAATCATGGTGGGCGTTTTTACAGTATGACCAGATTATGTTGGAGTGTGCGTCTAATTTGACCAGACCAAGGCCCCATGGCGTTACACCGGCTTCTACTATAATTGCCAGAATATCGCCGTTGGGAAATACGTGCGTCCTCCTGATGTAAACATAGGCGGAATCGGGTTTGAGACCATTATTGGAACGACAATCCAAAAATTCACCAAATGGCAGATGCCAGCTGTGAACAACCTGTCCGTTCATAGCCAGTAGAAAGGCTTGCTGTTTATGAGTAGAAGTATAGAGTGTGTAACCATGAAAACTTTGGGCCTGGTTATGGCTGATAAGCCCCCTGCCTGGCGGCCCGTTTTTTATCCAGGTTTTTGTACTCCTTGAAGTGCCCTGCCTTGATAACTGCTCGATAAAGGCTTTACCGCCGACACGAGCCTTTTGAATGGCATTATAGGGGAAAAACTTAAATGTTGCCAGAGCTGCGCCTGTAATAAAGCTGATAATGATCAGGCCCGATAAGGTCAAAAAAACAGCTGGAAAATTTTTCAAAAAATTATGCCTCTCCTAACTTCTAAGCCAATCTTTATAAGCACTGTAAATGGAATTTTTAAAGCAATATCAATGCCAAAATTATTTCTATCCTTCGACTAAGCCTGTCCTGAGCCCGCTCATGCTGGTTTACCAACTGGCAGTCGAAGCAAGGGCTCAGGATGAGCCTGAATGACTAATTTTTTAGAGGTCTCATTAAAAAATTGGAATTTGCCGCAAATATTTATCAAAACCGGAACTGTAAATTCCGAAAGCAATTACCATTTCGGTACTGAGAGGGGATGTTTATATCAACCTCAGTTATGGCATTGTCATACCTGGCAAATTGCTGGTACCCCAGGTATTGGACTATCACCCAGGGTAAGCTCCAGAGTGCTTCCCAGGCTTAACTCCTTATGCGTGAGCCAGGCCCTGTCCAGGTTATTTCCATTAAAAACTGCGGCAGTTATGTAAGGGTGAGTTTCTGGAGATTCTGAAGCTTTAATAGACAGGCTTTTTCCAGTTTGACCAAGGCGAATGTCTGTCCGGGTAAATAATGGAGTGGATACCAGGAAGAAATCCGGCTCGGAGGCCGAAGTGACGGCATAAGGCGGGAATGATAGAGTGCTTACGAATACGAACACAATTACACCCAATCAACCACACAAACTCTCGCCATTACACTTAATAATATCCTTATACCACAGGGCGGAATTCTTTAGTGTCCTTTTGCAGGTGGCATAATCTACATATACAAGTCCAAAGCGTTTAGCGTAACCCTCCGCCCATTCAAAATTATCCATAATGGACCATAGGAAATAACCTTTAACCTTAACCCCGTCCTGTATGGCACGGTGGTACTCTTTGAGATAACTGGAGAGGAAGTCAATGCGCTGGGGGTCATGTACCATGCCGTCCTGATGAACCCAGTCGGTATTGGCAAGGCCGTTTTCGGTAACTACAATGGGCAGCTTATAACGCTCGTAAAGATATTTTGGACCCCAGTAAAGGGAGGCCGGTGTAACATTCCATCCCATGCCTGTAAGAGCTGGACCGGTACCAGGCTGCACACTTACGCTGGAACCGTCTTTGCCTGCTTTATAGTAGTCACCGTTATATATATTGGCGCCATAAAAATCCAGAGGTTGACAAATGGTTTCCATATCACCCTGGGTAATGGCCGGCATTTCCTCTTTAAACAATTCAAAGCCATCTTCGGGGTAATGGCCAAGCACCATGGGATCGGCGAACCAGGAATTATTCCAGGTATTCTTGACCTTGACGGAAAACATCTCCTGACGAGCAGCCTCGATATCTTCTGGAGAATTGGTTGCAGGAATTTTAATTACACCCAATAAAGCAGCCCCCACTGCGGGGGGCTTCTTGGCTCTGGATCGTATAACTTGAACAGCTTTGCCATGAGCTAGCAGGGAATTGTGATTAATTAGAAGTATGTCTTTAAAACCGAGCTTAAGCCCGGGAGCGTGTTCACCGGATTGATGGCCTAAACCTATGTAACACTGTGGTTCGTTTTGAGTAATCCAGTTACTGACTCTGTCAGAAAGTTTATCTACAATAACCTGTGCGTAATCTGCAAACCAGTTGGAGCTGTTGGGGTTGAGCCAACCGCCTCTGCAATAAAGGGAGTAGGGGAAGTCCCAGTGAAAAAGTGTAACCCATGGATCTACACCATTCTCAAGAAGAGAGTCTATAAGCTTGTCGTAGAACTCCAGGCCTTTTTCATTAACTTTGCCAACACCTTCGGGGATAACGCGGGGCCAGCATATGGACAGGCGATAAGCTTTGAGACCAAGGTTACCCATGATGGCAGCATCTTCCTTATACCTGTGATAATGGTCGCAGGCTACGTCGCCTGTGTCTCCGGCCTTAATTTTGCCGGGCTGTTTACACATAGTGTCCCACACAGAAAGGCCCTTGCCGTCGTCGAAGGCACCACCCTCAACCTGATAGCTGGCCGTTGCCGCACCCCAGATAAAGTCTTTTGGAAAACTCATAAACGCCCCTGAATTATTATGTAAAGATTAATTGTTATTACTGTACAGATTAAGAAATTGCATTGGAAATAATCAAGACGTAATGTAGTCTGGAATTAAATTAATTACTAATGAATAATTAACATATTCTTCATCTGGCAGTTTTGCAGTTTTTAGAGCTTAAGGTTAACCAATACCTGAGAGTATTTACCGGTTTTATTAATTTCCTCCCGTTTTAATTACCCGCGCCCGCCAGCGCAGTCCCGCCTCCCGGCTAAACCTTGGAACCAAGGCAAGAAAGTCATGAAACTAGGCGGGGAAGCCCCCCTCACGGCCGATAAAAGTACGTAATACGTACAGCCCCGCTCCTCCATTACGCACTTTTCATGACTTTCTTGCTATATTGTGGATGTGCGACATGCAGGTAGTTGAACAAAGCCGCTACGCGGCAGTTAGGCAGCAGTAATTTTTGTAATCT
>CAZRWX010000271.1:0-4072 GCA_964603925.1 uncultured Bifidobacteriales bacterium | reverse complement strand
CTGATCATGGGCACACTACTGGGGCTGTCAGCTGGTTTTGCTCCCGGCCCCCTTGCCTCACTGGTTATATCCGAGACCTTGCGTTATGATATTAAAGCGGGCATCAGGGTGGCGGTTGTTCCCATTATTACCGATATACCCATCATTGCCATATCCCTGTTTTTATTAACCGCCCTGTCGGGGTATGAGCGCTTACTGGGTATTATATCTATTGCCGGGGGGGCATTTGTATTATATCTGGGCATACAAAGTTTACGCACCAGGGGCTTTCATTATAAGCAGGGTCAGGTAAAATCAAAGTCTTTGGCAAAGGGTATTATAACCAACTTCTTAAGTCCTCACCCATACCTGTTCTGGTTAGCAGTAGGCGCTCCCGCAGTTACAAAGGCATGGGCCATGAATGTGCAAGCGTCCCTGGCTTTCATAGGGGGTTTTTATGTTTGTCTGGTTGGCGTCAAGGTGCTGCTGGCCCTGGCGGCAAGTAAATCAAAGGCATATTTAAAAGGGCCCTTATACAGGTATACGTTAATGCTGTTGGGGGTGCTGTTATGTGTATTGGCAATAGTCCTGTTTAAAGACGGGTTGGGCCTGCTGGGTATTTGGTAAAGCGAAGGCCTTTAATTAAAATTAATCAATAATTACAATTTCCTAAGTTAAAATTTGCAAAAGTCTAATGTAACTGTGTATAGCAGAAGGCTTGGTTGAAATATATTTGAAAGATGGTGTAAGGCTGTGCTCCCGCTAATGCTCATCAGACAATTACATTGGTACGTACATTTTTTAAAAGCAGGGAAAATTTAGTAATGGAGATTATGGCGAAGGACCAGCAACTCTCTACTTCATACCGTTCTCCTTGGCAAAATTCGTTTTGCGGGAGGGTGATCGGCTCCATACGACGAGACTGCCTGGATCATGTATTTTACTCACGATTTCTCATTGAGTATTAAAATTTACTGTATTAATGTGTATAATATACACGTTAACTCAATAGACCATTATATTTATTGAGCAATAACGAGAAAAATATGCAAATTATCGCCAGAAATCGTGAATGTGAAACCCTGGAAAGGGTCTATTCATCCAGCCAATCGGAATTTGTGGCAGTGCACGGGAGACGCAGGGTTGGTAAAACCTATCTTATCCGCAACTTTTTTCTGTCAAAAGACTGCGCCTATTTTGAATTGACCGGGCAAAAAAAAGAGAATGGCGAAGCTGCTTCAGTTGATCACCAGATTGGCAATTTCATGCATGCCTGGCAAAAGGCCTTTAGTGAAGAAATTGAAAAGCCGGATAGCTGGGACAGGGCTTTTTATTTACTGAAAATAAAAGTCGAGCAGTTATGCGCAACGGGCAGGCCAGTGGTCCTGTTTTTTGATGAGTTGCCATGGCTTTGCACAACAAACAGCCGGTTCTATGAAAATCTTGACCAGGCCTGGAACGCGTCATTTGAGCCTGCCCTGCGGGTAAAGTTGATTGCCTGCGGCAGCGCTTCCACCTGGATGCTGAAAAAAATCGTCTACGCAAAAGCCGGTCTGTCCCGGAGAGTAACTCATAAACTAAGCCTTGCTCCTTTTACGCTGTCTGAAACCAGGTACTACCTGAAATTCAAGAAATTCAATTTGACCAGCGAGTCGGTCGCCGAACTTTATATGATTATGGGGGGAATACCATATTATCTTAACTGCCTAGTACCTGAAAAATCGATTGACGAGAATATAGATGATTTATTATTCAATAGAGGAAGCCTTCTTTATGGTGAGTACGATGTTATAATTGATTCCCTTTTTTCAAACGCGCGTACCTATAAATCAGTCATCGAGATTTTGTCAGGAAAGCGTCAGGGGTATACCCTGAGTGAGATACAGAAAAAATATAACCCAAAGGCCGGTTCACTGGAAAGTACGCTTGTACTCATTTTAGAAAACCTGCTTGAATGCGGGTTTATCAATAAACGCGTCCCCCTTTATAACAAAAAACGGGGCGTTGTTTATGCGCTTACAGACGAGTATATTCTCTTTTATTTCAAATGGATAAAAGACCGGTCACTATCAGGCGGCAACAGCGCCATTTTCAGACAGACCATCATGCAAAGCCCATCGTATCACAGCTGGCAGGGGTTTAGTTTTGAGTTATTGTGTTTAAAACATATAACTGCGGTAAAGAAGGCGCTGGGCATCGACAAAATCGCAGCAGAAAGCGGTTTCTTCTATGCCTACGACAATAAATCCGGCAGACGAACGGCGCAAATAGACATCTTGTTTGACAGGGCGGACAAGACGATAACCATATGCGAACTCATGCATTACCCTGCCGTTTACGAAATAACCAAAAAGGACCTGGATTCGGTCATTAACAAGAAAGATGCACTGGTCCGGCACCTGGAAACCAAGAGACGGCCCATGAAGAATATTCATTATGTTTTTATCACGCTCAACGGCGTGATAAAAAACGCGTGTTTTAACCAGCTGCGGCCGGTGGTCATTACACTTGAAGATTTATTTACTAATGATACATGAGGGCAGAACTAACTGTTCCTTATCCGGTTTGATCGATTAAACCAAAAAAGCACAAATTGGTGAGCTTCCGTTCTAATGGGGTAGGAGAAGGGGGGGAGCAAATTCCCCCTGATATCCTTCTTTGCTCAGGCCTAAGCCGCTCTATCCAATGGGCTGATAGAGTCATGGATGCCGCCACTTACATGGGTATATATCATGGTTGTATCCAGCTTACAGTGCCCCAGAAAAGACTGGACCTGACGTATATGGCAACCCCCCTGAAGAAAGTGAGTGGCGAAGCTGTGACGCAGGCTGTGAACACCCGCTGACTTTTGTACCACAGCCTTACTGAGAGCGCACCGAAACTGCTTCTGTAAGGCGGATTTATCAAGATGATGCCGAAGCATACCACTCCTGCTTGAAACAACAAGCCGACGGGCGGGAAACACCCACTGCCAGCCCCAATAATTTATGCATGGATACAGGGTACAAATGGCAAAGGGTCAAGGCCCGGCTGGCAGAGGATATTTTAAACGGAAAGCTGGATTTTGATGGCCGGCTGCCGCCTCTTAAAATACTTACCCAGGTGTATAACACCAGCAGAAGGCCGCTGCTGAAAGCTATCGAGTCCCTGAAAGCGGAAGGTTTTTTCACCTCAAGGCAGGGGCTAAGCCAAAGCGGCGGCAAGGCTCCCGGGCCACGGCCTGTGATATTATTTTTTGGCGCGTATGTAAGAGATATCGCTCACGCCAATTACGATATCAACAAATTTGTCCGGGTCATGGAAATTGACTGTGCGGACGCCGGCATCCAGCTAGTCCTGCTGGATTACGAAGAACTTACCAAAACCACTATTAAGGACTATTACGATAATGAGATTATCTTTGGGGCAATAGTCTGGTTCAACGCCAGCTTCCGGAATATTATTTATTCAACCCTGGCAGAGCTGGACCGCTATAAACCTCCTATTGCCCTGGTAAATAATTCCATTGCCTCGTCTTTAAAAATATCTTACACCTCCAGGGTAACACTGGCTATTTTTCAAACTGAATCCGGGAGTATCTCAGGTTCTAAAACCGCCAGCACACTCATTAAAATGGGCCATAGACACATCGCGTATAAACACTTTTGCGGCCAGTATGGGGTGTATAGTGTTTTGTTATAACCTGGTATTGTTAAGTAAGATGTAAGTATTATGAAGCCAAATTTGAAGCGATTTCCTCTGGGACATTAAAAAACTATGTGTAGAATCAAATATTTTGTCGATATTTGTTAAGAAAACTTGCGAATATGTCTTTGCTGGCGTTAAAAATGTTATGTGTTGAATTACTATTTATTTGTCTGTCAGAAAAAAGACAAAATAAGGCTATACTTAACAGAAACTAGTTACCCATAAAACCGCCATAAACATAAAGATGGATTCTACCGTCTTCACTCATATCAACTGGTAGTACTTTGATATACCTGGGGTTTATTTTACAGTTCCCCTTCTGGAATTTTCCAACTTTAAGATTTATTGCCAGTTGTTCAGATCTCCCCGATGACGCATAAACTTTCAGTATGCAACCGCGCCACGT
>CAZRWX010000270.1:0-4110 GCA_964603925.1 uncultured Bifidobacteriales bacterium | reverse complement strand
GTGACCCCGCAAAGCGGGGTCATTTACAATTTTTGTAGAATTTAAGCTAAATACTGCCTATTTAATCCAAATTGACGCTATCCTGATTCTGCAGCTATCATAAAGGGCAGATAAGACCATATAACATTAGAACTAGATTCAATATTTTTCTATTGTTACCTTCCTAAAGGTGATTGTTTCCCTCACTTTCAGGTCAATCCCCGTAAGCCAATTTTCTGGTCTATAAGGCCAACCTTTAGAGCCTGCAAGTTCGGGCAAAACGAGTATTAAGTAGTAATGACATTAAAAATTGTCAGGGCATTTTCATATTGGGCGGATTTTTGTACAGCAGATACATACCCGGCTAAAAATATATCGGCTTATATAATCGTTTTCCTTTTTTCCTTTTGTTCTATTGCCTTAAGCAGCACACAGGAGTGTCTCGATGATCCGGATTTTTATCAATACCTGGAGGGTACCATAGGCAAGGGTAATCCCCATTCGCCTTCTATTCATCTACTGCCCTGCGATACTATGTATGTTAGCCGGGGCATTCAGGTTATGGTGCTTAAAAATACTTACCTTGCTTTTGCTGATCCCAAACCAGGTAATATTATCATTGTTCGCGGGGACATTATCTTCGAGGGCACTGCCTCTCATAAAGTCAGGGTTTCCAGCAGCCTGGACAAAGACTTAATCAACATGGATCTTATGAAAGAGCCCTGGCAGGGTATTATAGTAGAGCCCACAGGCAGCGCAGTTTTCTCCCATGCCATTGTCTATGGAGCCAGCGTGCCCGTTAACGTACGGTCCCGGGACCTTAACATCCAGAATACTCTATTTTCCGGCGCTACAGAAATTCTCATTTCCTCAAGCAAACCGTTAATATTAACCGACGGTAATTATGTCACAGACTTCAACCTAAGCCGTCATCTACGTATGGCCTCTACAGCCAGGCCTGTAAGCGGGTCTTCTGTGCAGGATCAGCCATCCTCTAAAAAGAGTCCCTCTCTTTTAGAGAATCCCTGGCTGTATGTTGCCGGCGGCATAATAATTGTTGGGAGTGTGGCTACCGCCATCCTGCTTACAGACGAAAGCGGCGAGGTAAAAGTTGGCGGGGTTATACCCCATGGGGGCACCCCGTAGTTATGTCTTTCTCCAAAGTGCATATATCACTTTTAAGTGTCTGCGGGCTTTTCCTTTTATGGGCGTGTTCTTTAACAGGTTCCGATGAAAAGGATAAACGGTATATTGAGGTGGATAACTCAAATATCGATATAAATAACTTTGACAAAATCGAGTTTCAGGGTGTTAACAAGAATTCTTCCGACACAATCTCAATTTACCTTTGGGAACCTGGAGCGGAGCTGCCTGTCAAAGTTTACCTGCCTGCTTCTATCAAAGAAGAGTTTACCTTAATAATTATTGGCCGCAAGGGCGGCGAAATCACCCTCTTTAATACCGCCTCCATCGATACCAAATATCCTAATGACGCTTTAAATATGCAGGACATTACCACCCTAATCAATCCGCCAGTACCGGTTATAGACACCATATACGATTGGGATATGATTGAGGGCGGCTTGTTTATGCTTAATTACAGTTTTCAATCATGGGGCAGTGTTCTATATACCTGGTACAAAGACGGTCAGGTAGTTTCTCATGATTCTATACTGTCAATAGACTATGTAGACGAGTCTCACAGCGGTTCTTATAAACTTTTGCTGGTTAATGCCCGCAACCCGGCAGACAGCGTATCCAGCAATATTTTTAATCTTTCTGTAGTCAAAACTACTCCCCCCATTCGCATTACCAGGTATCTTCCCTCAGCTCTTAATGTCGTGGCCGGGGACACCCTTACCCTTGGTATTCAGGCGGAGGGCTTTAATCTTTTCTACGACTGGTATAAAAATGGCGTTATTTTTTCAGAAGGCCGGCGCAATTCTTTAACCTTTGCGCCAGTTACTATTTCAGATTCCGGCAGGTATATGGTAAAAGTTTACAACATTTATAATCCTGACGGCATTATTTCTAATACATCATTTTTAAGCGTAGACTCTGCGTACATGCCGCTTGTCTTGGTTCAAGACCTGGACAGCGTGCTTACTCTTGTGCAGGGGTCTCCGCTTTCTCTTACGGTTGCAGTTACAGGTTCCTATCCGGTATTTTCCTGGTATAAGGACAATGTCTTTATCAGCACAGGCACTTCAGGCACTCTCGACCTCTCTAAAATCCAGAAATCTGATGAGGGGCGTTATTATGTACTTATCAGCAATGATATTTCCATCTCACCTCTCAAGTCAGATACATTATCTCTGAAAGTGCTGGAGTCGGCGTTTTTTATAACACTTAAGAGTACTCCGGGCGGTTCTATTACTCCAGATTCCTCAGGTTCAATAGTTATCCCCACAGGCTCTTCTCAAAAATTTGACTTTCATCCCGAGGCTGGCTGGGAGATCGCCAGCGTGAAAATAGATTATGAACTTGACAGCAATGCCATTGTCACTGGTACACATGAATTCCGGAATGTTAACAGTTCTCACACAATAGATGTCACATTCAGTCCTGTTCAATACACTTTTACAGCTGTTGCCAATGACACCGCTTACGGGAGCGTCACCTTCAATCCGGTTAAAACAAGATATTTATATCGGGATACAGTTATTATAATCGCAGTTCCCAAAATAGGGCACACATTTGCCGGCTGGTCGCCATCGGGGGATAAACATGACACTTTAACAGTGGTAATAACCGGGGATTCAACCTTTACCGCGCAGTTTAACCCCAAAGACACCTATGGCGTCATAGTTTACACCAACGAGCCAAACCATGTCAGTAAAGAGCCGTTAAAAAGCAGCTATAGTTTCGGCGATCAGGTTACAATTACCGCCCAGCCCGATTCAGGCTATATATTCAACCGCTGGGTATTTCGCGACACCGTTCTGTACATCCCAGCCATTAGCATACAAATTGACAGCAACTATTTTATTACAGCCGAATTTATAAGGGCGCAGCTTTCCATGAGCGTAAGGGCCGAGCCTGCCATGGTAGACGCCATCTCCAGAGACACCCTGTATGCGTACGGCCAGCCCAAAGAGGTTTGGGTTATACCTATGGAGGCATTTAGCTTCGACTACTGGTATGAAGAGTCTGGCAGACAAATCACTTTTATAGATTCAACACAGCCAACAACACAGTTTATTTCACAGGCTGACAGTGTACGCATTGTGGCCAGGCTTTCCCGTAAAAAACATTCTGTTTCTTATTCTGTTACTCCCCAGGGGGCAGGTTCGCCTTCAGGCTTAAATACCGCTGAATGGGAGGTTCCTTTTACTTTGAAGGCTAATCCGTCTGAGGGCTATGAGTTGGTTAAATGGCATAAAATAGAAGGCAGCGGTACCCTGATAATTGATGACAGCACAGCGGATTCCACCCAGGCGGCAGTTAGAGCCGGCCCGGTTATCATCCAGGCCGTTTACCAGTTAAAATCGTATAATTTGTCGCTAACAGCGTCCATTTCCGGTGTAAATATTAAAGGCCCGGTGTCCTGTATTCACGACAGCGCCTATACTATTATAGCTGGTACCCACAGCGCCAATACCTTTTCTCACTGGTCCATAATATCCGGTTCGGCAACCATTTCTGATACTGCTTCAGATACTGCTACCATTCGCCTTACAGCGGGTGAAGCCGCTGTCCAGGCTAATTATTCACCCAAACCAGTTCTTCCCGATGTTGAGTTTTCCCCTGTATATGGCCGTTTTAATAATTCTGTAAGCGTTACACTCCAGGCAAACGGAGCGCCCCCGGGGGTCCTTATATACTATACTTCTGATGGTACCGAACCTATAATTTCATCCAGCGTGGGCAGTGTTGTGGGTAGCTGAATACAGTTGGAGCCAGTCCCCTTCATCGTGGGAAAAAATGGCGCGCGCCCACGCACATCGCTGGCATACCTGAAGCCCATCTGTTCTTCCAGGGCAATCACAAAACGATTGATTTGCCAACCTGCGGCACCCAGGGTTTGCGGATCCATTTGGACGGCATCCTTGAAAGCTTCAAGCGCTTTATCCATTTCCCGCTGTGTCCAGTTCTGGTCTTTACCGGTCACAAAATCCTGCCACTTAACAT
>CAZRWX010000269.1:0-4156 GCA_964603925.1 uncultured Bifidobacteriales bacterium | reverse complement strand
AAATATTTCCGCAAGTTTCCGAGCAGTAACAGCTGTGGCTTTTCTCGGACCAAATGTATCGTAAACTAGGTGTGTGTATTAAAATTTATACCCAAAGAATTGGCAATGTGGAAGTTCCCAAGTTCTGAAATGCGGGAGCCGACTTTATTCCGCCATGCGGAATTTCGCCGTGCTAAAGTGCGGAAGTTCGAAAGTTAAACTATTGGCTTCGCAGAGTTGTGAAAAAAAAATTTCTTGAGCCCATTTGTCTTTGGGTTGCAAAGCCACTATTTTCAATTTTCGAACTTCCGCACTTTAGAACTTTCGAACTTCCTTATAAAGTGGGTTAACTTCAGAAGAACTTAAATTGCCAATACGGAAGGTAAAACTTATGATATAGTACACTAGTTGCCGGGTTTTCTGTCTAATAGTCCGGGGATTCCAGGATGATAGTAATACTTTACCCGGACACCCTAACCCTGCTGCCTTTCATACCCTTTTCCACCACTATGCGGTCAGGGATACGCTCTTTAAGCTCTTTTACATGGGAAATGACGCCCACCAGACGGTTGTCCTTTATTTCCTCAAGTATACCCATGGCATTTTCCAGGGCGTCCTCACTTAAGGTACCAAAACCCTCGTCTATGAAAACGGAATCCAGCTCTATGCCGCCGTTGCGAGCTTGTATTACATCGGCCAGGCCCAGAGCCAGAGATATGGAAGCCATAAACTTCTCACCGCCGCTCAAAGTTCTAACACTGCGCTTAAGACCCGAATGAGCGTCGAATACCTCCAGATCCAGACCATGGGTGGCGCGTTTGTCGGCGCCTTCGCTGAATACCTGTTCCATCTTGTAACGCTGGTTGCTCATGGTATATAACCTTTTTGTAGCCTGGACAGCCACCTTTTGCAGGTAGGCACCCAGCACAAAGTTGGTGAAAGTGACGCTTCTTTTATTGTCACCACTTAAACCTTTGGATAACACTGAAATAAATTTGCTTTTTTCAGATGCACTTTTCTGTTGGGCAATTAAATTGTCATAACGTGATTTTTGCTCCTGCAAATGATGACACCGGTTGATGAGGGCCTGTTCCTCCCCCTCGGCAGCCTGCTTTGCCTCTACCACCTCTGCCTTCCTGGTCTCAAAAGCAGTAATATCAGCCCGGACCTGGCCTTTTACATCCTTCTCCAGTTTTTTGATAGACTCTTCAAAAACTTTTAAGGATTCCCCGTACCCCTGCACACTCTCTCTGCGTTTTTTAATTTCACCCGGTGTTAGGAATAGCTCCCGCACTTGGGTGGTGTCTGCAAATCCTTCATCATTAATTGATTTGTTAATAGAAGCCTTATCGCGGTTAAGGTTTAGCTCCAGACGCTCATTTTCTTTAACCCGGGATTTATGACTGGCATCAAGTTTTATACATGTATCACTGGCATTTTTGACATCAGCCTCAATAGACGTAATAAGGGCTTCTATATCACTGCATTTAACTCTGACTTTGTGGAGTTCATCAGATAAATTTTTGTGTTCTTTAAGCTCAAGGCCCAGTACTTTTACCTCAGTCTCAAGCTTTTTAAATTCACCTTTAGCGCTGTCCAGCGCCCCGGCAATATTTTCACCTACGCTCTCCAGCTCAAAAAGTTTTTCAGCAACATCAGTTTTAGCTTTGATGTTGTTATCCAACTCCTGCATATGCTGACGGCACTTGGCAAATTCTTTATTAAGAGCCTTCCTTTTCATGGCAACAGCGCTCTTCTCCAAAACCGGGATTTCATTAAAAGGTTCCAGATCTTTTTGAATTTTTTCCATTTGGATGGTCTTACCGGTGATTTCAGTTTTAATCTGAGTAAGCTTGCTGACGGCTATATCCAAACTTTGCCGGGCCTCTTGGACATCGTCTCTAGTTACCTTATTACCTTTGCTATGCCTGGCAGGGGAAGGGTGCTCCAGAGAACCGCAGACAGGGCACATGCACCCATCCTCCAAATTAGCCGCCAGCTCCAGAGCCAGAGACTGTTCCCATAGTCGTGCCAGCTCATCCAGCGTTATCTTCAGGGATTCACACTCCTTGTTGGTATGAATGGAGGCCGCTGTGAGTGACTTTGACTCCTTTTCTAACTGCTTAAGCTCTGACTGTAAATTGCCAAAATCCTTAAGCCGGTGCTCTTCCTTATCAAGTTCATTGGATTGTTTTTGCAGAGTGCCCTCTTTTAAAGAACCCTCCTGGTTTATAGTAATTGAACGTTCCAGGGCCTGAAGATCTTTTTTAAGTTGTTTAATCTTCCCTTTGCGCGCCTCCTCCTGCTGCAGCATTTTGTCCAGAGATGATTTTCGCTCTGCCATGTATTTGCTTTTTTCGGTTAAAGCCTTTGCCTTGGGCTCCAGCTCCACCAGCTTGCCAACCAGTTCATTACCGGCCTTTAATTCATGTTTAAGACCAGGCACCCTCTCGGACTCTTTTTTCGCAGACTTTAGAGCCTTAACTGCCTGCTCAAGGTTCCCGCTGAGATTAATTTGTTCTGTTCGACCGGTTTTTAGTTCAGCCTCCTTTTGCTCTATATCTGCAATCCTGGCCATGAGGGGTGCAGCCTTCTCCCCATGTATTATACTCAGGTTGAGCTTTTCAAATTCAGGCTTTTGTTTAAGAGCTGTACCCTGCTTTTGCAGAGTGTTCTCATAATCATTTATTTTATTGTTTAGGGTTGTAGCCTGCTCTATGGACTTGATGACTTTTTCAAAATCTTTATCGAGGTCTTTGCGTTTTTGACCAGAGAGCTCTAAAGACTTGCCCAGCTCCTGCAGGGTGCCCGCATACTGGTCAATATTAAAATCTTCCATTAAGTCTTTAAGCTTTTCGTTTAAAATCAGCGCATTGCGGTTTATCTCATTAAATTTGTCCTTAGCCTTCCAGGTTATTTTGTCGTATATATCCATAGGGAAAAGTTTGGTGAGGATGGTGCTTTTTTCTGAAGTATCAGCTTCTAAAAACTTTTGGAACTCGCCCTGGGGTAAAAGCAATATTTTTGAGAATTCGTCCATGGTGAGTTTTATATAACCCTCAATTTTTTTGTTTAGCACCTTACGGGTACCAGTAACAGGTTTCCACTCTTCGTCCTCCTTGTTGTACAACTCCAACTGTTCGTCGTCAAAAGTTGTGCCTTCGCCCCGTTTGGCTTTGCGCTCCTGAGGAGGTCTGCGTATAACCTTAAACACGCCCTGCCTTACCTTAAACTCCAGCGCGACCTCGGCGATGTCCTCCACAGTGGCAAATGCTGATTTTATAGTTTTGGATATACGGGTGCCGGGTAATTCGCCATACAGAGCGAAAGTCATGGCATCAAAGATTGTGGTTTTGCCGCTGCCCGTGGGACCCGTAATTAGGAAAATGCCCTGCAGCCTGGAGAAATCTATAACTTGCTCGCTGGCAAAAGTGCCAAATGCCTTCATAGTAAGTAGTAACGGCCTCATTTACGCACCTCATCGGCTAATTCATCAAACAACCCCTGGACCTCTTGCGCCGGCTTGCCGCCATTTATATACTCCCAGAAACTGATAAAATGGCTGTTTTCACTGACACCCTCCTCCACGTCTATCATGGCAGTGGTAGATACAATATTTTTGGGCTCTTGATGCAGGTTTAGAAGGTTGGGAAAACGCTTTTTTAGAACCGCCATGGCATTGGGCTGAGCGTCATCGTCCAAAAGGGATACCTCCAGGTAATGGCCCAGGTAGTCAGCAAACTTACCCTCATCCAGAAAGTCGCTGAACAAACCCTTAACACAACTGATGGGCACCAGGGGTTTAAGCTCCTGTGGCTCCACAAAAACCCCGGAACCTGATATGGTAATGTCATATATACGTTTTTTATGATTAGCCTCCCTGAAGGAATAGGCAACTGGCGACCCGGAGTAGTATATATCGCCCGATACCCTTTGGGGCCGGTGCAGGTGCCCCAGGGCAACGTAATCAAAGCCGCTGATAATGCTTGCGTCTACCTGTGTGGCTGTGCCTACAAGCCCGCGCTCTGAGCCACCCTCCTCACCTCCGCTGGTAAACAGATGCCCCACCAGGACGTTGTGGTGTTTACTGTTCATAACCCCGCGGATACGCTTAATGGCCTGCTCAACCGCCCCCTGGTGGGTATTTCCCATTACAACCTCACCCTCGGCATGGGAT
>CAZRWX010000268.1:0-4208 GCA_964603925.1 uncultured Bifidobacteriales bacterium | reverse complement strand
AAGCAAATATCTCATCATATAGATAAATTCAGTCAGTGTAATTGTTGGGGAAACACAGCACCCCTTACATCCTGCTATGCAAGGCACCCCAGGCACAATTTTGTAAAGACTTTCCAGGCGTGTAAAACTCATAAATAGCATATTTAAATTTGAAAAAATAACGACTTAAAACCTAAGGTACCAGCAACCCTGGTTCATTAAATAATATCGCCAAATTGACTTAAACCATATCCTTTAAAAATCAACAACATTAAATTAAATAGCATAAAACTATGCATTCAATTTTTTAAAGCATTCAATATGAATTGCAGCTTTTTTCTTCATTTATCAGCTATTTCTTACTTTAACTAAATAATCTCAATAATCAGCTGATTTAATCATTTTATTGTTGTTTCCTGGTTAAACTCATAATAAAATGTATTAACAGTTGGGAGAATATGGAACAATCTGCAACAAAAGGCAATATACTCATCGTTGATGATGAAGAATCTATCTGCGATATAATTAGTGATTATTTGCAGTTAAGGGAATTTTGCTGCCTGACTTCCAATTCCGTCGATGGTGCTCTTAAAATTTTAAACAGCACCAAAATAGACTGCATATTATCTGATATTAAAATGCCCGGGCGGTCTGGTTTGGACCTATTAAAGCTGGTTACATCAAAGTGGCCTGATCTTGCTGTAATCCTGATTACAGGGCATGGTGAAATCAATACTGCTGTCACCGCCATGCAGGAGGGTGCATACGATTTCATTTTAAAGCCTATTCAATTAGAACATGTCACTAAAAGCGTATTAAATGCTTTAGAAAAGCAAAAACTTAAAGAAGAGTTAAAAAACTATCAAAAGAATTTAGAAGAACTTGTAGAAAAAAGAACAGAGCAGATTAACGAAACATTGAAAGCCCTAAAAAGTTCTCATCTCGAAACTATACACATATTAGCTAATGCAGCCGAATATCGTGATGACGAAACGGGCAGTCATGTACTTAGGATCAGTAAATATTGTGAGATTTTAGCCAGATGGCTGCGGCTTAAAAAAGAGCATGTCTGGATGATAACCAAAGCCAGCCCCTTACACGATATCGGCAAAATCGGCATACCAGACTCAATATTATTAAAGCCGGCGCCTCTTACCAGCGCCGAGTTTGAAATTATGAAAACCCACCCCGTTATCGGCAAAGAAATTCTTAAAAATGCAAAATCCAATCTTTTAAAAATCGCCGAGCAAATCGCTTATTCTCATCACGAAAAATGGGATGGTTCAGGTTACCCGTTATCTCTCAGCGAGGAGCAAATACCACTTTCAGGCCGTATCACGGCCCTGGCAGATGTATTCGACGCCCTTACCATGAAACGTTGTTACAAGCCCGCATTCTCCCTGGAGAAGTCCATAGAAATTATGAGAGAGGGCAAAGGCTCTCACTTTGATCCAGAAATCATGGATGCATTTCTAGACAGCCTGGAGAGCATAAAAGAGGTTTATAACATCTACAAAGACTAACAACTGCTCCCGCAGCAAGTCATCAGCGCAGCTTTATAATCTTGCTGCGTTTTACCAGGTTTTTATTACCCGCAATTTCAACTTTTGTTTCTGTTAGATAAAAACCAGCCGGAAGTGGTTTACCATTTTTGTCCAGCGCTTTCCAGATATCCCCAAAATAACCGGAGCCGGAATAAACTCCGGTATTTGTATGATAAATATTACCCTGCACATCCATTATCACAATTTTATACACACTGCCGCCTGGCTTAATAAGAAATGCGGGCAGAGAATATTTTAAATTGATATAAGCGCCAAAGGGATTTGGATACGGGGAAAACTTCAGCAGATGATTTGGAGAGATTATGTCCTGTGGACTGCCAACAACCAGCCCATAGCTGCCTTTCTTAAGAGCTTGAGCATTTAAACTTACATTAGTGTCCGCTAACAACTTATAAGCATTATTAGAAATAAAATCCATAAGATAAAGGCTTAGAGAATCCGGCAAATTGTGCTGATCTACTACAAAATTAAGCCCTGCAGAGTTTTCACCAATATTCATGTTGAGAGGCCATACACCTTTATAATCACCATTAAATTCCCGTATCAAGCGGGAATAGCCTTTTAAGGATGTAAAATCGCTCTCTGCCAGGTTGACAGTAAAGTCCTGCCCTGGAACCCTTGGGCTCTCTATAACTTGGTAAGGGGTGGAGCTTTTCCCTATCATGATATTCGATTTTGCCGTGGTATTTTTAATAATTATTGACACCTGGTAGCCGGCTAAATCAGAATTATCAGCTAGTTTTGGTATACCAGAGCTGGTAATATCCCTGGTAGAATCTATAACTGGAAAAACAAGCTTTGGCAAAGTGTTAGAGGTGGCTACCGGGTAAATAGTATAACCCTTCCAAGGCATGAGTATGTCAGTATCAGATAATAAATTCCAACTATTTGGTGCTGAGAATTCCCAAATATGGGCAGTAAAATTAGCATCAGCTTCGACCGTGGCCTTCTTAATGGTTTTCCACCTTATGGGGAAATTAAATGGCAGCCCAAAATCATTATACTGGTTTAAAGAAACCCCAAAACTAAAAGGAGTGTAATCCAGGGTTTTACCGCCATAAGATGAAGGGTTGAAAAGTAAATTGCCTTGCGAAGCAACTCCCACCCAAACCGCGCGACAGGAATCATAAAGAAAATTACCAGGTGTGCCGTTTTTATTGATGTTATAGTCGTTGATGGTGTTATCCCATACTGCTACGCGATGATGATATTCGTCCCACTTAATATCTCCAACAAGGGTGTGCAGATCTTTAACAGGTTCTGTAGTAGGGATTGGGTTCTCCTCCCAGGGGAAAGAAAATAAATTCCATTGGTCAGTGGAAATTCTAACAATATCTGCAGCCATAACATCTGTGGCATCAACAACCTCTAAACTTTTATCAAACTGAACCCTTTGGAAAGTATGAAATACTTTTGCCCGGCCGCCGTCAAATACAGCAAAGACATATTCGAGACTACGCGTTCGTTTCCTATTACTGTTAGATTTTGGATAAGTAGTAATACTAAGCTGCAGCGTACCTGCTGAAAGATTACTGGCCGCTAAGTTCACCACCTTAACATCCTTCTCAAAATCACTGATTTGAGCAGGTAGAGAAAATGGAGTGCCTCCGAACTTGTTTGTATCTAACTCAAGACTGGATGTGTAAGCTGCTAACAAACGACTGTAATAAGCGTTGCCCCATTTTCTTTCTCCATCAATTAACTCTGAGCTAAGAGCTTCCAGACCGGGTGATACTATATGGGGTTGCAGAAAATAGCCGCGATCGAAAAGTTCAGCCCCCCCCTTTGTGCCTGCGGGAACAGCTGTTATTAAAATAAACGGATTAGCAGTAGTAAAAACACCGTTACTGAAATTGATATTTACAACTCCACCATCAGCCTCCAAAGGCTGCCCAATAGCCCCCAGAGTCAGTATCGGAGACTCAACAGCCGGCTGACGGGAAAAATAATATGTCCCACGACCTTGTATGTTTGACTCTATACGGATTGTATCCCCGGAAATTGAAAAAGTTGGTACATAATACAATGTTGTTCCGGTTTGAAAGTAAAGATGCAAACCCTGAGAAGAAATACTGGAACCAAGTATTACCGAAATTGTATAGAAGATGTCTTGCGGATCATTCTTATCAAAAGTAGCACCAGCAGCTATCTTGGGAAGAGTGGTATCGACAATAATTTGTGATGATAGCGATGTATATTCAGCTAATGTCACCTTGTCTACGGCAACAGAATCAACGCTGAGGTTTTTGCCGCTCTGAGAAAGCTCAAAATATGAAGCAACCAGGGGGAAGTTAGCAATGCTTTCTTCCCAATAGCCATTGAAAGGACATCTTGCTCCTTGAATAGCATCACACCCTCCGCTTTTTGCAGGTATGGGTGTTATCAAGTTTTTACATTCTCTGCTAAGGGCTGTTGAAATTGACCCAAATCCGAAACATACATTATACTGTTCCCCGCCAATATTACTTAAGCCCCCAAAGCCTTTGTCAATATTTACCCCCGATAGAAGGTCTACCTCTACATCAGCAATCGGGTATGCATGGTGACCCTTACCAGGAAAGACAACCTGTTGAGGAGCTCCAGAGTCGTACCATACATGCACATAAGGTGTGACAGCTGGTTCATAATTCAAGGACGTGATATTGTAATTTATCGTGTCTGCCC
>CAZRWX010000267.1:0-4221 GCA_964603925.1 uncultured Bifidobacteriales bacterium | reverse complement strand
CAGAAGAACTTAAATTGCCAATATGGAAGGTAAAACTTATGATACAGTACACTAGTGTCTGGCTAAAATGCATTACTTTGAAGTGTCGCCCCTTCGACAAGCCCGGAGTGACGTAGTACGTTGAAAAGCATAATCTTGAACACGAACTAACTAATCTCATTCCATATTCTTCATATTAAGGATAAGGGCCTTTTCGTAGCTGTCCAGGGCATCATCTCTTTTACCCATTTTACGCAATACAGCACCCCTTTCGTAAAGGGCGTGAGGGTCGCTGGGATCGAGCTCTATGGCTTTGTTATAGGAATTAAGAGCCTCTTCCAGGTTACCCATATTCTTTTGGGTGGACCCCATACCCTTCCAGGTAAATGGGTCGTCCTGTTTAAGTTCTATGGCTTTGGAATAAGCCTGGATAGACTCCTCGGGGCGTCCAAGTATTTTTAGTACTCTGGCCTTGCCGTTCCAAGGGTAACGGTCATCCGGATTAAGCTGAATGGCTTTTTCGTAAGCATTGAGAGCTTCCTCATTCCTGCCAAGAATTCTGAGAATATTACCCATACCTGTCCAGGTGTAGGGGTCGTTAGGGCTGATTTTAAGGGTTTGTTTATAGCTATCCAAAGCTTTGCCGGTTTCATCCAGGATACGCAGTACATTGGAACGGCCGTTGCGGGGGTAAAGATCGTCCGGGTCAATTTCTATAGCTGAGTCAAAAGCTTTGAGGGATTCAGAATACTTGCCCTGATTGCGCAGGACATTACCTTTGCCATTCCATGGGAACGAAAACATGGGG
The DNA here is from genome assembly GCA_964603925.1 of uncultured Bifidobacteriales bacterium. Lineage (GTDB taxonomy): Bacteria > Fibrobacterota > Fibrobacteria > UBA11236 > JADFYW01 > CAZRWX01. Next base: position 3,434 of record CAZRWX010000267.1, on the reverse strand, counting down.
TTAATGTCAATTGCTTTTTGGTAACACTCTAAAGCCTTATCATATTGGCCCAGGTAGTTGTACACGTTAGCTTTGCCATTCCAGGCAAAGGCATAGTCTACATATATCTCTATGGCTTTGTCGTAAGATTTAAGGGCTTCCTCATAATCCTCATCGGCAGCCAGAATATTGCCTTTACCGTTCCAGGGGAACTCCAGAGAATTGTCCAAAGAAATTGCCTTATCAAAATAGCCCAGGGCCGTTTCAAAATTATGCTGGAGATACTCCTCCACCCCATTAAGCCATTCAATACAGTGTTGAAGGCCAAATTGCATAGCCAGCTCTTTTAAAGGGGCCACCTCTGCTGTACGTTTGATTGGCTTTTCGTGATAAATTTTACGGATTTGTTGTTGGGCTTCTTCCTTTGTCATGATACCGGCCATAATTAGCAGTTTTCCTTTCTCCCCGTTCTGTTTTTACAAATCTAAGGCATATTTCTCTGATTATATTCTAATAATTAAGACGAATACCATATCTTTTTGTTCTTAATAGGCATATTCTTATTTTAAGCCGCATTTTGCCTTTTTTACAAACTTCACAAAATGATTTAAAAAATGCTTAAAGTTTTTCTTTAAGTTTTCCGAATACAGAGATAAGGGATTTTTGGAAAGGCAGGAAACCATGGAATTAGCACCCATACCGGTAGAATATCAAACTGTATCAGAAAAGAAGCATCGTGAGCCCAAGGTAAACGCTTCAGATGAGCACCTTCCTCGCAAACGCGGGTATCAGTTGCCACAGGAAGAGATACAGGGAGCCAGGCCCAAATACAATATTTCCATGGAAGGATACAGCTACAGCCATGAGACACTTGATATCAAATATCAAAATGCTGATGGTGACTACCTGGAATTGAGCTATTCTGCCGAAAATTACAAGTCATTGTCTGTAAATGCTCAAGGTGAAATTGGCAATGAAGATATGATGAAAGATTGGCTGGAAAATGTAAGAGACTTCCTCCTGGAACAGGAAAAACGTCTTTTGGATATAATTTTTAATAACGAAGATTCTATGCTGACATCAGGTGTAAAACAGGGGGCTGCTTCTAAGGAAATTGACCCTGCACAGGTTCTGGGTATACCAGAGTACTGGAACGCGGAGAATACTTCACAGCGTATTGTAGATTTTGCCACTTCTTTTTATCAGGCATTTGAAGGCAGTTCAGAAGAATACGGTTCAATAATAATTGACGCTGTAAAAAAGGGCTTTGAGGAAGCCAAAGGCATAATTGGTCCTATCTCGGGTCCTGCTGCTGATCTTCTGGCTGATACCGAAGCGCTGACATTTGAAAAACTGGATCAATGGGTAAAGGATAATGCCCGTCAGCACGCATTAGCTGCTTAGTAGAAAGGGATGTTGTGATCAATGTTGCAGATATTTGGCGGGCAGCGGGAGCTGGTAATACTTATTCTGAGCTTGAATTTACTCAGTTAAGAAACCAGACAAATGAAAGTTCGCTGACCAGTATGATATCATCGCTGCAGCCATCAACCAATTTGTTCTCTAGTGTTTCCTCCAATTTGTTATACGATATTTATGATAACAAAGCCCTTACTCCTCAACTTATTAATAATTACCTGAATAAAGCTCAGGCTGTGCTGGATGAAACAACTGTAGATCTGGCTGGTTCCTCAGGTCCAAAACAAAAATATATGACAATCGTGGATGAGATTTTGGAAAACGTCTCTAAGGACGAGGCTTTTGAATTGGAGTCCGGGGAAGAAGCCGCATCCACAAGCGGAGATAGCGTCAATCCCCAGACAGAACCCGCAGCATCAACGTCGGAGCCTTCTAATTTCGACCACTATGGCATAGTTGGAGAAATATTTGATAAATATGCCTGAATACAAGTTTATTGTATGAAGCTGCAAACCATAAGTTTTATCCTGTAATTGTAGCTCTTTAACCCTTTAACATTTATATTTACCCAATGCGGGTGTTAGAACAGAAGTCTCTCAATTTGGAGTTCTCCGTTCTGACAATCCGATGGAGCGTGTCTGATAAGCGTTGGATACGCTCATCAGCTCTCACATTTGTGAAAATGCTCATCGGGCATTGTCCAGCATAAGGTTGTATGATGTTAAGAGATGTATTGGGTTCCCAGGTTAAAGCAAAAATACTATTGCGTTTATTTAAAGTTTCTCAAGCTACAGCCCTGGAGCTCAGTCAATCTGTCCAGTTAAATGTTTTTGCTATTAAAAGCCAGCTGGCAGAGTTGGAAAAGGCCACTATTTTATCTGTACAAAGCCGCCGCGGTATTAAGTGTTATAACCTAAACAAACAATATGCTCTATACGAGGAGCTTCATGCTCTTATTGCCAAAGCAATTGAAACCGGCGGCGATATAACAATCCAGGCTGTATAATGTCTGATGAGCATTCTCACAAAGTTGGGATATGCTCCATCAGTTTATTAGAATGTAAATCCCGCTTTGCGGGACTTACATTCTAATAAGTTTACAAGCAGCTACCCCTGTGGGCTTTTACATACCCATACGGAAGCCGATATTAAGGCCCACGCTCCAGAACCCCATGTCAACATTCTCTCTGCTGCCTGATTCTGGTGTCCAGTCTGTAAACGCCTCACCAACCATTAAATATCGCACTTCGGGCATAATACAGAAGGTTTCGAACTCGAGAGAAATACCGGCTACCAGGGGTACGAAAAGAAGAAACTCTGACCAGCCGTTGGCATAATTAAAAATATTTAATGGAGCCTCGGTGTATTTGTCGCTGATACCCTCTCCATCAGGCTCCAGCAGTGTGAATACTATAGCCGGCCCTAAATAATAAGCCAGCCTGATGCGCGGTGTAATTTCAAAGGGGTAAGCGAATTTAAATACTGCGGTGCCGCCGATATCGGTGCCGCCAGTAGAAATTTTAGGGATACTGTCTACCAGGTACTGTTGTTCGGCGTGGCCGTAAAAACCATAGTGTATCTCCCCGCGAACATCGAGATGCACGCTGCGGAAACGCAGAAATGACCGGTTCTCCAGGAATAAGACAGCTTCTGTTTTGCTGTGATTATGTACAGGGAGGTAGTTGGTGGTAACTTTTTCGCTTTGGTGGGCATAGGACCATTTGGTGTTGTAATTAAAAAGGCCGATGGCAAAACCTACATAATTGCCACTGGGATAATACTCGCTGCCGTTGCTAAAAAAAGATGCAATGCTGGCAATGCTGGCCTGGGAGGTATTTATAATAAAGAAAATACAGATAGCTGAAATAGGAATAAGTCTTGGCATAAGATCTCCTGATGTTACTCTTTTACAAAGTAATTAGTTTTTGTCAAAAATACTTTATTTAACCGCAGAGTACACATAGAGATTTATTTAATTATTATTGGCCGCTGAGATAGTGTTCAACGCTTTTCTTTGCCAAATTATCTACATAATC
>CAZRWX010000266.1:0-4262 GCA_964603925.1 uncultured Bifidobacteriales bacterium | reverse complement strand
CACAGTGGGTTACTTGTCAAAAAAGCCGCTCCGGAACTGTAGAACTTTTCCAAATAGGGTGTTTTTTATTAAAACTTGCATAATTAATACTTCTTTAAAATCAATTTAAAAATGCCGCAATCAGAAGTTAAAATAAACCCACATAAACACTCACCCAGTTTATTAACAGAATTACAGTTCCTGGTTCAACCCCTGTTTCCAGATAACGCCTGCGGAGCTGACCCCCGCTATACGCCGGAATTCGACGCTATCCGGCTGGAGATAGAAAAGCCCTCAGGCGCAGATTTTCAAAAAGTTTTCCTTAACTGCGAAACTCTTTTAAAAAATCATACCCGCGATATGCGTGTACTGGGCTATTACCTGCTGGCTTCCGCCAAAGTAAAGGGCATAGGCTATTTTTGCCAAACACTCTCAGCCTACTATTATATAATTAACAGCCATTGGGACGCTCTGCACCCCGCTCGGCCCGCGGCCCGGCAAAACGCCCTTAAATGGCTTAATCAAGAGCGTATCGTATCCCTGTTACAGCAAGTTGATTTACTCCCACAGGATCTCACATTTATCAATGATGGGTATATGGCCATTAAAGGTATCAATTCCATTATCCAGGATATTTGGCCTGATGAAACACCCTCTCTGGGGGCTATAATCAAACTTATTAAAACCTGGGTCTCGCAAGTACCTGCCGGTACTATTCAAGAGATGACTGAGTCAGATTCAGGACCTGAACCTATAACCGGCCCAGTACCAGTTGTTGATGAAGCCGCAACATCAGACCAAATCACACCGAAACCAGAGCCATCTTCCGAACTCCCCCCCCCTGCCTGGGTGTGTGAGATATTAACGCCCCTTAACGGCCCATTTCCCTGCGGAAGCGACCCAAAATATACCCCGGAATATGACATAATTAAGACTGAGATCGAAAAGCCCTCCAATATTAATTTTCCCCTGATTGCCGGTAACTGCCAAAGGGTTTTAACCAGGCACTCCAAAGACATACGGGTAGCGGGCTTTTACATCCTGGCCCTGGCTAAAACCCAAGGGGCAGAGTCCTTCTTATGGGGCCTTTACAGCTATAGCACTCTTATTACTACATATTTAAATGACATTTACCCCCAACGCGAAATGGCTCGTATCAATGCCATCAAATGGCTGAACCAGGACAAGCTAATCCAATTGACCAGCCCCCTGCCTCTGGAGGGTGTTAACATCGAGCTTATAAAAGCCACCATCAGCAAGGTTGCGGCGTTATCCGGTTACATTGAGCAAAACTTCAACGGCCAATCACCTTCCATGGGCAACATTACCAGGCTGCTTAATACCTGGCTCAAACAAAAAGAAAAATCCATCCCAAAACCAGTAGAGTCCGCAGTGCCAACTCCGGCCATTGCCCCTCATTTATTTACACCCAGTGCCTCTGTCAATACAGTTACCAGTGTAAATGCTGATCCGCAAAACGAGTCCGATGCACTTGCCCTTCTTCGTCAGGGTGCCGGTTTTCTCCTGGACAGTGCTCCGCAAAACCCTCTCGGGTATAAAACTACCATTGCTCTCAGGTGGCACACCGTTACACAATTGCCGCCGTCTAATGATCAAATCACAAAAATTGCCGGCCCCAACAGCAAACGTGCAGATTTTTTTGAAGCCACATGCCAAAGCTCAAACTGGCCGGTCCTTTTAGAACAGGCGCTCCTGGATTTTAGCAAACCAGGCATGCACTTCTGGCTCGATCTTATAAATTACATATACCAGGCACTTGCCGGGCAAGGGGGGGGGCTAACAGAGTGCGCACTTACTGTAGAGGGCGAGGCCAGGGCTTTTATAAACAAGTTTCCCGATTTAATGAATCTAAAATTTCAATCCCAAATCCCCTTGGCTAATTCCCGCACCAGGGAATGGCTGAACACACCCGATGCTGCCCAGGCTGGTATTTCCCCGTCTGCTCACGCCGCAGATAATGGTCTAGAGAGTGATATGGAAGCCGCCGCGGTTATGGCACGCAGTGGCAGGCTGCCGGAGGCTCTTAATTACCTTGAACAAGGTATACGCGGCACCGATCAAAAAGCTTTCACCATGAGAATGATGGCAATGGCCGACTTATGTCTACAAAATTCCAAATGTGAAATCGCTGATGCTATTTTAGAAAAATTACAATCAAACCTTACAAGTCTGCCAATTTTCAGCTGGGACAAGGACTTTGCCCAGGCATTTTATACTCTGCATATTAAAACCATGAAGGTGTTAGCTCAGGGCTCGTCCCTGACAAAAGAGGAAAAAGGCCGTATAATGGGAAAATTAAGGGAATCTCAAAAAGATTTAATTAAATTGGATTATCATTTTGGCTTAAATTCATAATGCTTATAATATTTCACAATACTTTTAAACAGGGAGACAGGCATGCCAGATAGTTTTCAGCAGGAAATTCCGCCAGCACGCGTAAATATTCAACTCAGCGTAGACAAAGGCGGAGCTCAAAAAAAGGTGGAGTTACCCCTTAAAATGATGGTTGTTGGTGACTTTGCTCAAAAACGGGACGGCAAAAGGGTTATGGACAAAGAGCGTCTCAATATCGATAAAAATAATTTTTCCCAGATCATGGGGTCCATGAATTTAAACCTCGACATGCAGGTACCTAATAAGGTTTCTTCCAAGGGTGGTGACATCAAGGTTAATCTTAAGGTAAACAACATGAAATCGTTCGAGCCCACAGAGGTAGCACGGCAAATGCCCGACCTCACCAAGCTGCTTGCCGCCCGCAATCTTTTAAAAGATTTAGGCTCCAATCTGCTGGATAACAGGGATTTCCGTAAAAGGCTGGAGAGCATTATCCAGGATAAAGGCTCCATGGAGGCACTTGTTCAAGAGTTAGAGAAGATAGCGCCCCTGACAGATACATCTACTAATTAATCACAAAGTTTAACATTTTATTTAACGAGGTTTAAAATGTCAGAAAAAAAACAGGGACTACAATACATTTACGAAACTATGGACATGGATATACCATCCAGCCAGGTTACAATTTCCGAATACGGCGATGCCGATTCTCTTATTGAGCATACCGCCAGCGAGCGTATCAGCGCCGCTCTCAGGGTTTTTGTACAAAGCCTCTTAGATTCCAGTACTTCCATCAGTAAAATCGATAAAGGTGTCATAGAGTCACAAATTGCCATCATCGACAAAAAAATATCCGACCAGCTGGACGAGGTCCTCCATCAGGAGTCATTTCAAAAACTGGAGAGCGCCTGGCGTGGTCTTAAGTTTCTGGTAGATCGCACAGATTTCAAAAAGAATGTAAAAATTGAACTGCTAAATTGTACCAAAGATGAACTGGTAGAAGACTTCGAGGATTCCCCCGAAACTATTCAGTCCGGGCTGTACAAACACGTGTATACCAATGAGTATGACACCCCCGGGGGCGAGCCATTTGCAAGTGTTATTTCCTGTTATGAGTTCGACAGCTCCCCTCAGGATATCGGCCTTCTGCAGGATATCTCCAAAGTTTCAGCATCGGCCCATTGCCCCTTTATAGGTTCAGTAAGCGCGGGGTTCTTTGGTAAAAGCGATGTAAGGGAGCTCCCCGGTATAGAGGACCTGGAGAACTACATGGATAAAGCGGAGTTTATTAAATGGCGGAGTTTCCGGGAGACTGATGACGCCCGCTATGTAGGCCTGGTTCTTCCCAGGTTTCTGCTGCGGCTGCCCTATGGCCAGTCCAATCCTATTAAAGAGTTCAATTACACCGAGCAAGTTACCGGGGGTGAGCATCAAAAATACCTCTGGGGCAATGCCAGCTTTGCTTTTGGCGCTAATATGGTACGTTCTTTTATAGAAAATGGCTGGTGTGTACAAATTCGCGGTCCGGAGTCCGGCGGTAAAGTTGAAAACCTCCCCATACATGCCTTTGATGTAGGTAAAGGCACACAGCTCAAAATCCCCACAGAAATTCTTATTCCCGAGACAAGGGAGTTTGAATTTGCCAATCAGGGGTTTATCTCCCTAAGCTATTACAAGAACAGGGACTATGCCTGTTTCTTCTCGGCCAACTCTGCTCAAAAACCCGAGGAGTTTGATGATGCCGCCATTTCCGCCAACTGCAAAATAAACTCCAGGCTCCCGTATTTGTTCTTAACCTCCCGTCTGGCACATTATCTTAAAGTACTGCAAAGGGAGAATATCGGTTCAACCAAATCAGCCGAAACACTTGAGCGGGGAGCTTAACAAATGGCTCAAAACCCTGGTCACGGAGACAGTAAACCCCTCAC
>CAZRWX010000265.1:0-4375 GCA_964603925.1 uncultured Bifidobacteriales bacterium | reverse complement strand
GCTCGGAGGCCGGAGTGACTGAGGGTGGCAAACACCTAATCCTGAATTGAAACTAGTTGGTATCTGTCTAAAATCTGCCCTTACAAGGCGCTTTTACCAAATTTATAAAGGCCTGCTTCCAAGTCCTCAAATATCCCTGCTATAAACTTTTGGTTGGCAAGGCTTCTTTTATCTTCTGGAGAATATTGGTAGATCCAGCGGATGTCATTTTCCAGCGTGAACTGAGCTACCTTTTCTATACGAATAAGTTCATTTTTAATTACACTATTTTGCCCCGGATCGTAAACTCTCATATCCAGCCAGAGGCTGACCTTCCATAATAGTACATATTTTGTGGAATCACTTGATAAAACTGACTTCTTGCTTATATCAAAACTTTTTATTTTACCCATTATTAAACGGTCAGCACCATGTTGTTGACTGTATGTTATTGGGTCTTCCTCATCCTGCCCATGATAGGCTACCTCGCGGTAGCTTACCTTTTGAAATTGTTCGGCGGCCATTCTGGATATAAAAGAGCCTACATCCCAGGAAAACTTGTTGTTTTTAAATTCCAGTTTCATGACAATTACTTTACCCTGTGTTTTCCCTGCAATTACGTCCATCTTTCGCTTTCTCATTAGCTGACCGCGGTCAAACTCTTTGGTTAAAAATTTACTGCCAAGCCAGCTGTGATCTAAAATAAATTCATCTTCATCAAACTCCTTTACTTGAGAAAGCTTTCCAATACTGTCTCCGGTAATAAATGTGCCTTCCTTTAGATATGACTCATCACGAGATAATCCCCTTACATGAAGAGTACCGGCTATAACATATGCCTCAGCATTAATACCCGCTTTATCAACTTTTGTGAACATACCGCCTTCTTTGGAGACCGCACTAAAAACAGGTGTGTATATGCAGCCATGATGGCCTTCATAATTCTCCAGAGATTTATAAAGTGACAAAAAAACTGTACCATGATAAAGCGTTAACAATTTATTAGCATTACCAAATTCAGTTGTTTCAGAGGAATTAATTAAAACTTTGGAATTTTCCCCGATATACAGTTTTGTACCGTCTTTATATAAAAGTATGACCACTGATTTTGAATGGGTGATGATTTTATCATTCTGCCCGCATTTGTGGTACTGACTCAGCATTTCACGCTTATTACCCTCGCTCCTTATTATCTCTACCCTACCCCCGCTATACATAACTTCCGCCGTTAAAAATGCCCCATGACATGGTAGAGTAAAAACTACCAATATGGCTGATAACAGATATATTTTCCCGAGCCTGTAGCGCACTAATCAAATCCTCCGCTTATATAATCGGTTATTATTGCTAAATAATTGAGCAAATTGGCCAATCCTAATAGTTTTTTTTAAATCTCCCCAGAGAATATCATGCACAAATAAAATGAAAGCTATTTTTTTAGATAGAGACGGCACAATCAACTATGATGTGAGATATTTACACAATTTTAAATATTTTTTCCCCCTTCCCGGTATTATTAAAGCATTATCCATAATACAGGGTCTTGGCTACAAGCTGTTTATAGTTACAAATCAGTCCGGTATTGCAAGGGGCTACTTTTCAACCGTAGATGTTGAGACACTTAACAGCCAGATCAGCGGCTTTTTCCAGGAAAATGGCATTATTATTACAAGTACAAAATATTGTCCCCATTTGCCTACAGGTAAAGTTGTGGAATATGCCCGGCAATGCACCTGCCGTAAACCAGCTCCTGGTATGATTCTCCACCTTCAAAAAGAACACAACATCAGTCTCCAGCAAAGTTTTATGATAGGCAATAATGTTCTGGATATAGATGCGGGCAAAGCCGCCGGAACTAAAACTGTTTTAATTAATTCAATCTTAAATCAGGGCTGGTGCAGCGAGCAAAGTACATGGGTTTTTGCTTCAGTTTTTGATTTTGCCCAACAATTAAGAACCGGCGCTATCAACCGTATTTCAAACCCTTTCCAGAGTAAAAAGGGTTAAATCATCAGATTGGCTATTTCTCCTGGTGAAGCTTTTTACATCTTTAAGTATAGCATCAACTAATTCCTGGGGATTACTTTTAAGCTCTCTCGTTAGCAGGCTCAACAACCGCTCCTGACCATACACTTGACGATTTGGTGTCATTGCTTCCACTAAACCATCTGTATAGGCCAGAAATTTATCACCGGGTGAAACAGGCAAAGTTTTCTCTTCTAGAAAAGAAAAAAAATCGTCCCCCGCAAGCATACCAATTGCAACCCCCTCCGAAGCAATAACCTCAGGTGCCGTCGTGTTCTGTTTCAAAGATATCAGCAGAGGGTGCCCCGCCCGGCTGAAATTTAATGACTTTCCGCCCTTTTTTATAATAATGCAAAGACATGTTATAAACGAATTGTCAGCCTGTAAATCTTGAATAAGAAGCTGATTGACAGCGCTTAATAACTTTTTTGAAGACCTTTGACGTCTGGCCTCTGTTCTTATAATACTCCGCAAACTTGTCATTACTAAAGCCGCAGGCACTCCTTTTCCACAGACATCTGCGATCACAGTAACCCAATCACCAAGTTCATTCTGGAAAAAATCCAGATAATCACCACCCACCTCATTAGCAGGAAGACACACACCTTTAACATTAAAGTTTGGAATACAGGGGTCCTTAGGTAAAAAACGGTTTTGTATTCTTTGAGCTATTTCAAGTTCACTTTGAATACGTGTCCGTTCTTTTAATTCTAAATAATGATTAGCGTTGTCCAGACTTACAGCAGCATGAGCGGCCAGAGTATTTAGCACCGCGTACTCCTGGCGAAATAAAAATTCAAACTGTGGATTGGCAAAAACTTGAATAAAACCTAAAAGCTTTTTATGGGTATTAAGGGGTATTGAAGAATATGTTGGGTAATTTATGGGAATATTTGAGAAGAAGCTGTTTAATCGAGGGTTCCGGGACCAGTTCCTCTCAAAGAAAATATGCTGCGTCTGCCCGGGGGTAAGCGCTTTCATGGCCCGGTAGCAGGTGGTAATAATTTCAGGTTTATTAAATTTTGACGACACACGATGATGAACAAAATCATCACCATCCCAGTACCATAACAAAATTTCACCCTCGTTAAGAGACTCCGAGAAAGCATCATAAATTGCGTCAAGCAGATGCGCCCGTTCAATAAATTGTGCGAAATGGCGTGCTTTCATATTTAGATAGTCCAGCTGTTTAATACGGATCTCCATCTCCGCGTTTGCTTTTTTAATTTCCCCGGTCCTCTCCAGTACCTGTTTGGCTAATATGGAATTTGCTGTCTGTAACTGCTCCTCCGCCTGCTTAATTTTTGTAATGTCCCTGGATAAGCCAAAAGTGCCAACAACATTGCCTTCATTGTCCCTGAGAGGCAGCTTGGTCGAAGACACCCATACCTGTTGACCACTCGGCAAGACCTCCAGCTCCTCTTTGCCAATAAGAGCCCGACCGGTTGAGATAACCTTCTTTTCATCCTGATAAGCTCCTAGAGCATGGTCTTTGGCATAAAAATCAAAATCGCTTTTACCAACGGCTTTTTGGGGATCTGCAATACCAATTGCCACTGCCATTGCCTTATTAATACGGGTATAACGGCTTAATTTGTCTTTGAAGTAAATTTTATCAGGGATGTTATCCATAAGCTTTTGAAGAAGCTCCCGCTCTCTCTTCAATGCCTCTTCTGTCTTTACCTGCAAGGTTATATCCCTGGATATACCTACCAGTCCCGCTATGTTGCCATAGATATCCTGAAAAGGAACCTTAGTTGATGATGTCCATCTTATTTCCTGATCATCAATTTTATCTTGAAATTCAACTTTATTAATAACTGATTGACCATTTGCAAACATTTCTTTTTCATCCTGCATAAATTCTAATGCAGTATGGGCGGGGTAAAAGTCCTTATCAGATTTGCCAATAGCTTCATCAGCATTACCCAACCCTAAAAACCTGGCCTGGGCCTTGTTTACCCGGATAAAGTTTGAATCTTTATCTTTGAAATAGACCATATCAGGAATAAATGCCAGAAGAGCATCCAGGAGCTCTTTTTCGTAAGTTAAGGACTTATTCTGACGCTGAAGGGCTTGATTTTTAAGCCGATAGCTCTCCAATAAATCATCATCAGGTGAAGTAGATTCGTCCTCGAGGCTGTTGGGGTCTATGAATTGTCTACTCATTGGGTTGGCCGGAATTTATTATAGTCATATTATACCATACAATAATTAAGCTATAAAAAAAATGGCTCTATAGCAGAATCTGTGGGTAAAAAACAACTATGAATATAGTGCCCTCTCCCCCTGACCCCCTCCCCCGAATAGTAGGAACAGGGGGAGAGGGCAATGTAGGGGCAATTAATTGGTAGCAATATGTCTGTTTTCC
>CAZRWX010000264.1:0-4426 GCA_964603925.1 uncultured Bifidobacteriales bacterium | reverse complement strand
GGCCGGCGTACTATTGTATCGCCACCAGAGCTTAAAACTATTAAAATATTATCTACAGACACCTCTTTTCAAATATCTAATACACTTCCAAATGTAGAGGAGTTGTGGGAGCTGGGAGATAAGCTCAGAATAGACGCTTTTGTAGAGGGCAGTTGTAATAAAACCACTGAGGGCGATGTCCTTTTAAATATTAAAGTCATCAAACACCGCACTGCCAAAATTCTCTGGAGTGGCGATTTTATCGCGGGTCCTAATAAAATTAAACCCAGTATATTCGATCTTAAATGGACAGTTGCCGCCCCTCTGCGCGTATTTCCTATTGACGAAATAAAGGATGATAGTGTTGTTATTGCCGGTTTAGTAGATCCAAAGCTCAATCAGTTTACATTTGAAGCTTCTGTCAGCGAGGCCATAAAAGAAAATAAGCGTATGTGGTTCAGCGTTACGGCAGGTTTTACCATGGCCACACTCTCTAAAGAGGACTCAAAAGATATCGGGCTTACATCTATTTATATAATGCAGCTGGGTATCGATCTACTTATCGTTCTTATACCCAAAACCAACATTGATCGCGGGTACTGGCTTGGCACTTATATGGGCGGCAAGTTTTTTAAACCTTTCTCATTTACTGGTCTGCTGCCTGCGGTTTCCATGGGGTATAAAAGTCAGCTTTCGCGGCATTTCGGTCTGAGTGTAGGGGCCAGCTATTTAGCAGGCGATCGCATATACGGTGGTACTGGTACTCTGCCCGGCACTCAAGGCAAAATTATTAAACTAAGCTCATTTTCATATGAATTCAACATTATTAATTACACTTTTTAAGCCCATGTTAAACGGCTTTTTAAAGGTTCACATAACTGGTCTGGTCCTGTTGCTGGGTCTGTTGCAGGGGTGTGTTTCCAGGCCCCCGGCAACGGGTGAGGGTGCTCCCATGCCCCCCGAGAGCGTCCTTACTGAAAAAAAGGGCAAACCTACCCAGGTTAAAATATCCTATGGCAACCGGTCGTCAAAAATGAGCATGGTACTGGATATTGATAACAATGATGTTTTTATACAGATGAATGGCCGCCCTGCTTCCATGGCAGAAAAGAAATACCCCTGGCTGGAGGGTAAAGGGGAGGAAAATAAACCTTCATCAAATGCACAGCTACCAGAAAACAAAGCTGCACCCAAACTCAATCCTGAAGATGAGGGAAGCGAAGACGGTTGGGGTGATGTTATGGATATACCACGCAAATCAGATTTAAATCGTGAAGGTCTGGAGAGGGTGCTGGCGGAGATTCGCAGAGCTCAAGAGTGGTTCTATCAGAAGAAATATCCAGAAGCTTTGGACATGACCAAACTCTCTATTCAGAAACAGGAGACCGCAGAGGCTTATGCCTTAATGGGAAGTATACTCTTTATGATGGGGGATAAACAAGGAGCCCGGGAGTCATGGATCCAGTCACTACGGCTAAATCCGGATATGCCTTCCGTATCCGCTATGCTGGAGCGTTTAAAAAATGATAATGAATAGCAGGTCAATTGTCCTATGATGATTTCGCTTTCCACACTATTTGGGGTATTGTTTGGTGCAGGCATAGTGGCCTGGGGCATACTCTCCATTACAGACAATTGGAAGATATTCATAAGTTTTCAGAGTGCCGCTATTGTTTTTGGGGGTACATTTACCTCAGCCTTTATAGGGTACCGCTGGCGTTATATTTATTTCGCTCTTATTTCCATCTTCAAGGTATTTGTCAGGCAAAAGATAACGCCCCGCACCCTGGTTAAGGATGTGGGCATGGTTATTGAGTGGTCACGCCGTATACAAAAGGAGGGGGTTCAGGGTTGGGAGGCAATTGGCGATGAGTCCAAAAACGACTTTATTAAATATCTTTCTTCATTAATTTCAACAGGCTATTCACAGGATGAAGTTTGCTCTTTTTGCCAGACTGCCATAGAAGAACATTATTTCAGGCATTTATCAGAGGCTAATATCCTAAATACCATGGCCTCAGCGGCACCTGCCTTTGGTATGGTTGGCACCCTTATTGGTCTCATTGTTATGCTTGGGTCAATGAGTGACCCTTCTAAAATGGGGCCTGGGCTTTCCATAGCCTTAATGACAACTCTTTACGGGGTTCTTATAGCCCGCTTCATATTTCAGCCTTGCTCTACCAAGGTTAAACAGCTTTTGGGTATTAACAGGTTCAGGGAATATCTTATTCTAGAAGGCGTTAATATGATTTTGGAGAAACGTTCACCATTCTATATACAAGACCGTCTTAATTCTTTTCTGGACAGGAAGATTCAATACCAAATGGAGTCCAATTCCCCACAACCTGAAAAATAGCCGGATATACATTGGCTCTTTCAAGACATCAAAATAGGTTCCGGGTAGCAGAGCCCGAAGAAGTCAATCTGGACGACTGGATGCAGACATACGGTGATATGATTACCCTGCTCATGTCTTTTTTTCTTGTTCTCATATCCATATCCAAGGTGGATATCGCCTTGTTTGAGCAAATGAAAAAGGGTTTACGCTCAGAAATAGCCAAAGAAGAGATGGTAACGCCACTGGCCGAAATCAAACACGATTTAGATTCTCTCCTGGAAAAGGAAAGAGAAAAGAAAATGGTGATAATTGGGCTGGGCAGCGACGGGATTAAAATGGAGTTTGCCAGTTCTGCTTTTTATAAAGTCGGCAGCGCGGAAATAAGCCCGACGGCCGCTGCTATTATTGATAAGGTTACATTTGCTGTCAGGAAGATTGACTATTACCCATTTGCCCTGGATATTGAGGGGCATACGGACGATATACCTATCAGGACCATTCGGTTTCCCTCTAATTGGGAGCTTTCTGTGGCCAGAGCCACCAATATTGTAAGGTACATGATTGAGCAGGGTGTACAATCTGACCGGCTTAAGGCTGCGGGTTACTCAGACACAAAGCCTAAAAAGCCTAATAAAGGCCCTGACGGTAAAGGTATCGAAGAAAATAGAGCAGCTAATCGGCGTATTGTTGTGCGTATCTATTAGTAGATATCCACCCTATGTAATATTTCTTTTTCATTCTTGAATCAGTTAGGCTGTCCACAGCCTTTTTAAGTTTTTAGGTCTTTTGTGTAACGTTAAATATTACAAAAGGTTAGAAAAAACTTGCCAATAACCATATAAACATTTCTTTTAAGGAAAAAGTAAAATAATCCGAAGGTAATATATCGGCGGATTTTAATCAGGAGTCTAAATGTCAAATACTAATGGAAGAGTGCTGGATGATGTAATTTACGCTATGAATGAATTTGCCCGGTTACAGGCCGGCTCAGGGTTAGACATGCGCGAAGGCACAAAAAAGATACAGGCAAACCTTATAAAAAAATTGGATGATGTGGATGAAGCATTAAAGGAGGCATTGTTTAGTTTTACCTGAGCCCCTCTCTGTTTATATTATTAATATCCCTTTTATAGAAGGGATTTTTTATTTTATAGCAGAATGCCTGATGAGCCTTGTCATATCCTTGCTTCGACTACAAGTCCGCTCAGCATGAGCGGGCTCCGGTCTGCGTCCGCCACGGCGAACTTCGGCCCGGCAGGCGTGCTAATCCGTCCTTTCGGATTAGCTTTAAAGAATATGCTTAAAGCATATTCTGGCACGATGACAGGTGAGATACGCTCCATCAGATTATTGGAATGGCCCCGCGTTGCGGTATCCATTCTAGTTAACAGGTATCACCGGACATTGTCAGACACATTCCTATGAAGACTAAAATTATTTTATCCATTATTACTTTTTGTTTCCTGATTGCGCCCGTTGCGGGTCAGGATCTTAACCATTCTTTAGGTCTTATATTAAACAGCCCTAATGGCTTAAGCTGGAAGTTCTGGGTTGACAAACAATCAGCCTTTGACGGCGCTCTCCACTGGGATATTGGCACAGGCGGCAGCAGCGTATATTCACACATAGATTTTCTACGCCATTATTACAGTAAAGTACAGGTTGAAGGCGGTGTTATGCCCTTTTTCTGGGGTATTGGGGGCCGTCTAAGGGCTGGCAATCAAGATCTCCTGGGGGTCAGGTTTCCGTTTGGCATCAGTTATCTGTATTCGCCTACAGTCTTTGAGGTTTTCTTTGAAATTGTTCCCTTTTTTAATATCTGGCCCGATATTCGTACCAGCCTGGATGGCGCCATTGGCATAAGGGTGTTTCTTTAAGAGTCGTTCAGACCGAATTAAGCTGCTTCCAGGCTCTATTTGCCTTTAGGAAATCAAAGCTAATTACGATAATTTATTAGACAGTCATTTTTACGGTATATGAAAACAAATATTCAGTATTATTGCCTTTTTGGCTTATTAAGCCTTTTTATGGGGTGCCGTAGCGGCGGTATTACAACTTCCACGGCAATAGAATATTATATCACGGAAAAACAAGCCGGAAGAGCCCTGG
>CAZRWX010000263.1:0-4427 GCA_964603925.1 uncultured Bifidobacteriales bacterium | reverse complement strand
CTACTTATTAATCCGCCCCTACAAGCTGCCAAGACAAGTTGCGGGTCTACGCCGGACAGGTCGTTCAACTGAATCATTTCTGTAATGCTGAAACCCTTTAATTTTATAGCTTGTTTGTGTAACATTACAGAAATAATCCTTAACGTTTAAACAGGCTTGATTATTCAAAACCAAAACCGGTTCTAAGAATACATACATAAGAATTACATAGAGTAAAAAAAGATTTTTTGTGCCTGAATACCGCCCCCGTCTATGGGGGGGGAAAGAAAACAAGATGGATATCAAATAATAAAAAAAATAGCATCATATCACGCCCGTTCCATGGCTTTTTCCATGGGCTGGTTCCCTGCTCCAAAAGTTCAATGACTTTATCCGTTATCTCATTGATAATGTCTCTCTTAGATTCAAATTTCTTTTTTGATTTGAAGTTTCTTTTTGTGGTTGTTGTAGTCATTTGAGCCTCCGGGTTGGTTAAGATGAAGCGGTTTCACCCCAAGAGAGGACCGCTTCAGATTAACCGGGAGGTTTATAATGACGGCTAAAACAAAATTACTTTTTGGCTTGAGCGAGGATGATCAGGTTTCAAGACAAGGCGTGTGACGAGTTTCTTCCGGAGCCTATATTTATAGGTGAGGAAAGGGATGAGGAGCAACAACAACGTATTGGAATCTGAGGGCCTCGCTCAAGCCAAAAAAAGGCTGGCAGGAGATTTTGGGGTCCCCCACCAGCCAGCGCATGGGTATTGATTAATATACTATTTAACCATGAATTGACAACAATGCATACTAAAAATTGATGCATCAGTCTTTCCCCCAGAGACCCGGATGAGATTCACGAATTGAGGTTGCCCCCTGGGATGACACAATTATGTGATCAAGTACGGGAATATCCAGTAATTTAGATGCTTCCAGGAGTTTTTTAGTGGTTGCTAAATCAGTAGAGGAAGGCGTTAAACTGCCTGATGGATGGTTATGTCCAAGTATGATGGAAACCGCATTACGCCTTATGGCCTCACGAAACACCTCGCGAGGGTGGCATGGAGAGCAGTTTACCAGGCCACGGGTGCATTCATGGGCTGATATAGGCTTGTTAGCTCCATCCAGGCATATGATGGCAAATGATTCCTGTTCATTTGCCTCTATGAAGTCAAACCACTTCCGTGCGTCTTGGGGAGAGCTGATTACGCCAGGCCTTTCAGAAGTATCCGGCACATAGTTACCAGATTTATCCATGACGTATATGGAGCCATTTACGGCAATTTGCTTTAGTGCAATGGCAGAGGCCTGGATGGCGTTTTTAAGTTCGGTATTTTGAGATGTGTAGTTCAATTTTGACTCCTGTTTTTTGTGAAGCGGTTTCACCCGAAGGCAGAACCGTCTTTGCAAAATTCAGGAGTAATTGTGCTGTCGAAGAAAGAATTTAATGGTCAATGATTATTGGTATTATTTTTCTTTTAATGTATGCAGTGTTTTCAAAGATCCTATGTAGGGTGGTTTTAAATGGCTTGTTCACGTTAATAGCCAGGGAACCAGGCTCCAAAAGCAATGCCGTGCAGCCACTCTCTTAAACGTGGATGTTTGCCTTTGAGGCAAACTCCCAGATGAACCACTCCAGTGGTTCATACCTCCCTAACCTGCTCCAGGAGCTGGCTGGCTGTCACCTGGCAGCATCAATCTCTGTTAAAATAGCATACTGTTCGAGCACTTGAGCTTGAATGTATTTTCTAAAGGCCTTGTCAGATGTTGTGCAGATTTCCTGCCCTTTTTTGAGAGCATTCAGGTCTTGCGGAAAAGCTACAAACGGCCCTTTATTGCCCTGGATTATCCGAAATCCATTTACTATGAAGATATTATTGAAGAATACACGCGCGAAAGCAAGAAACTTGGTTTCGCCTTTGTATTTCGTTATATGGATGTCTGTAATTTCAATGTTGTTGAATTGCATTTACATTACTCCTGAGTCAACGTTTGAGCATTTGATGGTTTCGGGTGAGACCATATCATTACGGTGTTCCATGCAGTACTCGCAATAAGGCCGGTCGTTCCAGAAGTCAAAGGCGGTGCGCTCATCCCCGCAGGAATTGCATATGATGCCGGGGCGCTTTTTGAATTTATAGGTTCTAAATTTTGACATCTTGGAAGCTCCTTAAGATATATTATTCACAAAGATCATAATATTTCTTAAGGGCTTATGTTTAATTTAGGCTACTTTCTTTTGTTTTTTAATGGTCTTGAATTCAACACGTAGGTTAATATCAATCGCTTTTAAAATTTGATGTAATTGTATGAATCCTACTTTTGTATCAGGAGAAAGGCTCTTATATAAACTGGATCTTGAAACAGACAATTTATTAGCAAGAGCCGTAAAGCCTCCATTTGCCTTAACTACATCTTTCAGGCTCATAAGGAAATATTCATAGTCATTTTCTCTAAGAGCTTCGGACAAATATATTGCTGCCGTCTTTGGCGTATTCAAATGCTCTTTAAATATATCCTCTAATTTAGGAAGAGATTTTAAATTTTTCTTTTTCATGAAAATCTCCTTTTAAAATCAATCCAGTAATCTTTGGCAAGCTGAATATCTTTATTTTGTTTCTTTTTTGTTCCACCTACTAATAGGACTACAATTGTCTTATTATGCTCTCCAAAATAAACCCGATAGCCTGGCCCTATATCAATTTTAAGCTCAAAGATACTTTCAATTCTTTTCCAATATCCTAAGTTACCTTGCCTTAAGCGACCCAAACGATTCAATACCGCAATTTTGGCTTTTTCCTGTTTAATACTAAACAGCCAATCATTAAATGGCGTTTTGCCATCCTCGGTCTGGTAAACTCGTATTTCTTTTTCCAAAATTACTCCTTTATTAAGTGTATCCTAAAGAAGACATAAAGTCAAGGCAAATTAACATCTAATCCTCCCCTGGCAGCATAATGGTGATTACGGGCCTGGGATCATCGCCTGGACCTATGAGAGCTTTTACCTCAACAAAAGATGTAATTGTATCGGATTTAGTTAGAGCGTATTTTCAGGCTCGTAAAAATAAGCGCTCAACCATAAACGCCCTGGCATTTGAGAAAAACTTTGAGTCAAAAATATTTGAACTTGCCGATGATATCGCAGAAAATAGTTATAAAATAAGGCCCAGCATTTGCTTTATTGTTAAAAACCCGGTAAAACGAGAGATTTTTGCCGCTGATTTCCGGGATAGAGTGGTTCACCATTTTATTTATAATTACATATCTCCCATTTTTGAAAAGGTTTTTATTAATGACGCTTACAGTTGCAGAATAGGCAAAGGCACTCATTATGGAATAAGCCGAGTAGAGCATTTTTTCCGTTCCTGCTCACAAAATTATCGGCATCCAGCTTATGTATTGAAATTGGATATAAGCGGCTACTTTATGGCGATGAACAAATCCATTTTGTTTACCAAAACTAAAAGAACCCTTTTAGCCAAAGAAGAAAAGGTTGATTTTGACTTGCCAATGGTGCTTGCTCTTATCGAAAAAACGATTTTCAATGACCCGCGGAAAAATTGCATAATAAAAAGCGACCATAAAGATTGGTATGGGTTACCAAAAACAAAAAGTCTTTTCCATACTGAAGAAAATCTTTAGCGCTATCCAAAAAGGGGCCACTCTACGCTAAGAAAAATAATCCACCCATCTAAATCCAAAAAATAAGACTCTACTTTTTGCGGTGGAAGCATTATAGGGGTTTTTAGGGGGAAAAGTTCCTATTACACTCAGGTTGCCCAAAAAGTATAATAGGAACATGCATCACATTAATCTTATTATAAAAGATTTCATCGATTTTTTATAGCAAAAATTGAAAAATATTTCGAATACCGGCAAAAATGGTTTAAAAAGCCAAAGATATTACCGGTAGTTGTATCGTATTACCTTTTGCTTCATATTTTTAAGCTTTCAACACCAGCATCATGTAAAATACGGTAAGCGTCCTTTAGCTGCCGCTGCCCGGCAAAATATAGCGCGTCCACCGCTTGACCGCTTATGCTTACAAGCTTTACCGCCTTGCGGTCCACCGCAAAAGGAAGAGAAGGCAAAATGCCTTTTCTATTGACAAAAAACACCGGCGGACTGCTGCTAATAACAACCTCTACAGCCCCTATCAGAGGAGAATGCCCAAAAAAACGGAGAATATGCCCCCGGGCGCTGTCTTCCCATTCAGCAGTGAGAAGGAAAATGGCAGTACTGGATTGATCCATGGTGGAAATATAGATAGTGGGGAGTGGCTGCAAGGGGGGGATTACTATCGTTGGGGTGTTCTTGCAGCTTTAGTTGTGAGTGGTGAGTTTTGAGTGAAAAGTGGGGAGTGGGGAGGATTTTGGGGGGGTGATTTGGAAAAAAGTGAAATTATCAATTGAAATTTTGGTGAAAACAGCTATAATAATAAAAGGAGTAT
>CAZRWX010000262.1:0-4463 GCA_964603925.1 uncultured Bifidobacteriales bacterium | reverse complement strand
CACCAAGCGTCAATATTATGAATGACGTACATATTCCTCAAAAGGACTGTATTAATCTCCGCAGGGCTCTTAGCATGGAGTGGCTGGAGACCAACGGCCTTGGGGGTTACGCCTCCAGCACTATTATAAATTGTCATACCCGTAAATATCACGGGCTTCTGGTTCCACGGTTAGAGTCACCCAACGGTACTTTTGTGTTGCTGTCAAACCTGGAAGAGTCCCTCATACACGAGGGCAAAGAGTTCCACCTCAGCACTTTTAAATATCCTAACCTGGTTCACCCCCTTGGCCACCAGCTTTGCACAGGCTTTACCCAGAGTACACACCCCAGTACCAGCTATCGTATCGGCGATACAGAGGTTACCAGGTCCATTCTCATGCCGGAGGGTAAAAATACCGTACTTATTAAGTACCAGGCTCTAAAAAACCGGGTAAATGCCGTTCTGCGTATAAGGCCTCTTCTCGTTTTCAGAGGTTATCATAACCTTTCCAGGGAGAACATTCACCTCAGGTCCCGTACTTTCCCGGCAAAGCAGGGGTTTCTTATTTCACCTTATGACGGCATGCCATCCATGTATATGCAGGTTCAGGGTTCCTTTGAGTTCCTGCCTTCCCCCGACTGGTACCGCAATATAGAGCTCATTAAAGAGCAGGCACGGGGTTTCGATTTCCGGGAAGATCTTTTTTCGCCTGGGTTATTGGAAATTCCCTTCCCGGAGGGCAGTCAGGTCATAGTGTCAGCATCTACCGTGCAGGAGGGCGCCCTTCAAACCCTATGGGAAAATGAAATTGAACGTCGTGATAATCTTCTTAAATCTCTGCCCGGTAAGGGTTGGCAAAAGCGGCTGGCCTATGCCGGCAGGCAGTTCATTACCCGGGACAGCGCGGGGCGCAAGTCTATTACAGCCGGTTTCCCCTGGTTTTTGGAATGGGGGCGCGACGCTATGATAGCGCTTCCCGGCCTTTCTATTCTTCCTGGTTTTAAGCAGGAGGCCCTCAATATTCTGGAGACTTATGCCAGTGAGCAAAAGCGCGGCCTTATTCCAAATTTCCTGGCCAAGGGCAGCCAGGGCAATGCCTATAACTCAGTAGATGCAGCCCTTTGGTTCGGGTTTGCGGCCCAGTATTACAACTCCATAAATAAAAGCCCACAGGATCTCAAACCCAGGGTATGGCCGGCACTTAAAGAGACATATACCTGGTACAAAAAAGGCACCGACTATAATATTCATATGATGGATAACGGCCTGTTGTGGGCGGGCGGCGGTGAGCATCAAATTACTTGGATGGACGCCACAGTAAACGGCCAGCCTGTTACACCAAGGTCGGGCTGTCAGGTAGAAAACAACGCCCTCTGGTATAACCTTATTCGTTTCATGGAGGATCTGGCTATTCTTTTTGATGACCCTTTAAAGCCGGAGCTTACAGCCAAAGCTGATCAAATACAAGACTCATTTAACAAATGTTTCTGGTTAAAGGGTTACCAATATCTGGCAGATGTATGGCGTGGACCAGAGGATGCCGATGCCAGTCTCAGGCCTAACCAAATTATAGTTCTATCACTCCCCTATTCGCTTCTCGTTAAAGACAGAGCCGCCAAGGTGCTTAACCGGGTTCGCAACGAGTTACTCACCACTCACGGGCTGCGCACACTTTCGCCCAATCATTCCCTTTATAAGGGGCGATATGAGGGTGGCCCGGAGACCCGGGACAGCGCCTACCACAACGGCACAGTATGGCCCTGGTTACTGGGTCATTATGGCGAGGCTTTACTTAAATATGGGGTAGACAAACAAAAAGCTATTCAAGATATTCAAAGTATTCTTTTTAAGTTTAAAGATCACTTTAAAGAAGCCGGTATCGGCTCCATATCAGAAATTTTTGACGGAGACCCTCCACATGAGGCCAGAGGCTGTATTAGTCAAGCCTGGAGTGTGGCAGAGTTTATCAGACTTTACCATTTAATTTCCTCTACCTCTAAAACAAACATCCCTTAAATACAGGAGACCACCATGAAAATGTCAGATATCAAAACAAAAGCTCAAAGTCTTGGTATTAAACCCGGCAAATTGAGTAAAACATCACTTATTCAAACCATACAAGAGGCTGAAGGCAATAATGCGTGCTATGGCGAAAATGACGGCACTTGTCTGCAAGTCAGTTGCTGCTGGTTTGATGATTGTGCCGGAGAGTACAAGAAAAACTCAAAATAAAGGTATATCATGAAAATTCTAATGTTCGGATGGGAATTCCCTCCAATTATATCAGGGGGGCTTGCTGTGGCCTGCCATGGCCTTACCAAAGGTCTTAATAATTTGGGCCACAAGGTTACCTTTGTACTTCCAGTCATTAAAGATGGAGCGGACAAATCCCAAACCCATGTTTCTCTAATTGGCAGCAATCAGATAGACATATCCGAAATACCCGATCCGGAACAGTTTTCGTCCACTGAAACTCTGCAGTTTAAAACTGTAGATGCCCTTCTGCATCCTTATATTAATGAGCTGGAATACATCGAGTCTCTTAAAATGCTCCGGTCTATTAGTACCTTAAATAAAACACCGGAAAAAGGTAACAATAACTCTTATGACTTTAATATTTCAGGGGATTACGGCCCCAATCTCATGGAGGAGGTATACCGCTACTCACTGATAGCGGGTGCCATAGCACTAAAAGTAGAGCATGATGTCATACACGCCCACGACTGGCTTACGGCCCTGGCCGGTGTCCAGGCCAAAAGGATTTCCGGTAAACCCCTTATATTACATATTCACGCTCTGGAGTTTGACCGATGCGGCGAAAATGTTAATCAAGCTGTTTATGATATCGAAAAGTCAACCATGTCACAGGCTGACAGGGTTATTGCTGTCAGTCACTATACCAAAAATATTATTACAACCCGTTACGGTATTCCAAAGGATAAAGTCACGGTAGTTCACAATGCCGTGGACAAAGCCACCTTCCCCGCAGGTCTGAAGAACGAAAAAAAGATTAAGGAAAAGGTCATACTCTTTCTTGGACGTATTACTTTTCAAAAGGGCCCGGAATATTTTGTAGAGGCTGCGGCCAGGGTTCTTAAGGTTCGTAAAGATGTTAAATTCGTAATGGCGGGTTCTGGTGATATGACACCGCGTATGATAGAGCTGGCGGCCAGGCATAAAATTGGCCGTTATTTTCATTTTACCGGTTTTTTAAGGGGTGAGGCTGTAGAACGTATGTATGCCCAAAGCGATATATACATCATGCCCAGCGTCTCGGAGCCCTTTGGCATTTCACCACTGGAGGCCATGCGTTACGATGTCCCGGTAATAGTCTCCAAGCAGTCCGGTGTAGCGGAGATACTCCATAACGCTCTCAAAGTAGATTTCTGGGACATCGACGAAATCGCAAACAAAATTTTAGCCATATTAAACCATGAACCCCTCCGCCAGGAAATTGTGGCAAGGTCCAGCCAGGATATTCAAAGGTTTCAGTGGGATAGTGCGGCCCAGAATGTAGTTAACCTCTATCAGCAGGTTATCGCTTAGTGCCTGTCAAGCTAAAGGGGGTTTCATGATAAATGTGTGTTTTTATTTTCAGGTTCATCAACCCCACAGGCTTCGTAAGTACACATTCTTTGATATGGGCGGCAACCACTTTTACGAGGACGACCATGCTAATGGCAGCATCATGCAGAAAGTTGCCGGCAAGTGTTACCTCCCTACCAACCGCCTAATGCTGGATTTAATAAAACGCCATGAAGGGCGCTTTCGCATTTCTTACTCAATAACCGGCACTGCCATAGAGCAATTCAAGCGTTTCAGCCCGGAGACTTTAGACTCCTTCAAAGCATTGGCTGATACAGGCTGTGTCGAGTTTATAAACGAGACTTACTTTCACACTTTATCCTTTCTTTACTCACCCGAAGAGTTCAAAAAACAGGTGGCCATGCACCGTGACCTTATGAAAAAAGAATTTGGACAAACCACTACCACATTTCGCAATACCGAGCTCATTTATAATAACGACCTGGCCGCTCTTGTAGAGAGTATGGGGTTTAAAACTATAATAGCAGAGGGGGCGGATAAAATTTTAGGCTGGCGCAGCCCAAATTTCATGTATCAGCCTCAGCCTTGTACCCGTCTCAACCTGCTGCTTAAAAATTATAAGCTTTCAGACGATATAGCCTTCCGTTTTTCCAACCGGGAATGGCAGGAGTTCCCCCTTTCCGCTGAAAAGTTCGCCGACTGGCTTCATGCCCTTAATGGCAATGCTGAGACAATCAACCTTTTTATGGACTATGAAACCTTCGGTGAGCACCAGTGGGAGGAAACCGGCATTTTTAAATTTATGGACATTCTGCCGGATAAGGTTTTCCAACATCCTGATTTCGGTTTTGCCACCCCTTCAGAGGTAACAAAAAGTATTTCACCCATCAGCAAGCTTGATGTACCCTATTTTGTATCCTGGGCAGACACAGAGCG
>CAZRWX010000261.1:0-4507 GCA_964603925.1 uncultured Bifidobacteriales bacterium | reverse complement strand
GGGAGCCGATCTTCGATCGGGAGCCGATCTTCGATCGGGTGCCGATCTTCGATCGGGAGCCGATCTTCGGTCAGTGTCTGAACTATGTTCAGATAGTCGGACCCCCTCCGTCACTCCGGGCCTTCGAGCCGGAGTCCAAAAACTTCGATATTTTATGGACTCCGGCTGGGAGGCCGGAGTGACAAGGACTGTCGGCGCGTTTCTTTGTTCGATACCGGCGAATAAAATCAATAAAGAATTAACATGGGTGATTCGGCTGTATTTAAAACCGGAATTGTAGAAATTTTAGCGTTTTAAGAAAATTTGAATATTTGCGTATTTTTCTTGCATTACAATTAAACTTTTGCATATAATTGTAACAAGATTTACAGAATGGTTTATTAGTGAAATTTTATTTTTATTTGATATTATTTTTCATATTACTAAGCGTTGTCAGCCTTCAGGCACAAGGCGTTGATAGCGTACCTGCCCCGGCTTCCGGCAAAAGGGTTTTAATATATACTCTTAATGTTCTGGACGCTAAGCGCAGTGTGGCAGAGGGGCTTACCGAGGCTCTATACCTGGAGATGGCCAATCAATCCGGCATACAGGTTGGCTTTATACGGGACGAGGTTAAAAAAGAGGATGTAATTGCTCAGCATGCGCCCCTTTTAAAAATGGCACTTTCCTGTAACGAGGTGGAGTGCGCGGCCACACTGGCAAAGGAGCTGGGCTACGATTATAGCCTGCTGGGTACTGTTCAGCGCAAGGGCGGTGGTTACAGTTTGCAGATGCAGGTAGTCACCAGCAGCGACCTTTCCATTGCCTTTGAGCGTGAGGAAATATTCCGCAGCGGCAGCAAGCGGGAGGTTATCCGCGCCCTGCCTACGTGGGGCGGGCGTATAGCGGGTCTTATTGCAAAACCGGGGTTTGGTATCAAAACTTCCACTGACAAAGCCAAGACCGGGTGGCGCTCTGCAAATTTTGATCCTTTCACAGCCCATCTCACCGGTACTCGTATTATGGGCACTTATACAGACACTCTCAAAAGGGTAAAGTCTCCCTACATAGTCACCAGTAACTTGATGGTGCCTCCCGGTGCAGTTTTAGTTATAGAAGAGGGTGTTACCATTTATGTCGGCGGTGAGTATACCACTATTACTGTAATGGGCCAAATCATGGCCAATGGTACCAAAGAGAATCCCATCTACCTGCTTTCGGGTAAACAAAAACCCGCTGCCTGGGACTGGGACAGGCTCTTTTTTCGCAGTAAGCAGCGCAGTGTGCTTAATTACATGCACATACAAAATTCCAACTATGGTATAGTTGTAAAAAACGGAGCGGTTACTCTTTCCCATTGCGTGCTTTCCAAGAATTCGGTACGTGCTTTATATGTGGAAAATTCCGATGTCGAAATTTTGGACTCCGAAATTAAAGAGGGCCATTTAATTGGTATACAGGTGGGGGAGTACGGTCAGGTAGCGGTAGAGCGTTCTACCATTATAGACAACCACAATGCCATCAGCGTTCTTAATTTCGGCGAACTTAAACTGCTGCATTCCCGGGTAGAGAACAACGACCGTGGGCTTATACTGGTGGACAGTGTGGCTCTTACTATGGAGAACAGCCAGATTACCCGTAACCGTATTGGTGTAATTACCAACAATGAGATATCCCGCAGTATGTTCCTGGGGCTCAAAGGCAATATTCAAAACCTGGAGCCGGTTAAAAAAGAGAAGATAGCGTCTCTTATAGAAAAGCCCTCCGCTGTAGAGCAAAAACGTGAAATCAAAAAAGACCTGGCCAAAGATCATAAAAAGGTCGAGGAAAAAAAGGACTTTAAGGGCGGTATAACATCCGTGCGTAAAACTGGCCCCGGCAAAGGTATCATTGGTAATGTTACTCTGGGCATGGAGTATCATATTCCCAGGGACGTAGAAAACACTACCAATCGGGATATTGTTTCGGGCAAGGGTGATACTGTCAATCCCGGTTTGGATATTCCTCAGGATAAAGTCATTCCAGGTTTTCGCCAGACAGCGTCGGTTTTTACCACTATCGACTATGGTACCTATTCCATAGATGCCAATTTTGACATGCTTTGGGATAAATGGGGCAATTTGCAATTGGAGGCTTTGTCTGCCCGCACCCAGGTCGGCGCTCATGCTTTAGGTGTTGGCGATTTCACTGAAAGCGGGTCGGAGATTACTGTTTCCAGTTCAAATATTCGCGGTGTTAAATATGATTTAGGCCTTTTTGAAAACCGCAGGGAGCAGAAGCGTTTTCGCGTGTCGGGTATTTTTGGCGAGTCCGAGCGTCCTTACGATGTAGGCGATAAGGTACTGGGGTCTTATCTGGAGCGTAAATCAGAGGGTTCTGCTGTAGCCCAAAAGCTGCTTGGTATTGGTAAAATGAACGTGATGGCTAATGAGAACTGGAATTTGAATTTCAATTATGTTTATTCAAAAGACAGGCGTGAGGGTGTATTGCGGCCCGACCTGGCAGCAACCTCTGTTCTTGCCCAGGTTCCATTAGTGTCCAACATGGTAGGTCTGGAGAGTGAATGGCGTTTTTTAAAAGAAGCTCTCACTCTTTCAGCAGAAATAAATGTGGGCACAGTAGATTCCACCACTCAAGCCTATAATCTTGCGCTGAAAGGTATGTTGGATAATCCTGCCTTTGATATCGATGCTGCAAACAAGTCTAACCTGACCTCAATACTTCAACCCACAGCCACAGCGGGTTTTGTCGACTCTAACATGGCAGAAGCTTTAAAAGATTTTATTACTACGACAGATTCAAATAATCTGGATACCAATTTGACAGATGATGCCCGCAGCTCTCTGCTCAATGCCCGGAGATTGTCACTATTAGATTCCATCAAAAATGAAATAAGCCTTATAGAACCGGACATTCAGGACTCTCTGGACGACTCCAAGTTTGTGGGCCTACGCTGGGAGGGTCAGGGTGTGGCCGCGCGCCTGGCCGCTAATTTTGAGATAGCGGGTACGGCCTTTGAAGGCAGTTACAGCTACATCGGTGCCAGTTATTACACAGGCGGCAACCCCTTTTTAACTCAGGACCAGCGGCGCTATGAGTTTTCTTTCAGTAGAGATCTTCTTAAAAATCTCAATATTAATTCCAGGTATTCTTTGTATATAGAAAACGCTTCTTCAGACGGGCTTTTTTATAATTTCCTGGGTTTTGGTGAGGGTAGCGATATCGGCCTGCTGTCGGATGAAAAATGGCAGCAATATCGGGAAAATGCTGATTTTACCCGGCCTAAATTTACCAACAAGCTGGATGTAAAATCTCGCTATAATGCTACACCAATTTTAGAATTTAATTTTAATTATGCTTTGTCGTATAAATCCCAGATAAAGCCAAAAACCCTAAATGCTGACAGCACAATCCTGCTGGCGGATTCTTACTTTGCACCGGGGGGCAGCGGCAGTGAGACTATTCTTTATAATAACTACGGGTATTCGGCAGATCAAACCCGGCTTAACGAATACCGTAATGATACCCCCAGTGACTCTATCCCCCTTGCCAGTGTGTTAGAGGATAAGAATTTTGACAATACTTTTGGTATTAAAGCAAAAGTACGGTTTTCAAAATTTGGCAGCGTCCAAATGGGCGGCAAGTGGAAGCTTACTAATGATATTTCTTCATATAAATATTCAACCCTCCTAAATAAATATCATTTTCAGGACAGCACTCTTGCAAGTCTCGGGTATTATACTGATGGGGAAGATGAATTCAAACAAGATTATGATGCTGCTCTCACTCTTAAAAATAAGGTTATATCCAATAAACTGGACGGTAAACTGGGGCTCAAGTCCAAAATCAAGAGAAATGAGGATACCTTTGAATGGAGGGTCAAAAACAACTTTCAATGGAAGATAATTAAGCGTAAATTGAGAATGGAATTTTCCGCTTTAATGAAGAAAAAGGTCATTGACAGTGATGAAGAGCGTCACTATATAGAGGAGAATGGGTCCAAAAGGTACTTCTACCGTTTAAACGATACCGTAGTAGTACTAACTCCAGACGAATTAAACACAAAAGTGATTTCCCAGTATGAACCTGCTGATTCCATGGGTGTTATACATAAGGAGCTATACCGGCCCAAAACCCGGGAGACAGATTTCGAGTTGGAGCTTAAAATCCGCTACAATTTTAACAGCAAGCTGTATTCAGAAACTATTTTTAAGCAGTTATTGTACCTGCGCCCCGACCAGCTCGATCAGCAGTACAATGATTTAGTCGCGGAAGTTAAAATCTTCTATTCGTTCTAATTTACTTCTTCCTATCTAAATAGCTTGTAATCTGTCCGCGTGCTGCGGACGCACCTATAGCAGCCCGCGCGGTTCGATGCTGGATCATTTTTAGGAATTGATCGCGGTTATGCTTCATTGAGCGCATATTGTTGCCTCTCGCACTGTAGCAGCTGTGCAAAATAAACCGGGCTAAGCAACGATGAAAAAAGCGGCGATAAGACAAAAAGGGCTCTATAGCAGAATCTGTG
>CAZRWX010000260.1:0-4548 GCA_964603925.1 uncultured Bifidobacteriales bacterium | reverse complement strand
CCGAGCATATCAACCTGGGTATAAAAGTGCTGGAGAATGTACGTTATACCAAATCGGGGCTTTATCTGGGTAAGTTGTAGGTTTATTGCCGCGCCCCTTCGATAAACTCTGGGTGACGGCATTGACTTCACTGTTCATCCTTCGACAAGCTCAGGATGAGCGGGCTTCGATTCTCCACCTTCGTGGACTTCCCTTCCTCTTTCATCCTGAGCCTGTCGAAGGATGGAGTGGCGGGCGTCTTAGATTTATGCTTTTTTGACTGATCCAAGCCAGTAATTCCTAAAACACTTACTCCATTAAAAAAACCATCTCCATATCGCTCCAGTTGGCGCCAGGTTTGCGTGAGGGCAGTTGTCTCTGGCAGGGGTCTGTCTCCTTCCACCAGCGTTTGGTCTCCGGATCCTGGCCAATGGCGGCCATATCACTGTCAAAATCGCTGCCGATGTACTCAAAATAGCTGAACAGATATTTTTTACCCTCAATTTCAGTTATGTATATGGAATAGTTGCTTATATTGGATTTGCGGATGCGCTCTTGAATAACGGGCCAGACGTTGGCATGCAGCTGCCTGTAGTAGCTCTCCTTTTCGGGCTTAAGGCCTATTACAGAGGCGAAGCGCTTTACAGGTTGAGAAGCCGCAGCCTGGGGAGTAGGGTTTGTGGAGCCATAAACGGGTTTGATATTTGATTTTGACATAATATGAACCTTTGTATAAATACTTGAGAACCAGAAAATACCGGCTCTTGCTTCGACTCGCTCCTGTCACCCCGAGCGGAGTCGAGGGGGGAGTGGAACCAGTCAGCAGGTGCTCAGGATTAGCCGGAAGACTGGTTTTTATAGAACCTGTAACCTTTGCTAAATAATTTATGATAAAGAAATTATTATAATGAACGTGTACAATGTTTATTTAATTTGGAATAATTTGTTCTTATCTAACATGTTTTTTCTAACCACAGAGGGCCACAAGTGGTCAGAGAACACAGAGAGATTCGGTTATATATTTTTAACTAAGCTTTGCTTTATTGTTAAAAACAGCATTTAAATAAATCAAAAACAACTTCTCTGTGTCCTCTGCGCCTCTGTGGTGAATTATTATTACCATTTTAGACAGGTACTAAGTATGCAAATTAAAAAAATTAAAGATATTGAGGTTCTGCTTTTTGATATCGGCGGGGTACTGGTTGAGCTTGGCGGTGTTGAGCAGATGATGGGGTGGACAAAGGGCAAGTATGATATTTCCGGGCTCTGGAAGGCCTGGGGGGCTTCACACGCTGTGCACAAATTTGAAACGGGGCAGTGCGGCACAAAAGAGTTCATAAATGCATTTTTAAAAGAATGGGATATGCAAATTACTCCCGAACAATTCCTTGCTGGTTTTACGTGTTGGCCTAAGCGTAAATTCGAGGGGGTAGACAGCCTCATTTTGGCATTGGGCTCGCAATATCGTCTGGCATGTTTTTCCAACAACAACGAGGTACACTGGCCCCGTACCCGGGACGGCTTAGGTATAGGCAAGCTGTTTGGTGAGTGCTACCTGTCTCATAAAATAGGCCTGCATAAACCCTCTGCCGAGTCCTTTGAGTATGTGGCCGGGCAGTTGGGTGTAGAGCCTGCCAGGGTTGTGTACCTGGACGATAGTACTGCCAATGTAAATGGTGCTTTGAATGCCGGCTTCCGTGCCTTTAAAACACAAGGCATGGGGCAGGTGGTGGACAGGCTGCGGGCGCTGGGTGTGGTGGGTATTTTGGGAAATTAGGTTGCGGAGACGCGATTAATCGCGTCTCTACAATTAAAACCTGTTTCTGATTTCCTCAATTTTTTCGTCGGTGATATTAGTATAGCGGAACCCGGGGCCGCCCTTTCGTAATATCATGATTATTGGCACATAGCCGATTCCGTAGATATCGCTGAATTGCCAGTTGTAGTCCCAGTAGGATGTGAGCGCATTGCCGTAGGTTGTGTTGAAACTCTGGATTTGGCTGATGTTGTTAAAGCTGGTGAATACCATAAGGGGTATATAGCCTTTGGGTTCCAGATCATGCCCTAAATTACTGAAGGTAGAAGCGTAATCCTGGCAGTGAGGGCAGGTGGCAGAAACATAGAATATGATAAGGCTGGTGTCGGAGTAATCGTTAAGGCTGAAAACGGTAGTATCAAGCCTTTGAAGGTTTATTTTGTAGTCAAGAGTGTCAAACCTCAAGTTGTAAGTAAGGCCTGAAATGTCAAAATTTGAATCCTGGAGACCTGTAGTGTCCTGATTTTGATCCGCGGGGCCTGGCGGGAGCTCTTCGGTGGCCTGGAATAGCAGGCATCCTGTGCATAAAGTAATTATTGCTGTGCAAATAATACTGTATCTGATGATAATGCCGAATTTTAAGTTTGTCATAAAGACATGTTTCTGCTGACGGGAGGAAATTACTAATACCGGTTTATACTAATTTCATAAAATTATTCATGTATTTGTCCAGACCGGGCAGGGGCTGTGGCGTGATTTCATTCATTTCTATCTCAAAACTGTTTTTAGACTCCATGGGGGTGGTGCCCTCCAGAGCGGCTTTGCCAAGAATAGCAGCGCCAAAGGCTGTGGCCTCGTTGAGTGATGTGGTAGATACCCGGGACTTGGGATAAAGAGCGGTGAGCAGGGTGTTGTAGTCCTGGTTTTTACGAAACCCGCCTTCAATAAAAATGTCGCCCTTGCCGCTGAAGCCTGTGCGGTCCAGGGCTACTTTGGTATGTATGGCCAGAGAAAGATTGAGAATGGCATAGGCCTTTTCGTACTGGCTGAAAAACTCCGGTATATGCCTGCCGTCGGCTATATCCTGGTAGGAGAACTCAATGCCCCGCTCTATAATCCGTGGCGCGGCGTTGGGGAACTGGCCTGTACCTTTTACAATTGAAGGCAGAATAAAAGAGTCACAATCTTTAACAGCCTGCTTATATATATCCCAGTTAAAATCGGGGAAATTATCTGATTTGTTAATTTTCTTTAAAATATCAGAATAGGTTTCGAACTCCAGGCCCCCCATGAAAATGGAGGTTTTAACGGGGTTGTAGAAGGCGTCAAGGTTGAAAAATATAAGCTTGCCCAGTTCCTCTCTCTCAAACTGGATTTTGCTGGTAGGGTGCATGGCCACGCACCAGGTGCCCGTGGAGTTAAGCACGAAATTATCGTAACCTTTGACCAGGTAAGGCAGAAGGCTGGAGTTGGAATCGTGGATACCCATGGTTACGACACAATCGGTAGATATGCCGGTTTGGGTAGATATATCAGGTGTGATATTACCAAGTATCTCCCACGATTTGGAGATTTTGGCGGGGAGCTTGTCCTGGACCCCCAGCTTATGGGCCACCTGGGAATACTGCTGTGTGAGGGGGTCGAAAAGATAAGTGTGGCAACCCAGGCAGGTGGGCTCAGCTCCCAGGGCGCCCGTAAACAGGTAGCCAAAGTACTGGGGGTAATTCAGGATGGTTTTGATTTCTTTAAATTTGTCCGGCCACTTCTTTTTTTGGAAATACAGCTTTTTGGCAATATTGATCATACTGCCGATTTCGGCGGTGGCAGTGGAGGCTTGTAAATCTTCCGGGCTGCCAAAGGTGTTGTAAAAATCCTGACGGAACTCTTCCCCTGCCTCTGTGGTATAGGCAACTGGTGGTACGGCAAGGCGGCCGTCGGCACCTATACTCATGGCAGTGGCCCCATGGGTGGTAATGGACAGTGCCCTTATATTATATGTGGACGAAAAAATTTTGAGCTGGGCCTTAAACCAGGTGAAAGCCCCCTCCACGTTTTCGTAATTAACGCCATCCTCGGTGTATTCGTCTATGGCCTTGTAAACGGAATCGAGAATTTTGAGATTGGTGTCAAATATAAGGACTTTTTTATTGGTTTTACCAATGTCGAGAACGGCGATATGATTTTGTGTATTCATTAAAATATTCCTTAAATATATAGTATACTATTTTCGAAGATTAATTTTTTGAAGAACAGTTTTTGGATTCCTTTAAAATGAAATACAGCAAGGACAATAATAAGATCGGATTTTATATGTAAGAGTTGTCACAGGCCGTTCCTCCTTATAGGTAGATTGTCCGATGAACATTACACCTGTGGACACGCTCCATCGGTTTGTTAGAACGCAAAGCGCCTGCCGTGGCGAAACCCGCACTGAGGGAGAAGCCAGGTCGATTTTCGTTCTAACAATTTCAATTATAAAAAATTTAGGGATGGAATTGCTCTTTTTTAGTATTGGTGCATTGAATAACTGCCTTACGCATTTGAACGGAAACTCACCAACCTGTCCGGCGTAGTACTGCAAAGCTGGACGAAGACGGATGTGGTTTTCCGTTCTAGGCTAATGGGCTTTGCCCATTAGCTAAGGAGAATGATTAATATCATTCTCACATAATCCGACGGAGCATGTTTCACCTGTCATCGTGCCAGAATATGCTTTAAGCATATTCTTTAAAGCTAATCCGAAAGGACGGATTAGCACGCCTGCCGGGCCGAAGTTCGCCGTGGCGGACGCAGACCGGAGCCCGCTCATCCTG
>CAZRWX010000259.1:0-4554 GCA_964603925.1 uncultured Bifidobacteriales bacterium | reverse complement strand
AGGAACTGGTCGAAATGACAAAATTGGAGCATCTATGGTACCTGAGTAGTTACCAATATTTAACGATTTCAGAGTTTTAAGGAGGAATAAATACTTTCTTTGAGATATATGCCTGTTGAGCATTCTCACATCCTTCGTCTCCGCTCAGGATGACAGGTGAAACATGCTCCATCAGTTTATTAGAATGTAAAGCGGTGCTTTCCAATCTAATATGAACTTACCCACAGATTCTGCTGAGGAACCCTACAAAAAGTATTGGATCGGGTCTGGAAAGGTGACAAAGAGCAGCTAAAGCGCATTTACCCCTTTTAGCTTACCAAACTACATTAGCCTGTCCTGAGCAAAGCTGCAAACTTCAGCCAAGACGTGAGCCTTACACAAAACCGTTAAATAAATTACAGGCTTTTTGCATTTCATCCAGCACATCACCCTCAATAATGAACTCCTGCAGCCTGACCCTGCCTGTTAATACACCAGTCTGCGCCGCTTTGCTTTAATCCGCTCATTAGAACCGCTTTTTAAATAGTTGCTAAAATATTAAACTGGCCGGTGCATATAACATAACATCTAAAAACCAGTCATCCAACCCAACCTGCTCCCGCTATGCGGGAGGAAGAGCTGGAAACAACTACTTTTTAATTAAAACGCTTTTATAAATGTCCCTGTATTATATTCATTAAACGCGGTCTGGAGCTCTTCCCTGGTATTCATGACAATAGGCCCGCTCCACTCCACTGGCTCCCTCAGTGGTCTGCCAGCTATAAACAGGAACCGTAGAGTGGTATCTGCGGCAGCAACATATATTTTATCACCCTCGCCAAACAATAACAGATTGTGATTAGCCCCCGCTGTGCTGTCACCAAAAAGCCCCTGACCACCAAAAACATAGGCGAACGCTGTATGACCCTTTTTTACAGATAAAGAAAAATGCCCTCCTGGAACAATAGTAACATCGAGATATAACGGATCAATAATAATGTCTTTGACAGGCCCTTTTATGCCTGCCGCCTCCCCCGCTATAACTTTAGCGGAGACACCATTACCCAGGTCCGCTACAGGTATACGCCCGCTTACAATTTCCTGATAACGAGGGTTCATCATTTTATTAACAGCGGGTAGATTAGCCCACAACTGAAAGCCCCCCATCCTGCCTTGAAAGTTGCCTTTGGGCATTTCCTGATGAATGATACCGCTGCCAGCCGTCATCCACTGCACATCGCCGGGTCCAATTACACCTTTATTGCCCAGGCTGTCTGAGTGTTCCACTTCCCCCTCCAGAACATAGGTGATTGTCTCTATACCACGGTGCGGGTGCCAGGGGAACCCGCTTTCAAAATCGGCAGGTTTATCACCTCTAAAGTCATCCATAAGCAGGAACGGATCGAACCGAGGTATCTCATTAAAACCAAACGCCCTGTACAGGCTGACACCGGCACCCTCCATAGTGGGTTTACTCTTAAACACTTGTAATACTTTTTTTATACCAGGCTTTTTTGACATCAGGCATCCTCATTTAAAACTTTATAAATCCGCAATTTTCACCCTTGGTAACCAGGGCCTTTGCCCGTCAAGCCAATCCTAATCATCATTTGGACCAGAAATAAATCAGTCCAGACTGGCGGCAACAAATACTGATGCCTGTAACTTCATATATGGTTTGTCTACTCCTGCCAGCAAATATTACATGATATAATATCAGCTGTTTTCCTAAAAGAAGGGCAATATCTTAAATTCAGCAGGCCCAATTGTCAGGGCTATCACGGATCTGAATGGGAGGGATAAATAATTTCCAGTGACAGTTCCGCATTATCTGTACCCCTGGAATATTCACAATTACTTATCGGTTAATACATAAAAAAATACCGACCAGAAATGGCAGAATGCTCCAACCAGTACAAAGGCATGGAATAGTGCATGGTTAAATTTAATTCTGTCAATACTGTACAAAACTGCACCAACTGTATACGAGATGCCACCACCCAAAAGCCATAGGAAACCCGCAAGAGGGATATTGCCGGTCAAAGGCTTAATCGCAAAGACAATTACCCACCCCATAAGCACATACATCACGGTGGAAATAATGTCGAACCTGCCTGTGAAAAACAATTTCACTATTATGCCTGTTACAGCAAGGCCCCAGATTATTCCAAAAAGCACCCAGCCCACAACACCATTGAGAGTTACTAGAGTAAATGGTGTATAAGTACCCGCTATCAGGGCATAAATTGCGGCATGATCAAACACCTTCAATCTGGCGCGTACCCTGTGATTTTTGGCACTGTGGTATAGGACAGAAGCGGCAAACAAAATAATAATGCTGGACCCAAAAATACTAAAACTTATTACATGCCGGGCAGTACCTCTTAATGAAGCAAATGTAACCAGGAGGGCTACAGCCGCAATGCCCATTATAAACCCAATTAGATGGGAAATAATGTTTAACTTCTCCTCCAGGGGTGAATAGCCATTATCAGCGGATTTAGATTTAATATCTCTTACCATTTAATGACCCATAATACCCTGAAGTGAGGTTTTAAAAGAAAGTAAATTTTTACCCGGCTAAAATCACTCGATATTATGAAAAATACTTATACGAAAGGCTGCTGATTACTCTCCGCAGTTCTGTGTAAGCTTCCATTGGCTGTTGTGAGTGCCCGCAAACTGTTCCATCCACTTAATTTGAGAAGGCGTCATAAGGCACATCCTGTTTTGATCAAGGTTTAAGTAGTCCCAGGGGGAGAGCTTAAGAAGAGCAGCCGGAAGAATTTTTAATTCATTATTGTTCAGATAAATCCATGTGAGAGTACGTAATTGTCCCAAGGTGGGTGCTATGGTTTTTATTTTATTAAAAGAGGCATCTAAAAATGTGAGTTTGCTTAAATTGCCTACCTCATCTCTAATAGTCTCCAGCTTATTGTTATAAACATAAAGCTGTGCCAGTTCGC
Organism: uncultured Bifidobacteriales bacterium; assembly: GCA_964603925.1. Classification (GTDB taxonomy): domain Bacteria; phylum Fibrobacterota; class Fibrobacteria; order UBA11236; family JADFYW01; genus CAZRWX01. Next base: position 1,609 of record CAZRWX010000259.1, on the reverse strand, counting down.
TCAGGTTGCCAATGCCCGAGGGGAGCTCTGTAAGCTGATTGGCACCTACATCACAAAAGGTGAGAGAGGTTAAATTACCAATTTGAGAGGGAAGCTCCTTCAGCCTGTTATGCCTTAGGAAAAGTTTTTGCAGGTTTCCCAGATTACCAAGCTCAGAGGGAATTTTGACCAGCCTATTTGAGCCAAGATTTAAAAACTCAAGTTTGGATAAAGCGCCAATTTCGACTGGCAGAGTCTTAATCTTGTTAAACTCTAGATTAAGCACTTTTAATTCCACCAGGAGGCCAACTTCCGCCGGCAGGTGCTCTATTTTATTATGGGGAGCAGAGAGCTTTTCTAATGCTGCTATTTTGCCTAATACCGGCCCCAGATCATGTATCTTATTATAACCTAATTCCAGAGCATTTAAATGCTTTAGCTGCGAGATGTCTTCAGGTAGAGTGTCAATTAGGTTGTTGGATAATCCTAAAGTCTTAAGATTCTCAAGTTTAAACACCGCTTTGGGCATATTTTTAAACCGGTTGCCATCCAGATTAAGCTGTTCCAACTTGTCAAGTTTATGGAATTTGTCGGGAAGATGTCTAAGCTTATTACCGCTTAAATCCAGAGCCTCCAGGGACTTTAAACGGGTAATTTCATCTGGCAAAGTATCAATTTTATTTTCCCTTAAACTAAGCCAGGTTATTGTCTCATTATCCCAGAACTTCTTAGGAAAAGCCGACAAAGAAGATAAACTATTATTGCCAAGATCTAATCTGGTTAAATTGATCAATGATGATATACTACCGGGCAGTGATAACAGACTGTTACCTGAGAGATAAAAGTCTGTTAACTCCCGTAGCTGGCTTATTTCTTTGGGCAATATTTTAATCTTATTGCCACTCAGATCCAAAAATTTAAGAGAACTTAGGCCAGACAGCTCTACAGGCACAGATTCAAGCTGGTTTGACGCTAATCCTAGAAATTCCAGAGTTTTGATTTTATTTATTTTTGCAGGAATACTCTTAATTTTATTCTTCCAAAAATTAATATGTTTAAGGTTCTTAACTTTAAACAATAGCGGTGGTATATTTTCAAACTCGTTGTAGCTTAAATCGATAAGCTCAAGCCTTTCCATTTTAACAATTTCTTTGGGTAAATCCCTCAGATGGTTTTCTGATAAATCAAGTTCCCGCAGATAGTCCAACCTGGAAAGCCCAGGCAGCAGCTCCTTCAAGCCCAAATGGCTGAAATTTATACGGGATACACGGTTACTGTCCTTTTGAGCCACCTTATCAAATTCAGCACGCACTCGGCTGGCCCGGAGTATATTCTGGATAACGAGGGAATCACATTGGAAACTATCACACGGGCGGGCATCAGCATAATATATGCAGCAGAATAAAAGTATAAAACAGCTGATATATGATTTCTTCACAAAAACATTCTCCGTATCCCGTTCGGATCAGGGGGCTTCCGATAATTTATAAAGAAATGAAATAAACAGGTAAAGGCAATAACTATCTCATGTGACTACCGGCTGTTGGCTAATTAAACATTGTCAGAAAAAAAATTTCGGGACCCCATCTTTGAAAGAATAATTCGCAATAAGGTGATTTTCTTTCACAAA
>CAZRWX010000258.1:0-4595 GCA_964603925.1 uncultured Bifidobacteriales bacterium | reverse complement strand
TAGAATGCTGCAAAAAAAATGGTATTATAAGGCTTTTTGGGCTCTTATACTTGCCTCGGCTGCTGTTTTAGGTATTCACTTTGAACCTACGGGGCTTTTAAATATCGTCGAATGGCAGTCGGCCGATGTCCGGCAACAATATTTTGCCCGCAAGTCAAGTTCTTCCAGCAAAATCCTCATTATAGATGTTTCAGATAAATCCTTGAAAGATATGGATAGTATTTATGGCCGCTGGCCCTGGCCAAGGGATATCCACAGTGCTCTTATAGATTATCTTGTTAAAGATGGTGCGGGTACAATTGCTTTTGATGTGCTCTTTACCGAGCGCACCCGCTGGCGGTCAGTGCTTACAGGTACAATAGACAGTCTTATCGATCTTACAGATTTATCAAATTCATCCCAAGCCATATCAAAGGTTAAGGGGGCACTTTTAGGCCTTCAGCCCTCTCGGGAAGACTCTCTCCTTGGACAGTCAGCGTGCCAATCAGGCCGAGTTGTTCTAAATGCGTCATTTTCTGTGGACTCTAACGAGCTAAAAGATAATCCCTTTGCTGTGGCATCTTTTAGCCGACAGTCACTCATCAGGCAGTGTCTCAGCAAATCGTCTGTAAAATTCCCTGTACCATTTTCAGTATCTAATTATGGGGATGCCAGCATCCCGCTTCCATTTTTATGTGAATGTGCTGCTGAGGTGGGGCATACTTTTGTTAAAATCGATCGCGATGGCGTTTATCGGCGATGGTCTCCATTTGTCTCCTTTCAAAACACGGAAATCTTATATCCTTCATTTTCACTTGCTATAGCAGCCCATTATCTGGGTACTACAGTCAGTGAGCTGTATAATAAAGTTAACATACCTGTTTTCAATGACGGTACTATTCTTATAAATTATCAGGCTGATAATGACGGTACCTCTCCATACAGGTATCTACATTATTCCAGCTTTCTATCTACAATTGGTAAACTGCACGAATTTGATTCTCCCCCCTGGCCACCAGGCTTATTTAAGGACAAAATTGTTTTAATTGGAGCATCAGCCAGGGCTTTGGGTGATACTAAATCCACCTCTATAGCCCCCCACATGCCTGGTGTTGAACTGCATGCTCATATCATTGATAATATTCTCTCAGAGCACTTTATTAAGGGCATCAGGCCCTGGCAGGGTCTCATAATGTCTTTTGGTATTTCTTTAGCAACGGGTCTTTTGGCAATGTTTGCCGGGCCTTGGGTTAGTTTAGGCAGTATGATTATTTGTCTGATCGCTGTGGGGGCTTTTTCCTGGTTCAAGTTTGATAATGGTGAGCTTTTTCCACTTGTAGTTCCCATTATCTCTATCATGCTTACTTATTTATTTACTGTCATATTTCGTTATATCACAGAAACACGCGAAAAACTTCAAGTTAAAAAGGCTTTTGGAAGATATTTGTCACCAGCAGTACTGGAAAAGGTCCTGGAAAATCCAGCCTCTATTAAATTAAGGGGTGAAAAAAAAATAATGACGGTGATGTTTACTGACCTGGCAGGTTTTACCTCCTTCTCTGAGGGGCTGCCTCCTGAGGAGGTAAGCTCTTTTTTAAAAGAATATATGACTCACATGGTTCAGTGCATCATAAATTCAGGCGGTATAGTAGACAAGTTCATTGGTGATGCTGTGGTCGCTGAGTGGAACGCTCCCGGGGTTCAGCCCGATCACGCTGCTCGTGCATGCAATTGTGCTATTAATATGCAAAATGAGCTTGCCGTTCTTAATCAGAATTGGGCGCTGCTCAACCGCAGGCAGGTGGCTATGCGTATCGGCATTAATTCCGGCGAAATGATCGTTGGCAATCTGGGGTCAGAGCAAATTTTTGACTATACGGTTATTGGTAATGAGGTTAATACTGGTTCACGGTTGGAGCCCTTAAACAAAGACTTCGGTACCAGTATCATAATAAGCGGAAGTACTTTTGCGCTTGCCAATACAACTTCACCAGGTACCTTTCTTTGCCGCCATTTGGCCCGAGTCGCGGTCAAAGGCCGCACTCAGCCTATTAAAGCCTATGAACTTGCGGGTCTGGCTACTGGTGTCAACAGCTCCCGGGTTCCAGTCTTTAAGTTATTTACCCAGGCAGTTGAGCTTTTTGAAAATGGAGATTTTCAAAAAGCACGCCGGGAATTTGAGTCTATTTTAAATGTATTACCAGAGGACGGTCCCTGTAAGCGGTATATCGAAATGTGCAGTCAATATCAGACAACGCCCCCGGGGCGGGAATGGGATGGTATTTATATCCAGGTATCCAAGTAGATTAAAACCAGGAAATTTATGATACAATCATATTTAAATTTCAAATCAATCGTATTTAAAACTCTTTGTGTATGGCTGGTTGTTCTGTATGTTTCAAGCTGTGCACCATCTGTAAAGGCTCCAATCTGGCTTCAGACCCTTCCTTCAGATCCCTGTTATTTTTTCGGCAGGGGTTCAGCCGTTCACTCATCTCAGGATTCCGCATTTAAAAATGCCACTTACCAGGCTTTGCTGTCTATAAGAGAGCAAATTTCTATTTCTGTTGAGGCTTCATCTGAATTAAATAAAACAGAAACGGATACTTCATATACAACTCATTTTGCTCAGACCATTAGAACACGTGCACAGGAACTTAAAATCGAAGGCCATGAGCAGGCTTATTCCCCATGGGTTGAGGGGGAGCGTGTCTCTGTAATATACCGTCTTAATCGTGAATCATTCTATCGGAGCTTACACAACGACTACATAAGGGCTGGTAAAGAGGCCAAAGCTTTTTACGAATCAAGCCTTAAACAGGACAGGAGCGGGGCACTGGCCATGTGGTTTAAGGGGTTGGAGGTTATGAGTCCTTATCAGGCCTTATCCTTTTCCTATAATTCCTGCAAAGGTGAAATTCATCTAAATAATCAGTTTTTCCTGGAAGATAAACTGCAGCCAATAGACCATTTCCTGGCTGGTAAAATAAAAGAATTTATTTCATCACTGATTTTAAAACCCGTCAAAAGCAGGTATGTTTTTTCTAATTCCTCTCCTGAGGGTGCAAATATTGAAGTTTTAGTGTCTTTTAAAGGTCGTGTCTTAAAAAATTTGGCTCTGAAGGGTGCTATAGGGGTTGACCATTGGTCTATCGAAAATGAGTCCCAATCCAATGATTCTGGCATCGCGGGGTTTAAGGTTGAAAAAGTGGGGTCAGGCACTCATGCTTTTAGTATTAGGTTGGCACATAGTCCTGCGGACAGTGTGTTAAGTCAATATGGTATAAATTTTCCGCAAGTGTCAGTAACCCTGGAAAGGCCCTTGCCAAAAGTTTTTTTGGGTTTTGCAGAAACAGTAAATGGGCAGCCTATACAGATATTTACTAAACTCTTATCCGATAAAATTTCCGCTTCTGGCGCTGTCCTGGTAAAATCGCCCCAGGGGGCTAATGTGCAAATTCGTGGGATGGTTCAGGCTACTCAAAATGGCTTCCGACAGCGTGTTAAATTCTCTCAAGTATCTGTTGACCTAAATATTAAGGGGGATGGTGAAGGTGAAATAAAGCTGTCTCGTCAGGGGGAACAGTCTTCTTCCCCGGTAAGTTTTGAAGAAGCAGGGAAAAGGGCATTATGGAAGGCTGCAGAATTATTTTCTAACGATATAATTAATGCCCTATTTGATGTTTATTAATGTGCCATTTTCAATATACCTGGCCCGGCACAGAGAAAAACAGGTTTTTGCATTAAAGTCCAGCCACCGGGATATTATTTGAACATCCTGAAGTATAACTTCTACATCGATGCTGATTATATTCTCAAAATTCGAAGTACTGCTGCCGGTTTTATCGCGTACAAGGTTTTTTAGTGTGACACATACAGCTTTGCCGCAGCTGACAATGGCATTTTCGTCAGTAACAGACCAAGATAAATGGTGCTTACCACGCTGGAACCTGCCGGCGCCAACCGCATAGATATAGCCATCACCTGCTGGTAAACGAGTAACCCATTGCGGACGTGGGTGGCCCTCTGCCCTGACAATATCATTCAGAGCTTGTGTCGCCCTGGAACCTACCATCAAAAGAGAATCGTGATCTAATGGATAATAAGCCAGTGTCAGCAAACTATCCGGAGCCCCCCAGAGAGGTTTAAGAAAAATACTGTCTGTAATATCCAGTACGGATTCTGTGCTGTAATATTTGAGAGTTCCGAAAACCTTTACTTTTTTTTGGCCCCAATATCTTTGATAACCGTCGGTATAAGCAGATACATTCCATGCAAGGGTATAGCCGACAGCGCTGTGTACATCTTGTGGAGGATGGTAGAACCAATAGGGGTATTTTATTTCATATTGCGAAAAAGCATTTTGGGTAAAAAAAAAGAGCCAAAAATAGACTCCGTATTTCAGTAAATTAGTATGCTTTTTCATAGTTATTGCCAATATCAAGGAAAGGTCATAATATTGTACGCATTTTCGTTGGTAATTACTAATAAAAAATAGCCTCTTCGGGTAAAGGGGCTATTGCCGATGAGCATTTTCACATCCTTCGTCTCTCCTTCGATAAAGCCTGTCCTGAGCCCTTCGACTGCGCTCAGGACAGGCTTAATCGAAAGGCTCA
>CAZRWX010000257.1:0-4635 GCA_964603925.1 uncultured Bifidobacteriales bacterium | reverse complement strand
CAGGATGGTCACCCTGCATGCCGTTGCCAAAAGGCCGGGAAGTTACGAGCTCCTTGCTAAAGAGAACCTGGGCGATCTGGTAGACTTAGCCGGGGGCTTTGAGCTCAACGAGACTTCGCCCGTCCTGCAAATAGAGCGGCTCATACCCATTGAATCCCGCGATCCCGGGGGCCCCACCCGCAAGGTCCTCGACCTGCAGATTTCCGGCAGTAAATGGCGCTCTTTTGGGCTGAAAGACGGAGACGTAATCTCCGAAAAGGGCGTAGAGGTCCTTTTTGAAAACACAGTATACATCAGCGGCGCCGGTGTACTCATCCCCGGCCGGTACTCCATTAACCCCAAGCAAAACACCCTGGCAGCCATTGTTGAAAAAGCCGGCGGTTTTGCGGAGGCGTACTCCCCTAATATGGAGGTAGTGCGCAAAACTCCTGAGGGCCAAAAATCCCTCAAGTTGTTTATTGAAGATGAAACAGCTGCCCGGAGTTTTATTCTGCAACCGGAGGACGAAGTCCTCACTTACCATGAAACAGAGTTCCAGGACGCTACCACCATAAAAATCACCGGTTTTGTAAGGGATTCCATACTGGTTCCCTTTGTAGATTCTCTCACCCTGCAAGAAGCCCTGCAGCGCGCCAGGGGTTTACGGGACGGCGGCCTGCCATATGTATATGTTAAGCGTATAGACGATAAAAAAGAGGAAAGTTACCAAAAGGTCCCCCTGGCCGAGGCAGCAGCCTTTTACCTCCAGCGGCGCGATGAGGTTTTCAGCTTTAACTATACCGATTTTAATAAAGACTACCCTATAGTGGCCTTGGTAGAAGGCCGCCCACCCCTCACCCTTAAATATAGCGACAACCTCACTCTGGAGATCATTATCCACCGCCTACAGGGTCTACCCTTAAATATAGACTCCAGTATAGTTGAACTCAATTATCCAGATTTCAGCAGTGAGGAGTTTTACCTGAAGCAGAAAATTCTCCCCCTGAATAATACCAATATAAAATCAACCGACATTATCAAACCGGGTCTCCTTGTCATTATGCGTAAAAATCCTAAAAAAAGCGCCCCTGAGTTTGTCACACTTACCGGTGAGTTCCTGAACCCCGGCAATTACGCCCTTAAATCAAAAAAAGTCACTTTGGACCAGATCATTGATAACGCCAGGGGCCTTACCACAAAAGCCAATCCTTATTCCCTATCCATTACCCGCCCGGACAGCCCCCTTCCCATTCCCGTAGACATCAAATCCGAAAACCCCATTAAACCACAAAGCAAATGGTTGTTAAATCAGGGGGATATTATTAACATCAAAAAGAATACTTACACTGTAGAGGTTATAGGGTCGGTATTTAACCCGGGAATTGTGTCCTACAACAGCTCTTACAATTGGAAGGAATACATAAACAAAGGCGTTGGTGGCAGTTTAGATACCGCTGATATAGGCAAGACATACATTATCTATCCCAACGGTAAAACCTTAAAAGCCAAAAAGGGGTGGTTCAGTAGCACCAGGGTTGTTCCGGATTCCAGGATTGTAGTGCCGATGAAACCATATATTGAACCCGTGGATGTCAAGCCATGGGATTCTAAAGAGTTTTTCCAGGGGGTTTCAACTACGGTAGGGTTGCTTACCTCCCTGATTACGCTTATAGTGTTATCTAAGAGCCTTTGAGGCTTTTCCTTTGTTCTCCAAAAACCTATTACCATAATTCCTACCAGCATCAGAAAAACTTTTATCTATAAATTCGCTTTTCGTCCCTTTTACATTGTTCATCATATCCTGTAGTAGCCTTGTTCATTACCTTACTTATCATTTAGACTAAATCTTACAGTTTCCAATTCTGAAGCATATCAAATGATGTTATATTTCCAAGGTTATGATAAAACCTAAAATTCTATTAATATGCGGGGCACGGCCGAATTTCATGAAAATTGCTCCAGTTGCGGCCGCTTTGAAGTCCTCCGGAAAGCTTGATTTTAAAATTATTCACACCGGTCAGCATTATGATGAAAAAATGTCAAAGTCATTTTTTCAATTACTCAATATTCCTCACCCTGATATTGATCTTGAAGTTGGCTCAGGTTCTCATGCTGAGCAGACGGCAAATATCATGGTCAAATTTGAAAAGGTATGTCTGGACGAAAAGCCCGATATGGTAATTGTAGTGGGAGATGTAAATTCCACCCTGGCATGTACAATTGTCGCCAAAAAGTTATGGATACCAACTGCTCATATTGAGGCGGGCCTGCGATCCGGTGACATGCAGATGCCAGAAGAAATAAACCGTATTGTAACAGATTCCATTTCAGATCTTTTCTTTACGACCGACCCGGAAGGAAACGCCAATCTTGCAGCCGCTGGTGTACCGGACCATAAAATACATTTCGCTGGCAATGTTATGATTGACACCCTTCTAAAAAATATTGAACCAGCCACCTCAAATCCAATTCTTGAGAGTATTGGCGTTGCATCAAAAAAATATTGTCTGCTTACAATGCACCGGCCCTCTAACGTTGACAATGAAGAGACCCTCACTGGTATGCTGGAGGCTTTCGATTACATCCAGAAGAAGATAAAAATTGTATTCCCGGCCCACCCCAGAACCATTAAAATGATAAAAACTTTCGGATTGTATGAAAAAGTACAGCAAATGGAGAACCTTCATTGCTGTGAGCCTTTGAACTATCATCAGCTGCTGAAATTAAACACTAATTCACTTTTTGTGATCACTGATTCCGGCGGTCTCCAGGAAGAAACCACTGTACTGGGAATCCCCTGTATAACTATTCGAGAAAATACGGAGAGACCAGTTACTGTTACATGCGGTACAAATGAAGTTGTGGGCACCAATCCTGAGAGTATAAAACAGGCAGTTGATAGGGTGCTATCAGGCAGCTGGAAAAAAGGTTCTATTCCGGAGGGCTGGGACGGGAAGACCAGCGAGCGGATTGTTGGGGCTGTGGAAGAGTTTCTGCTGAACAAGCGTACAGTATAAAGGATAAGAAAAAGGTGTTTTCTTTAAAAAATACTGATTATCTCATTATAAAAAAATATTATTGTTAAAACATGATCATTAAAAAGCCCAATTTAAATATTCCGGTATTTTAGAAGTTAAAAAATGAGGGAGATTAAGGAGTTTAAAAGGTTTTCCCCGCGCTGTGATGCAGTTATCAACCTTTAAAGGGCCTCCATACAGGCGGACAGCGTATCCATGATCAACGTTGTCCATATATTGATGCAGAGATTTCATGTGACCGGATGAACCTGATTTAACTTCTATGGGGATGAGTTTTCCTTCCCAGGCAATTATAAAATCTACCTCCGCGCTTGAAGGTCTTTTTTCCCGTATCCACATAACGGGTTTTTCAAATCTATCGCAAGTTTGAGCAAGCAATTCTTGACCTACAATCTGTTCGGCCAGTCTCCCTTTTTCCAAGGTGTTTAAATCCTTTATTGAAAAGTAGTGCTCTTGAAGACGCCCAAAATAATTTAATAACCCTATATCTACATACTGAAGACGCGGATGCTTTTTTTTGTCGGGATATATGGGCAGAGTTGTTTTTGTAATTGGATAAAACAGATAAATCAGCATTGCCATCTGAAGAGTTCTTAAGGCTTCCGAAACCTCTCTTGTTCTATAGTGCGATTGCCCGAATCCAGCGAAGTTTATTCTTCTTCCTGTTTCCAGAGGAACAGATTCCAGGCAGTGTCTTAGGATGTTACTCATTGTTTCGTTTTTGGCATACTTTTTTATATCATCAAAATATGAAGTACGCAGGGATTCATATACTGAATTTAAAGCGACAATATCATTATTCTGAATATATTTAAACAGTACCTCGGGATATCCTCCTATTAAAGCATACTTATGAAAGTGGGCAAAAAGAGGGTCTGCCGCGTAAGCCGGTAAGGGAATGGTATTGAACGTGTCATTGATCATCCGGTTTCCAAGGGCTTGAAGATATTCGGAGAAATCTAACGGATACATCCACAAAAATTCAACACGGCCCACTGGAAAATCAAATGATGCCCGGTCCAGCATAACCTCCAGAAGTGAACCGGCAGCAATTACATGAAGCTCAGGAAATTCCTCATAAAAATACCTCAAGCTGTTCATGGCATTTGGGGAGTGCTGAATCTCGTCTATGAAAAGCAGGGTGCTTTTTGCGTTTACTTTATTTGAGCGAAGAAGAATAGCCTGATAGAGGTCTTTAATATTAAGACCCTGATCAAAAATTTTTCTGTCTTCGGAGATGTCCAGGTTGAGTTCAATAAACTGTTCAAATGATTGGGAAAACATCTTAACTGCTGTAGTTTTGCCTACCTGACGCGCTCCCCTGAGGACAAGCGGCTTACGGTAGGGGTTTTTCGCCCATAATTCTAAATGTTCAAGAATTTTGCGGTTTAACATTCCAATTGTATGGTTTAAAGGGTTAAATTCCAAATTTTATGTTAATAAATATATGTATTTTATTGTTAATTTTGTAATAAAATATAGGTAAATATATAAAAAACCAAATCCAACGACTTTGCTTTTCCTGATGATGTCGGGTGAAAAAACCGCTTGAAATTATTTAGTTAACTGGGGTATCTACTTGACTCAACCATACACAATATCTAGTGTTTGGGTATGG
>CAZRWX010000256.1:0-4648 GCA_964603925.1 uncultured Bifidobacteriales bacterium | reverse complement strand
ACAACACCCCGGCTAATGAGAACAATAATACCGGGTTTCGTGTTGTCCGCCCCGGGGCCCAGTGAGAAAAGCCAGAGGCGCTCGGCCAGGGCTTCACTCTTTGAGCCACACCCCGCAAGCGGGAGGTACAGCCTTAAACCGGGTATTATTATTTATATTAAAATGAATGTTGCACCGCTCATTCTGAGAGCTTATCCTGTCAAAGGCGGGGGGGTGAACATCAGGCAATATTTCATTTATATACGACACTGAAAGGTGATGGTCTGAATCTTGAACCTATCGGCAAGCTGGAACCGGATCTGGATGAGCTTATGCTGCCATATAAATTCGACATTTCCATCTACAACGGCATCGAGAACAGGGCATTGCTAAGTCATATTAACCGGGTGGGGAAATGGTTTTACACAAGGGATAAGGCTTTTTAAAGACGGCTTATGTGCGGAGAAATGGGGTCAGAACCTGCTTGCGGGTTGCGGTGTAATTGTCACCATGGATTTCAGCCAGGCCATGAACCTGCTTGTGGCCGGGCAGCTGGGCGTGGATATGAAAATCCTCAAAAGCGCCAAATAATGGGCGCTTATTCAAGTTTTGCTTGAAATTAAAATATTCGGCCTCTATTAAAGCCTTATTCTACCGAATATTGAGTAAATTTAGTGCAGTTCCTTTTCAAAAAAAAAGCCCAAATAAATGTTAATTTTAATTAATGGCATATTTTAAGCGGCCCGTGGGGTAAAAGAAGTTGTCATGGCAGAGGGGTCAAGTTTTCACGGTGGTCAAAGCCACCCGGGTGGGGGGCAGCTAGACGAGTTAAAGGCCTTAAACAAACTAAACACTGCTTTAAGTTCGTCTCTTTCATTTTCAGATGTAGGTAAAGCAGGCCTGCAGGGCATAGCGGGCCTCCTGCCCACGGATGTGGTTTTTATGTTTGAAATCCAGGGCAAGGCGCTGGAGCTCACCGCTGTTTATCCCGAGTCCAAAAGAGCGTCTCTTAAGGGTTTTGAAAACCATCTTCTGGGGGGCTGTCTCTGCGGCATCGCGGCTGGTACTCTTAGGCCTGTATATTCCAAAGATATTCACCAGGATTCCCGTTGTATCAGTCCGGTATGCAAAGTTGCCGGTTTTAAATCCATTGCCGTACTGCCCCTGCATCGCGGCGGTTCCCTTATGTGTGTGCTTGGCATGGCTTCCTCATCACAATATTATTTTGAAGGCAAAAAAGCCCTTATCGAGAATATCGCCGGGCAGATGTCTCTTAACCTGGCCAACGCCCGGCACTTCGAGGCTGCCCAAAGCGAGCTGGAGGCCCGTAAGCGGGCCGAGTCCGAGCTCCTGCTTTTTAAAGAATCAGTAGAATGCTCTTCAGACGCAGTGGGCATATCCACGGCGGAGGGCAGGCATATATATCAAAACCGTGCTTTTGACGAACTGTTTGGCGATATAGGCTCCAATCCGGTGGACGTTTATGTTGACGCCAGTATCGCCAAGGAGGTTTTTAACAAAATCATGGAAGGTGGGCGCTGGGAGGGGGAGCTGGAAATGTACGGCAGGGGGCGTGAGGTTAAGCCGGTGTATCTCCGCGCCTATGCTAATAAAGGCCCCAATGGCGCCATATCCAGTCTGGTAGGCGTACACACCGACCTTACCCACCGTCAGAAGGCCCGGGCCGCCCTTGCCCGCAGTGAGGACAGGTTTAAAAATATTGTAAATGCTTCTCCTATGGGCGTGCACATGTATCAGCTTATACCCGGCCAAGGTCTGGTATTTACGGGCGCCAATCCCGCAGCGGCCTCTATCCTTGGCGTAGACCATGAACAGTTTATTGGCAAAACCATAGAGGAGGCCTTTCCTCCTCTGGCGCAGACAGATGTACCCAACCGTTACAAAGCCGCCGCCGAGTTTGGCGAGGAATGGCGCACCGAGCAAATAGACTACGACGACGCAGGCATTCGCGGAGCTTATGAAGTGGTAGCCTTTCAAACCTCTCCCGGGCGCATGGCGGCATTTTTTCACGACATCACCGAGCGTAAAAAGGCCCAAGAGGATGTGGCTCACGAGCGCGAACGTCTGGCGGTTACTTTAAAAAGTATAGGTGACGGCGTTATCACCACCTGTACCCAGGGCAGGGTGGTGCTCATGAACATTGTGGCCGAGGAACTCTGCGGGTGGAGTCAGGAAGAAGCCCGAGGGCGGCCCCTGGCCGAGGTCTTTAACATTATCAATGAGTTCACCCGCGAGCCATGCGAAAACCCGGTAGACAAAGTGTTTTCCACAAGGGGTATTATAGAGTTGGCCAACCATACTGTGCTCATATCCCGCGGCGGCACAGAGCGTATAATAGCAGACAGCGGCGCTCCAATTATCAGTATCCAGGGTGAGGTTATAGGTGTGGTACTGGTGTTCCGGGACATGACCGAGAAAACCAAACTACTGGAAGCGGCCCAGAATAATCAGAAACTGGAGAGTCTGGGGGTGCTGGCCGGCGGCATAGCCCACGATTTCAACAACCTTCTGGGTGGTATATTCGGTTCTATCGACCTGGCTCTTGACGAGGTGAAGGGCACCCAGGCCGGCCAATATCTGGAAGATGTCATGAAGGTAATGGAACGGGCGCGTGCCCTTACCCAGCAGCTTCTTACATTTTCCAAAGGCGGTGCGCCGGTCAAGAAGAACGCTCCACTTTTTCCATTTGTTGAGGAGTCAGCCCGTTTTGCCTTAAGCGGTTCCAATATTTCATGCAGTGTGGAGGTGCCCCCAAATCTGCATCTTTGCAGTTATGACAGAAACCAGCTGGGCCAGGTCATAGACAACATTGTAATAAACGCCCAGCAGGCCATGCCAAGGGGAGGTAACATATCTATTAAAGCCGACAACCAGGAACTCACGGGCAGCGGCCATCTTCCCGGGGGGCAATATGTGTGTCTTTCCATCAAAGACCAGGGCATTGGCATACCACGTAATATTCTGGCTAATATTTTCGACCCGTTTTTTACAACCAAATCCAAGGGCCACGGCCTGGGTCTGGCCACATGCCATTCCATAATCACCCGGCATGGCGGCGATATTCGGGTCCAGAGTGAGCCCGGGCAGGGTACGGAATTCAAAATTCTTCTTCCTGCCGCGCAGGGCAAAGCAGAGGGTGACGATCATGTACCGGCCCAGGCCCAGGCCGGCGGAGGCCGGGTGCTCATCATGGATGATGTGCCTGTGCTTCGCAGTGTTGTAAAAAAAATGCTCGAAAACTCCGGTTACCTTGTCACCTGTACCGAAAATGGAACTGAAGCGGTAAAGGCATTCCAACAGGCCTGGGAAATGCGTGATCCGTTTGTGGCGGTTATTTTTGACCTTACCATACCCGGCGGCATGGGCGGCAGCGAGGCTGTCAGCCACATACGCAAAATTGATAAGAATGTGCCTGTTATTGTGTCCAGCGGTTATGCTCAGGACCCTATCATGGCCCACCCAACCGAGTTTGGCTTTACAACCAGTATCAGCAAGCCTTTTACCAAAAACGCTATTCTCGAGCTTCTGGCTAAGCACATAAAGTAGGAACTCAATATTCTTAAAAACCGGGATGAGGTTGCGCTCCCGGCGACCCGACCCTTATTTTAACTAACCCAGGATTGCGCTTAGGCATCTAAGTCATTAATATACACTCCCAATATCCCCAAACCCCCTAAGAACCTGCTTGGTCATGGATGGCTCCTTCAGAGGAGGATCATGCCTCCGCCATGACAAGATAGCATTACCGGGAAACTCCGCCGGGGCAGCCGGGGCCGCGCCCCGCCGCCCGCCTACTTTGGGACGTACAGAAAATATCCGGCCCTGATGTTCTGGGGCAGGGAGGTGCACTTCAATTTCATCAGCCCGTTGTAGGTGCTAAAGTTGGTCTTATGAAAGCGGACCACCGCCTTGCCCGAGCCGAAAATGCCATCCCAGCCATCGCCCCAGTCGGTGGAAACTGCGAGGCGGTTGGCGCCGGCTACCGTAATCTGCAAGCCGCCGCCGTCCTTGGTATTTTCGTAGTAAAGCCCGATCAAGCTGGCATTGAGGGAGTCCACCGTGATCTCGGAGCCGACCGCCGCCGGAGATACCACGGAACTGAACTTTTTCCGGGGATCCTGGTCAAACCAGAGACCCGGGGAACGGGTTCCCGCCGCCCAGCCGCCCAGGTCGGACAGGGTTGCCAGTTCCACCATAGCCGCGTTTTGATAGCGGTTCTGGGTGAGGGCTGCCGGCCAAGCGGAGAGGGCAGACCCAGAGTCCTTCGCCGCCTTCGCCATCATCCCCTGGAGAATTTCAAAATAGAGTTTGTGGCCATAGACCTTGGGATGGGTGACATCACGGTTTCCGCCCACCGTGGGGAAGATGGAATCGAGGCTCGTCTGGCCGGCACCCACCATCCGGGTGATCTCGGCGACCAGGTCGAAGCAGGGCAGTTGATAATGGGCGCACATCGCCAGATGGTTCTCCCGCTCGTTGGGGCTGGCAGCATAGGTGGTGCCGTTGCTGGTGACGCCGAGAATCACCAGCCCGATGGCCATGTTCGGTTTTTGGCGGTGCAGCTTGGTGATGATGCCCTCCAGCGCCTCACGCCCACCCCCATTCACGGCAAATTCGACCAGGGTGAGGTCGGGATGGTAGGGCAAAA
>CAZRWX010000255.1:0-4717 GCA_964603925.1 uncultured Bifidobacteriales bacterium | reverse complement strand
GGAGAGGGCACTATATTCATAGTTGTTTTTTACCCACAGATTCTGCTATAGAGCCTTCGAGGACGAAGGACGAGGACGACTGGCGACTGTTCAACTTTGACTGCTGGACCTGCGCTGGTGATTTCAACTCCATTGGCTTTTAAACATTCCCCGTCTAAAAGGCACACTTGCCTTAGACTTCCTCTTTGACTGACTGCGCAGGTTTTTCCTCTGAAGGTAATGACATTATCGCTGAATTTTATGTTCTCCCTGTTTATAAAGATAAAAAATGGTTTTTAAAAGCCGGAGGTTAACAATTCCGGCTTTTTTTATTGTACGCCAGACAGGATGCATACATTTACCCCGGATTTAAAGACTTTTAAAGTTCAACTGGTGTATCAATTGCTTTCACAGAATTCTGAAAATCCTGGCACAGGCTGTAAATTCAAAGCGGGAGCGAGGCCCTAAACCGGTTGTAATAATGGTAATATTGGTTTATCGCTATTTCTTGCTCTTTTTTGGCTGAAAACGTTATTTTGCTCCCCTTTTCATTCAGGGTCTTTTTTTGTTTATTTAGTCTTGAGGTAAACAACATGCGCATAATGCTACGATCAAAAATTCACAGGGCCACAGTCACAGAGGCTGATCTTCATTATGAGGGCAGCATCACTATAGACATCACCCTGATGAAGGAGGCCGATATTCTAGTCGGTGAAAGGGTGCAGGTTGTTGACCACACCAACGGCGCCAGGCTGGAGACCTACGCCATCGCGGGTAAGGCCGGCTCAGGCATTATCTGCATGAACGGTGCAGCCTCCCGGCTAATAGCCAGGGGTGATTGCATTACCATTATGGCCTTCGAGGTTACCGACAAGCCTATACAGGCAGTCAAGCTGCTGTTAAACAGCCAGAATCAGGTCGCTAAAAGGCTTTGAAGAAGCTTTCGACTGTCAATACATTGCGACGCCCCCTAACCCCCTAGCGTGAGTTTATCATGAATTTACATGGAGTTTTTCATAAAGTGTTGTAAAATAAGTTGTTATGGACAGATCTAATTGTATACACCAACACCTTCTATTATACTGTTATAAGAAAAGCAGCTTCTTTGAATATTGGGCATTTTTGTTTTTTAATGTCAGCCAATAAATGCCGGCGGTAAATGCTGGCAGGTGGAGACTGTGAGTTCCTGGCCCAAGAACTTGAGTGTGTATTACTGTTCCCCTGATATCTTTCAAATTCAGAGCATAAGTGCTTTCAGTATTATTGCCTGAGTCTTTAATTTTAACAGTGAGATTGTAGTTGCCCCAATGATGTACATTACACCAGTCACCTGCGGTTAGACGAGGAACCATGTTTGGGCGCTCATCAATGGTAAATGTGGCGTCTGAGTAGTCTGTGGCCGAACCAAAATAATCGTAAACGCTCATAATTACCCTGGAGGATAAAGTGCTTACACCCTCCAGGCTGTCAGGCACTATCCAGGAGAAATTTCCCCACTCATCGGAGTTGTAGCCCACGCTACCGTTCAGGTTAAGCTGGTGCCAGGCGCTGCCGCTGTCCACGCTGATTTGAATGCCGCAGCTGCGGATAAGGTTGCTGTCTGTGTCCCAGTTTATGCTGATTGTGTCACCCTGAGTTAAAACCTCGCCGCCGTTGGGGTAGGTGACCACTAATGGCGGGGTGCCAATATCGTAGATTTCCAGCGCGTTTAGAACTGTAGTTGGCAGGGCAGTGCCCCCCTGGAACTCCAGGAAAAGTCCTGATGTATCTGTAACATGGGCGGTAAAAGCCTGAATATGTACAGCCGGAGAAACACTGTCGGGTGGCAATATAAAGTTGTTGAGGAGCTTAGTGCCCTGGATTGAAAAAGAAACTGCCCCGGGAGCAACAGATGTGGGACGGCCCAGGCTGGTAAAGTGGGGGATAACCTGATATTTGCGCTTGGGCAGGTTTGGGATGAGATAACGGGTGCCTGGCAGGCGGCAGGTAAGGTATGCTGTATCCGGGGCCGGGTCCATGACGGACTGCAGCCGGTTAAATAGACTGGTGCCCAGGGCTGAGTCAGGGGAGTTGTCCAGATGTTGGGCGCTGCTAGAATTCTGCAATAGCACAGTGGTGTCAGACTCCCAGCCAGGTACGGAAAATACAATATCACTGCCGACATTAAGTTTCAGGTAATAGCCCGTTACCACAACTCTTGTAGTGCAGGCGATAGAACCGCTGACTCCCCGTACCCGGTACACGCTGCCTGCCTCAGCCGGTGCTGTGACCAGTCCGCTGTCTGTAATATTAATGCCTGCGTCAATGGCGCTCCATGTGACTGAAGGCTGGTCAGTTAGAATCTGCTCCTTCTGATCCAGACCTGTGGCCTTGAGTTTAAGGCTATCCCCCGGCAGAAGTACCGCAGTGAAGCGGCTGGGACGCAGGCTGGTAAGAACCGGGTCCATATACTTAAAGCTGACATAGTATTGGGCGCTGTCGGTAAATTGACCGAAGCTGACTGTGACTACTGTGTCATATAGCCCCGGAGCTACAGTGTCTCGGTTTATGGTATTTATCAGCCTGGCTGAATCCGTGCCGTTATTTTGAATTTCTATACTCAGCCAGGAGGGAAGTACACTGAGAACCAGCTGTGGAAGAGGTACATCACCAGTGTTGGTGATTGATATAACCTGCGGTGGCGGCCCCAGGGTATTTTTTATAAAGCTGGTAAAATCCAGGGAATGAACATTCATCTGAATGTGAGCGGGGAGCTGGCCTTCTTTAACCCATAGGTGAGGGTAATAATATACACCGTCACCCTCCAGTATTTTAAGAAGACGGCTTTCGCCTTCAAGGTTTATGCGCACTATATAAAGATCGGCTTCATCCCAGTTAATGATGACTTTTGAGCCTGTTACGGTAAAATAATCCTCGTCTGTGGACCACTCCGGATAGCTCCAGTAAAGGTTGTTGCTGCTGTCATTGTTGCAGCCCGTGCCGGGGAGACCCATAACCCATAAGGGCTGCCAGGCGCTGGAGTCCAGCCAGTCACGTATAACTACTGCTTGATGGTTGGCATAATGGCTGCCATTCAAAACACCTGGAACTCCGGAATGAAGATGCATCATACGGCTTTGACGGGAGGGATCATTTGAAGGGCTTATGGAAGGATTGCAGGCGCCGAATGTGGTGTCCATACCCCAGTTGGTGCTGCCGTAATATGCCTGTTCTATCATATCGGGGTAAAATGAGAACATGCCTACAGCGTGATGGGCTGTGGCACCCCATTTACCGTTCTTAGACCGCCCGCCTGCCATTAAAAACGGCATAAGTGTAACAGGGCTGCCCGAAGTTTGAAGGTTGATAATTTTTTGCATGTATGTCGCACTGGAGGTTTGAGGAAATTTGAATTCGCTTATATTACCAGTGGAAAAAATTATATACTCGTCGCCTGTGGAAGCATGCGTCCACCATTTGGGCTCCATGGTCATACCCTTGTGGTAAATGGTGCTGTGAACTATAGATGGTGCTGTGCTGTTCTCCACAAAATCCGTTAAATACATTGTTTGTGCCCACTCATATACAACTTTGTTGCCGTTGGGGCCTATCATGGGGTTGCGGCATCCCACTTTGAGGGATAATTGCTTTTCTACAAGTACGCTGTCGCTGAAATCCAGAAAATACATTTGCCGGGAATTGTTCTTCAGATAAACAAGCTTGCCCGTACGCCCTCCTAAAAAGGCTCTGGCTTCAGCGCTGGTAACCATTAGCTTACCCTGGGTTGTATGGGGAACAAACAAAGCAACAGCCAGGATCAGGTAAAACATTAACCGAAAACAGCTTGAAACTCTATGATTCACTGAGGATCTCCTGTGCCAGGGACTGAGCTATAGCTCTCATACCGCTGTTACCGGGGTGCCATAATACACCAGGGTCAGAAAAATGAAGTATATCACCGTAGTTTTGACTGTTGGCTGCAGCGGCCTGTATATCAACGAAGACAGCTAAGGGATAGTTCATTAAAGCTGCCTTTATTTCCCGGTTGCGGCTGTTTGTCCAGGCGGAATCATTACCCCAGCAGCCGATACAAAAAACTTTGCTTACCCCCGCGCTGTCAAGGGCCGCCAATAACCTTTCATACTGGTTTTTAAGGCGGCCGTTTTGGATATCTTCGTCTGAGCTGTGTTCGGCAAGCTGTATCACTGCGTATTTAGGGTTAAAGTTCTTAATCTCCTGAAGATGTGTAATGTGCTGCTCTATCAGGCCCTGGCATTCTGAACAAAAACCTTTACCAATACCAGGCTCCAGATTCACTCCCTGCGCACTGAGCAGGCTGATGGTTTTATGGACATAGTCGCTGTCTCTGGCCGTGGCCGCCATGCCCCAGTCATTTTGCCAATCAACAGATGTTTTCTTTGGGTGCCATGTAATACTGTTACCCATAAATAGGATGCGATCCTTGTCTGGAGTATTGCCGGAAAGGCAGGAAACCAGCATAAAGGCTACTGCAGGCATAATGATTAGAAAAAAGCCGCTGGCAGTATTGGTTATTAATGAAAAAAAATAATGATGCCGCAATTGTACTTTGAACCTGATTTTGTATTGTGGCAGCCTCAAAAACTGGAGGCCCCTGTTAGTAATTTACGCTTTTTAAAATAGAATGGCCTTTATTTAATTATACTCTCAAAATATCGCTTTTCAATACCTTTAATTAGAACGAATCCGCCTTAGGCGGATGCGTTCTAACAAACCGATG
>CAZRWX010000254.1:0-4719 GCA_964603925.1 uncultured Bifidobacteriales bacterium | reverse complement strand
AGGAGTAAATAACGAATGAAAATTTTCAAGATTATTCTGACTGCGCTATTTCTGCTAAGTACATCATTTGCCAAACCCCATGACACCTGGGACACTTTACTGAGCAAATATGTAAATAATGGTTTAGTGGATTATTCGGGTCTTAAGTCTAATACCGAAGATCTAAAAGCCCTGGATACATACCTGGACCAACTGGGCAAGGCCAGTTTAAATGAGTACTCCAGAGAGCAGAAACTGGCCTTCTGGATAAACGCCTATAATGCCTTTACGGTAAAGCTCATCCTTAACAACTACCCGGTTAAGAGTATCAAAGACATTGAGAACCCCTGGGACCAAAAAAGCTGGAGGGCGGCCGGAGAAATTATAAGCCTGAATGATATGGAACATAAAAAGCTGAGAGCCCAGTTAAAGGAGCCGCGCATTCATTTCGCCATTGTGTGCGCCAGTACAGGATGCCCCAATATAGATAACAAAGCTTTTAATAAAGAAACCGTAGAACAGCATCTGACCCAAAGAGCACAATTGTTTTTTACCCTTAAGAAGAATTTTAATCTGACTATTAAGGAGGGCAAAGCGACAATATACCTCAGCAGTATATTAAAGTGGTTCTCTGATGATTTTGGTAAAAACCAGGATGAGAAATTAAACTTCATTATAAAATTTCTCAATAAAAGCGAGGTTGATAAAATTCAATCCGCCAAAAAGGTTAAGGTTAAGTACATGGATTATGACTGGTCCCTGAACGGCAAGTGATACTTTCAGCAAAAATCGTATCCGGCAAAAATATCTGCCCTCAGAGAAGACTTTACGCAGCATTCTCTTTGATAATACTGGGCCTTGTCTGGGCCTCAATCGCCAGTTTGGGAGCTCCCCATCTTCATTTTACCAGTTTTCTCATAGTGTATGCTTTAGCCTGGGCAGCGGGCATATATTACTTTATCGCCCTGCCCAAACAAATTTCCAAAAGAGAAACTGTACTATGGATAATGGCAGCAGCTCTGATATGCAGGACAATTTTGCTGCCCTTCCAGGTAAGTGATGATGTCAACCGGTACCTGTGGGAGGGCAAAGTTCTTGCTTCGGGTATAAACCCATATACAACTGCCCCGGATAATGAGAACCTGTCGGAGCTGCGGGGTAATTACTGGAAGGGCATTAATCACAAGCAAATGACCGCCATATACCCTCCCGGTATGCTCTACGCATTTTCAGCAATGTCCAGTATTAGCTATAACCACACTTTTTTTAAATTCATATTCATCCTGTTCGACATGGGTATTCTGGTTATAGTGTTGCTACTACTGTCCCACAGAGGTCAGGACCTCCGCTATGCTGTACTTTACGGCTTAAATCCAATTACACTCCTCAGCTTCGCCGGGCAGGCGCACCTGGACAGCGTTATGGTATTTTTTATGCTGGCCGCACTCTACAGTTATACACAAAAAAAATGGGTTTGGATGTTCATCCTGCTGGCCATGGCCTTTCAGGCCAAGTATCTGGCAGCTCTTGCTTTGCCATTTATAATAAAGCGGGAGAATATTAAATATTCCGGTATATTCATAATTTCTGCATTCATACCCTTTATCCCCTTTATTATGAATAGCCCGGCAGACACTTTCCGCTCCCTTATGACCTTTGGTACTTCAATGGCACATAATGGTTCAATTCATGGTCTTCTTCGCCTGGTGTTTTGGAAAACGGAACCCGCCACAGTTATAACAGCGATTTTATTCGGATGTATATATTTAATAATTTGGTTTAAACGCCAGCGAGCAGGGCCTTTGTGGGCAGTGGGCGCGGTTTTCTCAACCCTCCTGATACTCTCCCCTACTGTACATTTGTGGTATATAGCCTGGATTTTACCCTTTATATGCCTATACCCCAGATGGTCATGGGGTGTACTCAGCCTTACTATGGGTGTGTATTTTATAGCAGATAAAGTTTTTGCGCAGACCGGCCAGTGGCATCAACCCATACCATATCAAGTGGCTCAGTGGCTGCCCTTTTTTATGTTTTTGATTTGGGAAAATACTTACATATTCCGCAGTAATAAATTCTGGCAATCAGCGCATCTTCCCAAAACATACAGCATAATAATACCTGTCTTAAATTCCGCTTCATTTTTGGAAGGTTGTCTAAATCATCTTAAAGAATTAAAGCCACCCCCTGGTGAAATAATAGTGGTAGATGGCGGCTCCACAGACAGTTCCAGAGATATGGCTGTACAAGCAGGAGCAAATGTCATTGATGCATCTAAGGGCCGGGGACAGCAAATAGCGGCAGGTCTAAACGTATCTCATGGTGATGTATCGCTGATACTGCATGCCGATACAAGAATAGCATCCGACGTACCCGATAGAATAGTAAAGTCCTTTAAAACCAACCCGCACATTATCGGGGGTTCGGTGGGACAGCGGTTTTCAGAAACTAACCCGGCCCTTAACTTTGTAGAGCTACTCAATGACCTGCGGGCGGGACTTTTTGGCATATCCTTTGGAGATCAAGTGCAGTTCGTGCGTACAGATGCCGCAAAAAACTTTAGCCTGATGCCTAAAATACCTTTAATGGAAGATGTGGAAATGTCCCTGCGCCTGGGCAAATACGGCAAAAGGACGTTCTTATGGGGAGGAGCCGATGTTGCTAATTACAAATGGCAAGCCGGTTTTTTTAAAAGGTTCTCTAAAGTCATTTACTTAATGATTTCCTTCTTCAGCCGGAAATTTACAGGTAAATCAGACATGAATGACCTTTACTGCCTGTATTATGAAAAGAAACTATGATTCCCAACCTTTCAGCCCATGATGCTTTTAGGATCATAGCCCGCACTTATATTTGGGTTTTATTATCTATTTTGGGTTTGTATGGAAATTAACAGTAAATTGACTAAAAGTAAGAATTTGTCGGTTTCAGGGGCATTATGCGTGATCAGGTAAAAGAATATTACGGGAAAATTCTAAAAAGGTCAAAAGACCTTAAAACCAATGCCTGCTGTGCGGGCACAAACTACCCACCACATATAAAAAGCGTAATGGCCGATATTCATGACGAGATCCACAACCGTTTTTACGGCTGCGGTCTGGTTACACCCACATTGTTAAAGGGCTTGCGTGTGCTGGATCTGGGCTCTGGCGCCGGGCGGGATTGCTTTGTATTCTCTAAACTGGTAGGTGCCGATGGTTATGTACTGGGTGTAGATATGACCTCCGAACAGTTAGCCGTAGCAAATAAATACATTGGCTACCATACAAAAAAATTTGGCTATGAAAAACCAAACATTGAGTTTAAACAAGGCTACATCGAAGGTCTGGATGAACTTAATCTGGAAGACAACAGCTTCGATATAATTGTTTCAAACTGCGTAATAAACCTGTCCCCCGACAAAGAGTCAGTAATAAGGGGCGCCTACCGCCTGCTTAAACCCGGCGGGGAGCTCTATTTCTCCGATGTATACGCAGACAGGAGAATTGACCCGAAACTCAAAGATGACCCCATACTTTATGGTGAGTGCCTGAGTGGCGCCCTCTATTGGAACGACTTTTTACACCTGGCCCGCAAATGCGGTTTCAACGATCCCCGCCTGGTAGAAGACAGTCACATAACTGTGGATAACGAGGAGATACAAAAAAAAATAGCACCAGTTAACTTTTACTCAGCCACCTACAGGCTTTTTAAAATACCCGCCCTGGAGCCCGACTGCGAGGACTACGGCCAGTCTGTAATATATAAGGGTACAGTACCACAACAGGAGTCTGAGTTTGTACTGGACAAAGAGCACACTATAAAAAAGCGTAAACGCTTTGCTGTATGCGGCAACACCTACCGCATACTCAAGGAGTCCCGTTATGCTCCCCATTTTGAGTTTTTCGGAAACTGGAGTATTCACCTGGGTATTTTTGACTGTTGCGGTCAGAGCCTGCCCTTTGAGGACAAAGCCTGTAACCCGGCCAGCGGGTGCTGTTGCCAAGAGGTAGAAGCCACCTCCACAGAGAGTGACCAAACAGCCAAAATAGTAGACAATGAGCTCGATAAAAAATCATTACCCGGTTATATCCAGCCCCACGCTTTAAAAGAATTGTGGTTCCATACGGGCACAGTGTGTAATCTATCCTGTTCTTTCTGCTTTGAGGATTCCAAACCCGGAGACAACCGTCTGGAGCGCATAACTTTCGACGATGCCAAGCCACTAATTGATGAAGCCCGGGTACTGGGAGTAAAAAAGTTTTCCTTTACAGGCGGGGAGCCTTTTGTGGTTAAGGACATGATGAAGATATTGGACTACGCCCTGGAGCACAGGCCCTGTATGGTTTTAACCAACGGCACAAAACCTTTATCCCAAAGGTTAGCGGACCTTAGACTTTTCCTAAAAAAACCTCATCCATTAGCCTTCCGTGTAAGCATCGACCATGCTGACGAGGCCAAGCATGATATGGGCCGCGGCAAAGGCAATTTCCGCCTGACTATATACACACTTAAAGAGCTGCACAAATTAGGCTTCAAAATTTCCATTGCCCGCCAGTTTGTAAAAGATGAAGATACCACCGCCATAGAAGGCTGCTACCGGGAGCTTTTCCAGAAAATGGAGTTACCCGGTGACACCAATATTGTGGCCTTCCCCGATCTCCTTAAACCCGGTTTAAAACCCAATATGACTAAAATCTCCGAAGATTGCATGACCCGGTATCATTCCCAGGAAAGCCGCCGGGAGTTCATGTGCGCTTA
>CAZRWX010000253.1:0-4728 GCA_964603925.1 uncultured Bifidobacteriales bacterium | reverse complement strand
TTAAGTATAATGTTAAGACTAATTGATTTGTCATCTTTGATATTTGCAATTATCCTATTATCATCCGCGCCTTCCATGACAGTTGTAAGATCTGGTACTGCAGCCCATAAATGGTAACTGCCTTCGTTTAGATTGCTAAACAGGAATTTGCTATATGTAAAAATGGGCGTTTTATTCACGAAAGAACACAGGTAAAAAAGTCTAATATGCGCGATCTTATCTCATGGTTAATTCCACTCGTTATTATATTAAAAACACATGTAATAGGAATTTGTATAAAAAAAGTTTTATAATAAAAGAACCATGCATCCTGTATTTCACGAATGGCGGGCGGCCTTGTGCCGTCTAAACGATTACTACACCCGTAAGCGTCCACAGGTTTCATATTTTTATCTCCGGCTATTCTTCTTTTTTGTAATTCTCAATGTAGGCTGTTACTGGTGGGGTATTTTTACAGCCTTTCCCGGGGCTGTTTTTGGGGAGGAGACCAGGTTCTATTTTAAAGTACAGGTGCCTGTGGGTATTCTGGGTGCCTTGTTTGACAGTCTCTCCTTTTTTGTCACCGTTTACATCATCCGCCGGGCGCTTAAAGCTACTTCCGGGTTCAATTTTGTAAGCCATCTTTCTTTTGACCTGATAATTGCTGTTCTGGCCACATTCTGGGTGCTTTTTGTTTTTTCCTTTTCCGGTTGGCTGGTCAGCCTGACAGAGCCCGTCAAGGAGACCCTGTCAGACAGGAACGACGCCTACAGGAGCCGGGCTTTAATTGCCCTGCAGCACCCTGTAGACAATGTTCGCAATATATATTTCGGCATTATTATGGGGGTCAGCGCCATGCTGCCTACCTGCATACACCTGTATATGGCCGGCAGGTCTGCTATTCTTGCTTTTTTCGGCACAAAGCGGCTCTCAACGTAAAGGGGCCCCGCAGCCAGACGGGAGCGGGGACCTGATCGGGGGGGCTCTTAGAGGCTGTATTTATATGATACGTGCCAGGCAAGCTCTGCAATTTCTTCGTGAGAAAATAACCTCTTATTTACTCTAATATTGCTATAATAAAAACAAGGGCGATTAGCTCAGTTGGTTAGAGCGCTTGCTTCACATGCAAGAGGTCACCGGTTCAAATCCAGTATCGCCCACCATATTTTTTCAACCGGAGGTGTTACATGTCCCAACGTTCAATTATCCAGGCAAACAATTTGAATATTAATCCTGTGGATGCCTGGCTCAACCACTGGTATGCGCTTACAGCGGGCACTATGGGGGCTTCCAACTCCATGACTATTGCCTGGGGCAGTCTGGGTGGTATGTGGGCGCGGCCCTTTTTGCAGGTGGTAGTTCGCCCCTGCCGTCACACCTATGGTTTTATGGAGGCCAATGACAATTTTACTGTAAGCGGCTTTGGGCCTCAACACAAAAAAGACTTGCAAACCCTGGGCAGTACTTCAGGCCGCGAAGGCGATAAAATAAGCCAAACCTCTCTTACCCTGTGCAAATCTCATCTGGTAGAGGCCCCCTGTTTTGAACAGGCCGAGCTGGTATTTGAATGTAAAAAGGTGTATTTCCAGGACATGGATTCAGCCAACTTCCTGGATAAGGATACAGACAAACATTATCCTAAAAAAGACTATCACCGTATCTACTTTGGCGAGATACTTGGTGTTTATGGTATTGACAAGTATAACAAGGCGCCGGCGTAAGCTAGGCGGTCAGGTATGAGTACTGGTGGTTGAGTATGGTTTTCATCTTGGCCAGTGCCTCATCCTTTATTTGGCGAACGCGCTCTTTAGAGAGGTGGATGGCTTCACCAATTTGCGCAAGGCTGGCGCAGGCTGAGTTGCCCAGGCCAAAATACTCATGGATTATCATGCTCTCCCGGTCGTTAAGCTGACGGGTGGCCTTTATTAAGTGATCGTTTTTTTCCCGATCCTGGTAAATGAATTCGGGGTTCTCCTCGTTGGAGCCGAGTAAATCCAATAAATTGCTTTTGTCTTCGTCAGAATCTAAAGAGTCTAACCGGACTGGTGCCTCGGCAAGCTGGATAATACTCATGAGCTCGCTAACACTGTCACCTGTGGTCTCCATAAGCTTGCGCCAGTCGGGGCCGAAACCGCCGATATAGTTTTTGATTGGGATGCCCTGTTTGTAAAGGACGCGCAGCTTCTCCTCCTTGTTGCTGGCCAGGCGGATAACGCGTGCTTGACTAAAGATGGCATGGCGGATGCTTTGGCGGATCCACCAGACTGCATAGGTAATAAACTTGTTGTCTTTTTTGGGATCGATACGCTGTGCGGCCTCTATAAGGCCGAAGTTACCGGCACTGACAAGATCGGGGACATCCAGCCCCTGGTTTTGATACTTGAACGCAATTTTAATAACAAAGAGCAGATTGCTCTGCACCAAACGGCGCACAGCGGCCCGAGAACCCTCGTGGGCCTTTTTAATTACCAGCTTTTCCACACTGCGGCTTAAAGGTTTATACCGCTTTGCCTCGCTGATGTACTGTTGGATACCCTCTTTTTTAAAGGGCATGAAACGAGTTACCATTTATACTCCTTTAGTCAATTATACCGCTATAATTAAAGGAAGTCCACATAATTCATTATGAATTTGTAATCATAATTTGGGCAAAATTACAAGGTTATTTTGCCCAAATGTCAAGAATCATCAATCCCAACTTTTGAAATTTTAGTTATTTGGGTTATTGTAAAATTTTTCCAGAAGTATTTCCAGCCAGTCATTCCGCTCAACCATGGTGTCAGACTCCGGTCACCCTGAGCCAAGTCGAAGGGTGGAGTGATTAGCGGTTGGGGTATGTCTATTCCCCAGAGGAGTAGTATTTCATAAACTGGGAGCGGCCGAAGAGCCTTTTTTCCGCCGGGCTGCAGGGTGCAAGGGTACCCTGGAAGGCTTCCAGGCTGCTGTAGCCGCGCTTGGCGGCCCAATCCTCCAGTTCGGAGATAATGGTTCCCAATTGCTCCATGCCGTTTTTATACAGTGAGGAACAAACCTGCACTGCTTTAGCGCCGACCAGCAGGCATTTGGCAGCTGAGTAGCCGTCGTGGATGCCCGTGGACGCGCACAGGTCACAGACGCCTGAATCATTGAGAAGCGCTATCCAGCGAATAGGGAGGCTGGCCTCCTCAGGGGTGCTGAAAATATTGCCCCCTGTAATAGTGAGTGATTTAAGGTCGATGTCCGGGCTCCAGTAACGGTTAAAAAGTACCAGGCCCGAAGCCCCAGCTTTGGTTAAATCCAGGGCCGTTTGGGGGATATTGGAAAACAAGGAACTTATCTTAATGGAAAGGGGTATTTTCAGAACGCTCTTTACCTTTTTTACAATGTTGAGATACTGGGCCTCAATAGCCTGGGAATCGTTCTGCCAGAAATCTGTGAGGAGAATATTGAGCTCCAGGGCATCGGCGCCCGCTGCCTCCAGCCTTTTGGCAAATGTGACCCAGTCGCCGCCGGTGAGGCAGTTAACGCTGGCGATAACGGGAACATTGACTGAATTTTTGGCCTGATCTATAAGGTTCAGGTAACGGTCAATGCTGTGCTCCTGGGCCATGCGGTTGATGTAGTCATAGGCCTCGGGGTGATCTTCTATATGAGCAGCCTGGACCTGTTGGTTTGTCTCGGCCAGGATTTGCTCCTCAAAAATGGACTTAAGCACAATTGCGCCGGCACCATTGTCTGCCAGGGTTTTAATGGTACCCAGGGAATTGGTGAGGCCTGAACTGCCCGCTATAACAGGGTTTTTAAGCTTGAGGCCAAGGTATGTGGTACTTAAGTCAACCATTAGTTTATCCTTTTTTTTAAAATCAAAAATCTCTTAAAATATGCCTTTGGCACTAATTCCCCTCTATTTTACAATTAATTTAAAGGTGAAAGTAAGCCTGCTGAGAGATTCTTCAGAAGAAAACATAACATTATTGTTGCCATGGGCAAAGTGCCCGTCCCCCAGGATTTAATCCCCGATTTGTGGAGGGATTCCATGGGAAGGTATTTCCGAACAAAAATTTGTCTGTAATTGCTATCCTGGTTTAGGAATGTTAAAATCAAAACGTTCTGTTAGAACGGAAGTGAAGGCCGTTCTCACAAACTGATGGAGCGTGTCTTACCTTTGTTAGAATGCTCATCAGACATTGGGCTTTAAATGCTTTTTTTCAGAACCCTTATTTCAGTTTAATTCCAGCGGGCTTTTACCTAAATTCATGCATATGCGTATATTAAATCTTCTGCTCGTTATATTTTTTCTTTCCAGTGTTCTTCTTGCACAGGTCGAAATCCCCAATATCGCCGTTATGGACCTGGAAGGCAACGGCGTCTCCGCCACTGAGATAGCGGGCCTTACCAACAGGCTGCGCACAGAGCTTTTTAATACCGGCAGCTTTAAGGTCATAGAGCGCAGTCAGATGGATCAAATATTAAAAGAGCAGAAGTTCCAGCTCACCGGCTGTACCTCCAGCGAGTGCGCTGTTGAAGTAGGTCAGCTTCTGGGGGTTCAGTTTATGGTCGTGGGCAGTGTGGACAGGGTGGGCACTCTGTTCTCCGCTAACATAAGGCTGGTAAATGTGGAGACTGGGGAAATTGAGAAATCTGCCCTGGACGACTGCCGCAACTGCCAGCTTGAGGATGTAATGATTACCACCCTGCGTAATGCTGCCGCCAGGTTGGCGGGTAAAGGTTCGCAGGCACCCTCTCCCATGGCAGCACCAGCCGCAGCAC
>CAZRWX010000252.1:0-4808 GCA_964603925.1 uncultured Bifidobacteriales bacterium | reverse complement strand
CTGTGTCCTCTGCGTCTCTGTGGTGAATTTTTATTACCATTTTGGACAGATACTAATTAGTACTTGTCCAAAACAGGCTATTTTAGCAAGTCCTGTATTTTGATTCCGGACAAGCTGGAATGACTTGGAGCTAAAATCGCCTATTTTGAACAAAACCAGATAGGTGCCAGGTTGGTTAACGGGTCTTATTGCGCCATTTTGGTGCGGACACGTCCACCTTCTGGTTAAATATAAATTGAAAGATTTTTCTTTCTGGAGTGGTAATTTTGGCTAAAATTCTTATTATCGACGATGATGATTTTGTAATCAATGTTCAAAAGGAGTTCCTGGTAGAAGCAGGCCATGAAATAGAAATTGCACGGGACGGCGAAGAAGGTATAGACAAAATAATAATGGGCAAAAGGTTCGACCTGGTAATCTGTGACCTGGCTATGCCTAATTGGAACGGTCTGGACGCATTGGCCACTCTGGATACTTTAAATTTCCCTGTTAAGGTCCTTATTATAAGCGGGTATCTGGACGATGAAAAATACACCAATGAATTTCCAAAATATAAATCTATTGCAGGGTCTCTAAAAAAACCATTTAGAAGAGCCGATTACATGGCAACCATTAATAAATGTCTCAAAAGCCCCCTAAGTCAACCAGCCACATCGGAGGAGGCTTAATTAAATGGCAAACTCCCAGTCTATAATAGCTAACAGCCGCCGTTTATTAATTGTCGATGACAATCCGGCTATTCATGAGGATTTTAAAAAAATACTTTCTGCCAGTATTGTTACGGACGAAAATCTTGAGCAATTAGAGCGGGATATTTTCCCGGAAGGCGGCGATAATACTATCACAACTGATGAAGCAAGCAGCATCATTTATAAGGTAGACGATGCCTACCAGGGCGAAGAAGCCATCAGCATGGTAAAAGAGGCCAGCTTAATGGGGGAACCTTATTCGGTGATTTACATGGATGTCCGCATGCCTCCAGGTATTGATGGTATTCAAACTATTAAGAAAATATGGGAGACCTTTCCGGAAATAGAAATGGTTATCTGCACGGCCTATTCAGACTATACCTGGAACCAAATACTTAAAACACTTGGCAAAACCGATCGTCTACTCTTCATCAAAAAACCGTTTGATAGCGTAACTATCAAACAGACCACACTATCTCTTATTACCAAGTGGGACCTTAACCAGAAAATTGAAAAGCAGATGTATATGCTGGAGTCAAAAGTGTCAGAGCGTACACGTGAGCTGCAGAGGATGGTAGAGTATCTTCGCGAAATGAAAATGAAAGCTGAATCGGCTACGGTTGCCAAAAGTGAGTTCCTTTCCAATATAAGCCATGAAATACGCACTCCGCTTAACTGTGTGCTCGGTATGTTGGAGCTGTTGGCTGACACCCGGCTGGAAGATGAACAACAGGAGTATGTGGATACAATTAAAACATCCGGTGATAGTCTTTTATCCATAGTTAACGATATATTAAACTTTTCCAAAGCAGAGGCCGGCATGTTAACTCTGGAGAAGGCTGACTTTAACGTGCATGATGCAATTGAATTTGTTACAGATCTTATTGCTGTGAAGGCCCAGGAAAAGGGCCTGGAAATAACTGCCGGCATCTCCCCGGATGTGCCGGTTATGGCGCTGGGAGATTCTGAGAGGCTGCGGCAGATATTATTGAATATAGTTTCAAATTCTGTCAAGTTTACCAGGGAAGGCAGTATAAGAATCGACGTTAAACTGGAAAAGCGGCGAGTACTTAAAATCAATAATGAGGAAAAGGCATTTCTAAAATTAAAGTTTGAAATAAAAGATACTGGGGTTGGTATCTCCAATGATATCAAACATATTCTATTCAAACCATTTACCCAGGCAGATATATCTTCAACCCGCTCTCATGAGGGTACTGGTTTGGGCCTGGCTATTGCCAAAATGCTGTGTGAGCTTATGGACGGTAAAATAGGGTTTAATAGCAAAGAGGGTCAGGGGAGCTTGTTCTGGTTTACCGTTTATCTGGAGGAGCCGCAAAAAGCTCCGGACACTGACTCCAATATTAATTTATCACAAATGCAGACGGATGTGCGTGCATTGTTAATAAGCGATAACGCTCCCATGGTAAGTCATCTACATCAGGTTTTCAAACAGTGGGGGGGGCGGCTTAACCACTCAGATAACATAACCCAGGCCAGGCACATCTTAACACAGGCCTTTGAAAATGGTAAGCCATACCAGGTTGTTTTTGTTGATTATTCAGACCCGTCACAAAGCGTGTATTCCCAGGTCGTGGGTAGTATAAAAGAAGACCCGCAACTTGAGGATCTGCCCTTTGTGGGCCTGTTCACCAAGTCAAAACGTTCGCAAGGCAAAGCTCTGGAGGGTGATGGTTATTTTATGTGTCTTTCCAAGCCTCTTAAACGTCTGCAGCTTTATAATTGTATACAAAGTTTGGGCAAAAATGAGACCTTAGAGGCAGCCTTAAAGCGTACGGATATTATTAAGAATAAACCTCCTGACGAATTATTCTCTGGTGACTACAAAATTTTAGTTGTGGATGATAACAGCATTAACCGTAAGGTGCTGGTCAAGCTTCTGGAAAAATGCTCCTTACCATGTGATGAGGCTTCCGATGGTCTCCTGGCTTTGGACCTGGCCCAGACAGGCAAATACAGTTTAATATTAATGGATTGCCTCATGCCTAATATGGATGGTTATGAGGCTACCCGCAAAATTCGTGACAGTGGGGTTAATACACCCATTGTGGCCCTCACTGCTAATGTTTTAGACGGCAGCAGAGACAGAGCGCTTAGGTCAGGTATGAACGATTTTTTAACTAAACCATTTAAAAAAGTGCATATTATATCCACTCTCCGTAAGTACCTGGTTTAAATTATTGATTTATTGCGAAGGTCGCGAAGGTCGCGAAGGTCGCGAAGGACACAAAGAATTCTTCGTGCTCTTCGCCTGCGCTGAATGGCGCAGCCCTCTGCGGCTCAATAAAAATATAAGTGTCTCTATGCTATTTAGACCTGAACCAGGGTGTATTTCTCGTTAAGCAGCTAAAGCTTTGTAGATGCATTTTGGGGAACTAAACCCCAAAGTATCACCGCTCTAAAAACCATCCATAAAACTATTCTGTGGTACAGTGGCAGCGTCAACAGGAGACACTATCTTATAATTCTTTTTAATAGCCAGGTCTATCTGGAAGAATTTGATTTCTGTAAAAATACGGCCTTCCTCATCGGTGAGAACTGTAACTATGGGGCACTCTATATCCTCCATGTTGGATTGTATAACCTTGGCAATGTTGCCGGAATTAAGCTTGACCAGGCAGCCAACCGGATACAGGGATGTAAATTGAAGAAAATTCTGCACATTCTTCATGTTCAGCAGATTAATTTTTGCCATCTTAATAATATTGACCAGCGCAATATGGGGGTGCATGGCGGGCCTGTAAGCCCTCTTGCTGGTCATGGCTTCAAAAATATCGGCTATGGCTATAATTTTGGAATATTCATGTAACAGTTTGCCTATCCTACCCTTAGGGTAGCCTGCACCGGTGTCCCTTTCGTGGTGTTGATAAGAAACATACGCAATACGATCGGGTAAGTTTTGCACCTTCTCAAGCAGCTGAATGCCCAATATGGGGTGTTTGCGGATTTCGTAAAACTCCTCTTCGTTCAATTTGCCGTTTTTTGACCTGATATAATCTGGAGTTTTCATCATGCCAACATCGGCTAAGAGGGCGGCTTCGCCGATTTCTACTACCTGCCTGTCTGAGAACCCGGATGCGGTTGCTATATTAAGGCTGAGCAGGCATACGTTAACGGCATGCTGATATAAGTAATCTTCCTGATCTTTTTGTAAAATACTTAGGCCCAGCAGTATACACCGGTCATTTATGAATATTTTAAAAAAATCGTTAACCAGGGCTTGAATTTCTGAGTGGTTGATAACATGGCCTTTGGCCAGAGTGATGTATATCCTCTCCACCATAGAGATCGCGTGCTGGTAGTCCTCCACTACATTGGATTTATATGTTTTAGAGCGGTCGGTTACTGATATCTGGCTGATGGTCTTTTTTAAGGGAGTGCCCGTGGGGAGGGCGTTTTTATCCTTAATTAAGTCATCATCGAGCTTTTTAAGAAATGGATGCTCCTTGAGCAGCGCAAAGCCCTCTTTGCCTTTGGGGGTGGCGGGTATTACAAAGGGGTTCTTTTTTGGAGGAGCTTTTACGAGTTTGGGCTTGTCATCATCGACTAAATCCAGGTCATCAAGCTCGTCAAACTCCATATTGAGTAGTTCTTCGAGTTCGTCTTTATCGTTTTTGTTATCTGCCATTAAGAGTGTACCCGTTTAAATCAATATTCCCACATTTTTGAACGATATTCAATGATTATTTAGGGTGCAGTCCTAATATTGCCCGATGAGCATTTTAAATTCTAAATCAAACAAATAAGAAAATTCAAAATACTAAATCCCAAACAAAAAAAAATTCAAAATCCCAAATCCCAAATTCTAAACAATAGCGGAAAGTAGAGAATTTAAGGTAAAACCTGCTTTCCGGTCATGAAATTCAAAATTCTAAATCAAACAATTAAACACATCACTCAAAACTGAATTTTGAATTTCGAATTTTTGTCTTTATTGTTTTGAATTTTTGATTTTGAATTTCGAATTTGTTTGGGATTTGGGATTTAGCATTTAGTATTTTGAATTAGGGTGTCGCTTTGCTCCCATTTTTTATATCGATAATTTACTCGACAGTAAGGAGTTCTCAAAAAAGCCCCAAAAAGTCATTCCAGCTTGTC
>CAZRWX010000251.1:0-4833 GCA_964603925.1 uncultured Bifidobacteriales bacterium | reverse complement strand
CTAAAATCTTTATAAAATTACTGATTCTGCCCTTTATGCCTTTCATATCAGCCATTACCCGGTCGGTAATGTTTTGGGGCAACAGTAACTGATCAGTTTTAATATTGCCCATGTGCACATAGTGTGTATTAACGTGCATGAGGAAGCTGTGCCTTAAATTGTAACCTGCCTCTTCGAAACAAAAACGCTGCAGAGCGGCACTGGTAATATGGGGCTCTTTAACCCCAGTGCTCATTTTAATTTCATACAGGTCCCATATCTTACGCCTGCCAGGCACACGGCGTAAAATATCAGCATGGCTGAATATGTGCCCCCCGGAGGCAGCGGGCTTAAAAATAGCCGGGGCATTATCCTTAACACACCGGGCGGTAAATTCCAACCCCTCTTCATGATGCCCGTACTCCTGGGGAATGGACTTACAGCCCGGAAATAAGCCTTGAGCCAGCTGCCTTAGGTGCCCGGCCATGATCAGGCGCCACTCTGAAACTTGGTCAAAGGGTCCTGCCGTATCGCTCTCATTAATACTGAGCCACAGCAGTTTGGGACACTGCGTGCCTTTGAGGTATTGGGATTTAGAAAGGTAGGGTTTATTCATGGGATTCGATTATGTCTGATGAGCATTCTCACATCCTTCGTCTCCGCTCAGGATGACAGTTGGGATATGCTCCATCAGTTTATTAGAATGCAAAGCAGAGCTTTCCATTCTAATAACATAGTCACTTTTCACAACTTTCTATTGTTTTTTACTAGTAGCCAACATAACGTTGCAATATGCAACATGAAACTTACCAAAAATAGAGAGTTTTACAAAATTTACCGGATGCGGGCCCTCAGCCGGCCAGTCTCACACCTACGTGTTCTGCTGGCACCTGGCCCAGCCAGGTGCATACGCCAAGCCGGGTTCTATCATCGCCAAGTCCGGCAGGAGCCTGGTCATCATGGTTAACATATACCATAATGTCGAAATCCAATGGGTCGCGCAAAAAACCCTTTATCAAGTCTTTTACCTGGCTGGTTAACAAACTCTCAGCCTCGTTGTGCTTACCTGAGCTGTTGGGTAAAAACTTACTGTATTCATCAT
The DNA here is from genome assembly GCA_964603925.1 of uncultured Bifidobacteriales bacterium. Lineage (GTDB taxonomy): Bacteria > Fibrobacterota > Fibrobacteria > UBA11236 > JADFYW01 > CAZRWX01. The sequence goes on along the minus strand of CAZRWX010000251.1, from coordinate 3,752 downwards.
AGGGAAGAGGGCCTATTTCTACTCGAAAGGCAGCGCCGACGTGCTGTATGCTGTGACCCAGTACTGTATCGCCTCCCAGGCGGTATGGGCTTTGACCCAGGGCAACCTTGTTGGGGTTGTCTAACCATCTGGCTATGAATTGAAGAACCTTTACATGTGGTGTGCGCAGATAACCTTTGAGCAGGTCCTCCAGACTGCGCGCTGAGCGGGTACGGTTTATGTATGAGGTCATAAACTGTAATTTGTTTGAACCGGGAGCCGTTGACTGTTGACCCAACAGGCCCTGGAACATATCCAGTACAGGATTAGGCCCCTCCACCCACTGAGCCTGCAGGCGGTACTTTTTCCAGGCGCGGTAGAAGAGGGCATAAACCCGGTGGCCGAAAATATCCAGAAAAGCTCTCAATGCTGACTGAGAGCCCTCCTCTGTTATCAGAGGGTCGGAAAAATAAGCAGGCAATGGAGAACATATACCATAAAGACCCAAAAAAGCCATACGCATGGTGAGAACATTGTCCGGAGTTATATCAATAGATGATATATCACTTTTAGGGAAAGCGTGAGAGTTATCGGTTTGAAAAAACAGATTATTTTTGCCAGTGGCCTGACCCACCTGGCCTGGGTGACAGTATTCCCTTTCCAGGAGGCTGACAGCCTGGAAAAAGTTGAAGGAACCGCATTCCTCAAACAGCTCATTTATTATACTGCCTGGCATAGCCCTGTAATTGGTTCCCATTCAAGATATTTGTCCGAAGGTGTAAATTTTAATTTTAATGACACCATGTAATTTATTGTTACATAGCCTGACAGCCACTGGTTTATAATATTACCGAATACATCAGCCTCTCCATGGCTGGTAAAAGCACTGTCAGTCATAGTAATAAACACCTGGGCCCCATTATACAGCCGTCCGCCTTTAAGGCTTGTCTTATTTGTACTGGATACCGCTTTGATGCTGTTAATTATATGACGGCTGCCCTGGCTCTGCTCCCAGTCTATAAGGGTCAAAGCCTCTTTTAATACACCCTCCGATACTATGGAATTAATATTCATATTCAAAATAGAAAGAATTTTCCAAATGTATTTGTCGTGCCGGGGAGGGTTTAGAGGGGGTGTAGGCCTTGTAATGTTTTTAAACCAGATGAAATCTGGAAACCCCGAGGGCGGGTTACATATATCTCCAATAGCTATATGCTCCCGGGGCAGGGAACCATTGCTGCAAATTAAATCCAGGGAAAGGTATTGGGGTCTGGGGGGTGTGTCTGCCGGGGACGCAATGCTTATATGAATAGATTGATCGGAATCGCTGAGCCACTCCCTTCTGATTTTATAGCAGCCGCTGTATTTTTGGCCGGACTTGCTGCCGGTATTATGACGGAAATCAGAAAAATTCACATAAAGGGATTTGTCACCGGTATTTTTATCTATACCCAGGGCGCCTTTTACATCTACTATATGGTAAGAATCCCCTTGTTTGGGTGTAATTTTATATTCAAATTGATGATGGTTTAAGTCTACTGGTTCGGCTGTGTGTTCAAACACATTGGTTATGGGTGTGGTGTATAATCTGAAGTTGTCCTTTGCCAGGCCCTGGGGCAGGGCAGAGGGAACGTCTACATATACTACCAGGGAAAAACAATTGCCAGATTTGGCCTGGCGAAGAGCCTTTAAGCCGGTAAACTCTATGTAGCGGAATTTATCCCGGAAACTGAAGAAATCTCTTAGCGGTTGAAGATGACTAGCATTATCCTGATGAGGGGGAAAGGCACAGGCTTTGATCTTAAAACCATCAGGGTTGGATGGCACCTTGCTGCCGTTGGCAATTATGAATGAGTAGGTGATATGTTTAGTCAACAGTTCATATATACCCCATGCCAGGGCGCTGTCCCCTTCAATATAAACTGGAAGGGTATCCAACTGGAGACTGGATACCTCAATGCCTGCTTCACAGGTAAATATAAACTCCATGCCGTGGCCCTGGGCGCTGTCATGTGTTTGCTTAAAGTCTGTGATATTTAAGGGTAGGATGTTTACCTCATTCAGGGTTTTAAAATGACAGGTGGTATATGCGCTTCCTACAGGGTTGGACAGTACCTCTGTGCCCTTTGGAATGCTGTAAGCGCTTTGCAGCATGCCCGGCCGGCAGCCAAATTGTAATATAGCCTGTGATGGTTGAGGGGATAAGAAACCCGGTGCTGCCAGCTCCAGCAGGGGTTCTGTAACCTCAGGCAGGTCATCATCGAGCTTTTGTCTTATGCGCGCGGTGAGGAAGGCAAAAGACTCCATTAAACGTTCCACATAAGGGTCTCTGTCCTCTGATGATGTTAAATTAAGGTAGCCGGCCTGTTCGGGAAATTTACTGGAGAAGTCTTTACCCGCTGTGGCCAGGTAGCGCATTTCCTCGTCAAAATATTGAATAAAATCCATTATTGGTCTTCGCCTAAATGCTGGTAGCAGCGCCAGTAGGAGAAATGGAAGTCTCCATTTTAAGTGGCTCACCAGTAGTTAATACAGCGGTAATTTCGAAATTGACTTTAAAATTTAATGGTTGGAAGTCCAGAGGTTTGACTTGAACATGCTTTAGTCTGGGTTCATATTTTTGAATGAGGGTGGTAATTTCCAACCGGAGATCATTCATGGTTGCGGGCAGCTTGCGGTATAAGTTAGCTAAATCCGGCATACCATAGTCGGGCAGATGAGCCAGACTGCCTTGACGGGTGTTAAGAAGCCTGTTGAGGTAGTCACAGATGCTTTTGAACCTGCGCCTGGAGGGGCTGACATCTTTAACCGCCTGCTCGTCGGCAAAATGCCCGGTAATTTTTTCAAAAAGACCTTCGGTCATTATATCGTTTCCGTATATACACAATTAATTGCGTATATACGGAAAGGCGTTATCTGTCTGTCCAGGAGTCTGTATAGCTCTGGTTGCCGTCTTTGGCAAGCCAGGTGATTTCTTCGTAGCGGATGGATACTTCTTCCTGGTGTACCTTGCCCTCGCTGCCAGGCTCTTTAATATTGGGCAGGCAGGTTTTGATTGAAGAAATTTGACAATTTTTCAATGAGGTTTCAAAGTAAATTTCCTCTGAACCGGCTTCGTTATTCTCCCACCAGGATATAGAAACCTGTTTTATGAGCTTGCCTTCGCACAAACATTCATAAAGAGAGGGGGAGGCTTTATCCTGCTCTTTGGAAATAACCATGGAACCATGAAGCCTGTGGCCGGTAGGCTTACCGGTTTGGGGGTCTGTTGGAATATTAATATTGTGGCTGGCGCCAAGAATTTCTATGGACCCCTCTCTGCCTTTTACCGCGGATGAGCCCTTGATGCCCTCAATTGTCATGCTGCCTGATAATGCCATGTTATACTCCTTTGTATATGTTATATGTGGTTAAGTTTTTAATAACACTCAGCGGTCAGCTTTTAGCCTGTAAAATGGCTTCACAGGTTAAAAGTACCCGTCTGCCTTCCCCATGCGGGGTGGACAGGTGGGGCTGAATGCTTACAACTGACTCCTGTTTAGTTTTTCTCCTTTGGCATTTGTGATACCAGTGACAGGTTAACATCGAGACCTTCAACCTGGAAGTGGGGACTGACAGCCATGCTTACCGAATAAAAGCCGGGATTGTCCAGGTTCTCCGATACACTTACCTTGCCGGCGCTGAGGGGAAACTGGGCCGCTACCTTGGGTGAGGGGTTTACTGTCTCCGTGACCAGGGTTTTGAGCCATTTGTTAAGCTCCCGCTCAAGTGTT
>CAZRWX010000250.1:1955-4833 GCA_964603925.1 uncultured Bifidobacteriales bacterium | reverse complement strand
GTTTTCAAATAAAATGCGTGGTCAGAGAAATACGAAGAAGGCTATCAAAGAGACTGATGAGGAAATACTGAAATTAGGAAGTTTACTTCCAATTGAAGTCCTCCCCCGAAGGGAAAATATCGTAAGAAAGTAATAACTCTGATACCCCATTAGGAGGTTGGGGGGCATTTAAGCAAATTATTTCTATTTTACAAGAACACTTCATGGCAAATCAACTCGGCGTAACGCGGCTTTCCAAACTTAAATATGTAGTTTTCGATTTAGAGACTACGGGCCTGTCATATTCAAAAGACCGCATAATCCAAATCGGCGGCATCAAAATGGACGGCAAAAAAATCCTCCCTGAGGAGAAGTTCGATAAGCTTGTAAACCCCGAGCGCCACATACCCAAATTTATCACAGAGTTTACCCATATAGACGATGCCCGCATTAAGCGGGAAAAGGCTAAAACCATTGATGTAGTACTTGAGCAGTTTTTCGACTTCGCCGGCGACCGTATACTGGTAGCCCAGAATGGCATCCGTTTCGATATTAAATTTATCCAGCACAATGTTCAGCGCATAGGCCTGCCTCAGACCAACTTCCTCAGTATAGATACATTATGGTTATCTAAAAAAATCTTCGCCGAACCGGGTCTCAAACACAACCTGGACGCCATCATGGAACGCTGCGGTGTTAAACTCGATGATTCCATCATGCGCCACGACGCCTTGGGGGATGTTATTTACACTGCCAGGTGTTTCGCCAAAATGATGAAGATGCTGGAAGAGCTGGGCAAGGATAAGTTGATGATGGAGATATGAGAATGGTGGGCTTTTTTTGACCGGCCGCCGTCAGACTCTGGTCCGGCATGCAAGATTAAGCCGCCTAAAGGCAGGGATGGACAGGATTTTTTTAAACCATGTATCCCTATTTTCCCTCGTTGTCCATCCTCACACTGTCATTACCCGCAGATGCGCGAAATCTCATGATGTCTACAAATGCGATTTTCCCCAGATGAGACTGTGTCTGCTACCGCCGGTCACAATTGGCTCAGTGGTGGTCATTGTCGCTTAGCCAATTACACACTCCAGGACATATAATGCTTGTTAAAAGGCGATTTGTCAGCCAGGTAACCCCTAATTCCGGTTAATTACTACCTATATTTAACTGGCTTTCTGACGCAAATAATGGTATATTTAATTTAATTTTTAAACCATATAATTGCATAACTAATCTTAAAACTAATTTAAATGTCTAACAATGAATCATTAATATTTGAAATTCAGCGAAAAATCGAGGATTTCAGGGAAATTGGCATTCAGGAGTATTTTCCCCGTGATATTTCTGTGCTAGGTGCCCCACAAGCAGTTTCTGTACTCACAGGTGCCCGCCGAAGTGGCAAATCATTCCGAACATTTCAGGAAATTAATGAACTTCTAATAAGCAAATGGCTTCCAGATATTCAATCCATTTGTCCAATAGATTTCGACAATCCTCATTTCAGCAAAATGCAGGATACCGATTCTATGCTTATACGGGATACCTTCTTTAAAATCACCCCCCATCTGGGGCTCTCATCTTCCATTCTCTTTATTTTTGATGAAATACATCGCATGCAAGGCTGGGAAGATTTTGTAGTCGACCTCTCCAGAAACCCAAATTGGAAAGTAATTGTTACCGGGTCATCTTCTAAAATGCTTTCAACAGAAATTGCAACTTCCCTCAGAGGTAAATCTCTAACCACATCTATATACCCTTTGTCCTTTAAGGAGTTTCTAGTCTTTAAAAAAATTATTCCCACATTATCCACCAAAAACAAAGCCCAAATTCAAATTGCTTTTCAGGAATACCTGCAATGGGGCGGTTTTCCTCAAGTCACGCTGTCCCCAAAACCTGTTAAAGAGGCCCTGCTCAGAGAATACTTCGACACCATGATTTTAAAAGACATTATTCAAAGGCACAATGTATCCAGGCCACAGCTTTGTATCAGTACATTTCAGTACCTTCTTTCTCTTATGGGCAAAGCATTTACGCAAAACAGTATTCAAAAATATCTTCGGCAGGCAGGGCATTCTCTTTCGAATACCCACATTTCCGGTTACTTAAACTGGGCGGAGGATGCCTGGTTTTTATTCAGCGTCCCCATATACAGTGACTCTCCAGCAGAACTTGTTCGCAATTATAAAAAATGTTATTGTATCGATTGGGCTCTTGCAACACAAAACAGTCAATCATGGGACGGGGCTTTATCCAGGGCTTTTGAAAACCTGGTATATATCCATCTCGCACGTTCTTATCCAAGAGTAAATTATTACCTCACTCAAAAAAATCGCCGGGAAGTCGACTTTATTTGCGTTAATGCTGCGGGGCAGCCAGTACTTGCAGTCCAGGCCTGTTTAAAAATTGGCGATGGCCGGGTTTTGGAAAGAGAAGTACCACCCTTGGTTGCCGCCGCAAAATATTTCGGCATCAGGCAAGCCCTGGTCATCACCCTTGAAGAACAGCGCACTTTTGTGCAGGATGGTGTTACTATTCAGCTTATTCCCGCCTGGAGCTGGATGCTGGAGGAGCCTGGCAAGGATAAGTTGATGATGGAGATATGAGAGTACACACACCCGCCAATTGCGCGTAATTACGCAGCAAAGCAAGAGGCCAGAGCTACAACCCTGTCATATACACCCATAATACCCACAGCACTATCTGTGCGCACAAAGCGTTTGTCTTTAAATCCCACTTTATAAGGAAGTGCGAAAGTTAAAATAGTGGCTTTGCAACCCAAAGACAAATGGGCTCAAGAAATTTTTTGTCACAACTCTGCGAAGCCAATAGTTTAACTTTCTACCTTCCGCACTTTAGCACGGCGAAATTCCGCATGGCGGAATGAAGTCGGCTCCCG
>CAZRWX010000250.1:0-1945 GCA_964603925.1 uncultured Bifidobacteriales bacterium | reverse complement strand
TTCAGAACTTGGGAACTTCCACATTGCCAATTATTTGGGTATAAATTTTAATACAGAACACTAGCTATGCTCTTTAATAAATACCTCAGCCTCTTTAAGCTCCTCAGGACTTAAGGGCGCTCTCCAGTCTATACCCAGTTGGCTGAGAGATTTAAGAAAAGAACCCAATGCGAATATTTGATTTACTATGGGCTCAGGATTGGGCTTCCACCAGTCCCGCTCTCGACCCTGGTACAGATCGCTCCAAACCTTACACATGGTTTGATCTAAAACTGCCATTGCCTCGGGGTGATTGGGTACCTCCTCAAGGGGTATAAAATTTCGGTCTGCCTTTTTATCCTCAGAATCATCGAAATTTAATTCCAACTGCATTTTATGCCTCCTGCTTGACGTACTCTTTTTTATTGAATTCGGGGTTTATTGTTATAAAACCAGGCAGCGCCCCTTTGGCACCTTTAAACAAATACCCCTTACCGGGCAGGTTTACGATATAATAACCCAGCTCGTTGCGGATAAATTTGATGTCCCGCTGAAGGTTGCGGGGCGAAAGCCCCGGATCATCGGGATAAACGCCGTAATCGGCTAAATCCTGTTGGATTTGGCTAAGGGTTTTGGGGCACTTACTGGCCGCCAAAAGCTTTAAAACACTGAAAATTCGCCGTACCTGATTATAGGGATTCCTGTCTTTCATTTTGCTGTTTGTCCTTCTGTTCTAAAAATAGACCAACGCAATGACGTATGGTGTCGCGGGTTCACCGAAGGTGAACCCGCTTATGGGAGAAAATTTATGGTTCCCATTAATTTCTCCTGTCGGGATAAGTGAGGTGATTCTTTAATGCTGTGATTTTTGTGTCAAAAGAGTGTTAGTGGAATCATAAATATTCCAGGTGGACACAACTATTTTTAAATTTCCCTTGTCCCAAAATTGGGAATGAAGTACGATAAGATAAAGGCCAGAGAGGTATAATATGAGAGCCATTAAAAACAAAAAAGAACACCGGTTAGCGTTAAAAAGAATAGAGGAACTTTGGGATGCAAAACCCGGCACCCCCGCTGGGAATGAATTAGATATCCTTAGTACTTTGGTGGAGCAATACGAAGAAAATAATAGAGATATTGCGCCTCCCACTCCTTTGAGTAGGTGATTATTGTATCCGTATACTATATAGGTAACTTTCACCCCCTCAGGGTGGCGGGAATAGTGGTACCTCTCATCCGTCTTCTATCGTCCTTCGTCCTCGAATACACCCCAATACGTGTTAAAACCGGGATTAATCACAAATTCAATTCCGGGTGAGTATCCAGTGTATGTAGAGATCGAGGACGAGGGACGAGGACGAGTGGTAGGGCTGTATCAGGATTACACATCCGCCCAATATTCGGCCCAGCTTGTGGGTGTTTCGACTACGCGGATTTTGTCCAGTTTGACGTGACTTGTGAAGTTGTAGGTTGCGCCGGACTGGGTAACGTAAGTTTTGCCGGCTTTAAGTTCAGCGTACATACGCTCGTATACCATTTTAGCTATAACCTCCGTGGTGGGGTCAACACCATCTACTTCAATGACACGTTCAAAATGCTTTTTAAAATACTCGCAATGGGGAGAATTAGTATTAACCAGGATAGCGTGGTCAAAACTATCGATAAAATCGCCGATACCAAGCTTTAGAATTTTAAAATCGCATACCATATCATTGTCGTCCAGCTCACTGGCAATAAGATACACCATAATTTGCCTGGTGTGGCCGTGGGGGTTTTTACACTTTTCCTGATGCTTGGAAAGGATATGCCCAGTTTCTACTTCAAAGCTTTTACAAATACGATACATATGACCTCAGTTATTAAATTCTAAACAAAATTCGAAATACCAAACAAGTCCCAAATTCAAAATGCAAAATACAAAATTCAAAACTTATAGTCATCGTGCCTGAATGTCCGATGAACGTAA
>CAZRWX010000249.1:0-4868 GCA_964603925.1 uncultured Bifidobacteriales bacterium | reverse complement strand
GGCATAGTGTTTCCTTTGTGTGGTTTGGTTGTTGATTAAAACTTTACGCAGTTATTACCTGTAACTTGTCATCCCGAGCGGAGTCGAGGGAGCCTTGTAACAGGTTGTAAAACTCCAGAATACACTCATTGTCGCCCCTCGACTCCGCTCGGGATGACATGAGTCCGTTTAGTTTTCTTTTTTGATGTTGATTGTTCAAAATGTATTTACAAATAATGTGTAACATCCTTGAGTACTTCTCCCACTGTGGGGTGGGGGAATACTATCTGTTGAATGTCCTGTACCCTCATTTCGTTTTCTATCATGGCGCAGGCGCCGTATATCATCTCGGAGCAGGTGGAACCCAGCATGTGGGCGCCTAATAATAATTTTGAATCAGCATCCACTACTATTTTACAGATGCCGCGTTTGCCCTGGTTCTCTGCTAAAAAGCGGCCGCTTATAGTCATGGGCGCTTTGGCTGTTTTAACATTAAGCCCCTTTGCTTTTGCCTGGGTCTCTGTAAGACCTACGCTGGCAACCTCCGGGTAAGTGTATACTACACCAGGTATTGCCTGGTAGCGCATATGGTCTGTGCCTCCGGTTATGTTGTCTACTGCTACCTCTCCCATACGTGAGGCTGAGTGGGCGAGCAGAGAGCGGCCGGTGACATCGCCTATGGCGTAAATGCCCGGTACATTAGTACGCATGTGTTTGTCTACCGTAATGCCCTGCCTTTCAAAACCTATACCCGCTTCCTCAAGACCAAGGCCTTTTAGATTGGGGCTGCGTCCGATGGACATGAGTACAAGGTCGGTGTTAATAGTCTCGCTTTTACCATCTTTGCTGAAGGTAATGGTATGGTCACCCATACTCTCCACCTTGCAGCCCAGGTTAAAGCTTACAGCCTTCATCTCCTGACGCAGGAGTTTGGCAATTTCCGGATCCATCATGGGGATAATTTCGGGAAGCATTTCAATAATTGTTACCTCTACTCCTACATTTGAGAAGAAGGACGCAAACTCCATTCCTATTACGCCTCCCCCAATAATAGCCAGAGACTTGGGCAGCTTGTCTATATTAAGTATGCCTGTGCTGGTTAGTACGAAATCCTGATTGGCACCAGGTATAGGGGGCACAATGGGTGATGAGCCAGTGGCAATAAGGATATTGTCGGCCTGGTATGTTTGCCCTCCTGCAGACACAGTCTTGTTTGGCAGAAGTTTAGCTTCGGCTTCAATTACTGTAACCTTAGCCTTTTTCATGAGCATGCCTATGCCATTGCGCAGGGTGGTCATGACTTTGGTCTTATGTTCCATGGCTGTGGTAAGGCTAAACTTAACCCCGCTGGCTGTAACCCCATAGCCCTCTGAATGCCCGGCCTGGGCATACAGCTTGGAGGCATAGAGTAAGGTTTTGGTAGGTATGCAGCCCTCGTTAAGACATACACCGCCCAGATGGGCTTTTTCTATTAAAAGAGTTTTGAGGCCTTTGGCCCCGGCGCGTTCCGCTGCCACATAGCCCCCGGGCCCGCCGCCGATGATGATTAGGTCGTATTTCATATGTTTCTCCGTTGTTACAGTTTTCTCATTTGGTCCACTCACTCTGACCCCGCTCATGCTGAGCGACAGTTCCGCTCCTTCAACTACCCACCCGATGGGTGGGAGCTCAGGATGAGCGGAACTGGCAGTCGAAGCAAGGGTCAGCCTTATAATGGTCTCGCTTGTAAAAAATTAATTGATGAATACTGTTTGTCATTTCGAACTGTTACATATACATAATTACCGGGAGAAATCTCCGTGGATATATACAAGGAGATTTCTCCCGGCATTACAGATGCTGAATTAGTCGAAATGACATGGGGTTTGGCCATTATTGCTTACCTCCCAGCGCCTTACAGCGCCAGGGTTACCTCCATATTGGCCAGAGCCGCCGCTAGTGCATTAAGGAAACGGGCAGCAGGGGCGCCGTCTACCACTTGATGGTTAATGGTAAGGCTTAAATTAAGATGAGGTATAAACTCTACGTTTGCTCCCTGTTGTATGGGTTTAAGGCCGATGTTGCCTACACCCAGTATGCCTACCTGGGGAGGGTTTAATATAGGCGTAAAGGTCTCCACACCCAGACCACCAAGGTTTGTGACTGTGAAGGTGCCGCCGTTTAAGGCCTCTGGTGCTATGCTGCCGCTCTGGCAGGCACCGCCCAGCTCTTTGGCCTGTGCGCTTATGGATTTAAGCGTGATGTGGTTGGCACCGCGGATAACGGGTACCATAAGGCCGCGGGGAGTGTCCACCGCAAAGGCCAGGTGTACGTCAGAATATTTGGACATTACATCTCCCTCGAGAAGAGCGTTTAGGGCAGTATGTTGTGCGAGTATTTTGGCTGTGGCAAATAAGACCAGATCATTTATGGTGACCTTTTGCAGGCCGAGTAATTCGTCACTGGCCTTAAAGCGTTTGCGCATGGCTAACAGCTGCCGGGCGTCCGCTGTGCTGTTTAAGGTAAGCTGGGCTGTGGTCTGCATGCTGTGGAGCATACGGTCAGCAATGAGTTTACGAATACCTTTAATCTGCACTTTTGTGATTTCACCCTTCGACATGGTGCTCTTCACCTGCTCAGGGTGAGCGGGTGAAATTGTGCCAAGGTCGGAGGCCAGCACGCGGCCGCCAATGCCTGTGCCCTGTGCGGGTGCCTGGAGGCCCGACTGCAGAGAGGCTGCTTTAGCTAAAGGCGTGAGGGGGGCTTGACCCCGGGTAATGGAGATTATGTCTCTTTCTATAACACGGCCGCCAGGGCCTGTGCCTGGAATGGCGTATGCTTCCAGTTGTATGCCCTTTTCCTGTGCGAGCTTGCGGGCTCTGGGGGATACACCCACATGACTCTGAGGACTGATTGCGGTGGCCTGGACCTGTGGTTGTAGTTCCTGTTTAACTGGTGCAGAGACTTCAACTTCCGGTGCCGGAGCGGAACCTGACGGGCGGAACTCGTCGGCGCTCTCACCGGGGTTGCCTATGGCGGCAATATTGGTGAGAACTGGTACGTCTTCGCCTTCTTCAAAGAATGTATCGATAAGGGTGCCCGTTTCGGGGGCCTCAACATCAAATACAGCTTTGTCAGTTTCCACGCTGCAGAGGATGTCCCCCTGGTTTACAGCCTCGCCCTTTTTCTTCTTCCATTCCATGAGCAGGCAGGTCTCTACCGACTGGCCTTGTTTGGGTAATAATACGGGAACAGCCATTTGTTTCTCCTAAATAATACGGTTTAAGTTTTGTTTGAATATTTTAAGCTTGTTGTCGTCTGGTGATAAATTGGTGACTAACGTAGTACGTTTACGAGGCAGCGCCCAGGAGGCGGCGGCGGTACGGGTGAGTTTTTCGTGATTAATGGCAAGGTAAATGGTATTGGACCGCTCGGCCACAATCTCCTTAATCTCGGCGTCCTCCATGGTGGCCTCCATGCCGCAGGGCTCCGGGCCCAGGGCGTAACAGCTCATGTAGGCTATTTCGTAATGCAGGTGCTGCAGGCTTTTGCGGGCCAGGGGGCCAACCAGATTCTCTGTACGGCTGTCCAGGCTGCCGCCGATAATCATGGCATGGACACCGGGTATATCCCCTAAACGTTTGAAAGTCTGCAGGTTGTTAGTAGTGATATACAGGCCATCGGCATTTTTAATATAATCGCAAAGGTTAAACATGGTGGTGGAGCCATCTATATAAATGTTGCCTGTTGTGGGGACTGTATGGCCGATTTTTGTTATGAGCTGCTTTTTAACCCGGGCATTGACCTGTAGGCGGCTGGTAAACTGTAGCGATGAGGCTGCCATGGCGCCCCCGTGCACACGCTTAATTTTGCCGGCATCGGCCAGATAGTTAAGATCGCGCCGCACAGTCATAAGGCTGACGCCAAGCTCTTTGCTAACTTGACTAACCTCCAGAGTGGGGGACTCCCGGAACATTTTAAGGAGGGTGTTTTGTCGTTCAGTTGCCAGCATAATGTTTAGAAATGTTCGTTTATGTTTAATCTAACAAAAACGAACAATAAGAAAAGGCGAATCTGGATATATTTTTTTACCCGGTGTAAGGTTGGGCTCACGGCCTCTCCAGGAGCCTTGCCTTGGTAAATCCCTTAAAAATGTCTGAATTTGCCATTTTAACCCAATCTGCTATGGGACTTTTAACCGAATCTTCCTTATTAAAGGATGGAGAATAAAAAAAAATTAACCAGCTCAAAGTATCTTTAAACTAAGTCATGTCCTGAATTTCAGGCACTCCTGGCACCGATTTTAGGATTATTGTATAATCAGGAAATCATTTTTATGCAGGTGGGCGGATGAATAAAATGTTTTCATTTAAAGGCAGGGCCGGCAGGCTGGAGTATTTTCTGCATAATCTATTTGATGATCTCGCCCTCATAATTGTGGCTGTATTAATGGCGATTATTATCCCTCAATTCGAGGGCATGACCGAGGTGTTGGCGCTTTTGTTTATTGTTGTTTTTATCGCCGGTATATGGAGCGGTATTGCGGTCACTTCACGCCGGCTGCATGACCTTGGCCGGCCCGGCAGTCATTTATTTTTTTTGCTGATACCCATATTTAATATTTTTCTTGGGTTCCTTTTATTATTTAAAAAGGGTGTAGAGGGGCCAAATATGTATGATGTTGCCGGGGGTCAACCAGTACAGGATGATGTCCGGGTTCTAAAAGATGAAGTGCGGGACATGCCGGAGGCTTAATGTATGTGGTGCGCCCCGTTATACTCTGAGAGTCTGTCGGCTTTGGCATTGAACCGCAGAGGACGCGAAGAGCGCGAGGGGAAGTTTATTATAATTCTTTAATTGTAACTACTCAGGTACCATAGATGCTCCAATTTTGTCATTTCGACCAGTTC
>CAZRWX010000248.1:0-4886 GCA_964603925.1 uncultured Bifidobacteriales bacterium | reverse complement strand
GAAATTTCAATATTTTCCTTGAAGGAGGAAGACTACATTTCATTGACTGATATGGTTCGAAACGTAGAAAACGGGTCTTCTCTGATCGAGAAACGGCTGCGGAATAAAAATACAATAGAATTTCTCGGTATTTGGGAAGAAATATATAATCCAATTTTTAATTACCCCGAACCGCTGCCGCAGGCATCCCCCCTATGGGGGCGCCCCAATGTTATAATTACCAGCCATACATCCTGGGAGGCAAAAGGTGACCGGGGCCGGGACGGTTTCAGTGTATTCCTTAAAAACCTCGAATATTATTCCAAAAACCAATACGACTAAATGCTGAACGTGGTTAATAAGGAATTGGGTTATTAGAACGGAATCTCACCAACCTGTCCGGCGTAGTACTGCAAAGCTGGACTAAGACGGATGTCGGTTTCCGTTCTAATAGTCCGATGGAGCATGTCCCACCTGTCATCCTGATAGCCTGTCCTGAGCCCTTCGACTGCGCTCAGGACAGGCTTAGTCGAAGGAGAGACGAAGGATGTGAAAATGCTCATCGGGCATTGAGGTTGCATTTTACTTGTAACTTGTACCTGTAATAATTGACTTTATATTTAGAGATTACTTATTAAAACGATTCAAAGAAAGGCAACAAATATGACCTTAATCAAATCAAGCATATTTTCCTTATTTCTCCTGCTGGCAGTTTCCTTTGTCATCAGTCAGGAGGCGGCGCCGGCAGAAAAGGCACCAGCGTCCCCCTGGTCAAAAGAGGCTGTGGTAGGTTTTAATATTTCCAATACTAACTTCGATAACTGGTCGGGCGGCGGTGAAGACGCCACCACCTGGTCATTAAAATCTTCAGGTAAAATTGAGCAGAACCTGGAAAAAACAAACTGGAAGAGCACTGGCAAACTGGGCTACGGGCAGACAAAGCTTGGCGGCAGCGGCTTTCGCAAAAGCCTGGATGAGTTATTTCTTGAATCCATATACAGCTACAAATTCCATAAATACCTCAACCCTTACGCTAGCGCCACAGCGGCCACCCAGTTCACTAAGGGCTATAACTACCCTGAAGATGGCTCACCCAAAACCACAGTATCAAACTTCTGGGACCCGGGTTACCTCACTCAGGGTACTGGTATAGGCATCAGGCCTGTTACAGGCTTAACATCCAGGTTGGGTTTTTCCGTTAAGGAAACCTTCTCAGGTAAATATGGTTATGCTGATGATGATTTGACAGACTTGGATAATGTTACATTTAAGGCTGAGCCCGGTCTGGAGTCCATCACAGACTACTCAGCCAAACTGCAGGACATCCTGCTCTACACCACCAAGCTTTCAGTTTTTGTCAATTTTAAAGGCACAAGTGAGATTGATGGCAAATGGGAGAATGTTTTATCAGCCCAGCTCGCCAAATACCTAACTGTCAATTTAAGCTATGATGTGGTTTACGACAAAGATCTCAGTGAATCCGTACAAAAAAGGCAGATAGTGTCTTTGGGTGCTAATTACTCAATATTCTAATTCTTCTGGTTTTTTAGTGATAATGCCGGCTAATCTTAAAACCGGGATTTTTTTTGTTTTAAAGGAGCTACACCCATAAAAATTTATCAGGGCCACCGCATTAGTGCCTATATTAAATAGATGTTTATAACAGGTGAACTCCATGCCTTATTTCTTAAGCCTTATTATTTTAATAATTATGGTTACTGGCCCAGTTAATTCAAAAGAGTCTTCTGTTTTTGGCCCCGTGGGTGCGGGGCGTTGGTATCAGGCTGATAGCGGGGGGCTTAAAGTCGATGTAGCTGGTTTTTTAAAATCCGCTTCACCCCCTGAGCTTAGCGGTCCCATTCAGGCTGTTATTGCCCCCCATGCGGGGTATCCTTATTCCGGCGGGTGCGCGGCCTATGGCTTCAAACCTTTAACCGGGCAAAAGGTAGACCGTGTTATAGTACTGGCGCCATCCCATCACGCCTGGTTTCGCGGTCTCTCTATTAAGGTGGCAGACTATTACGCTACCCCTCTGGGTAACATACCTGTAGATACCCATGCCTGTAACGCTCTGCTCAAGGGCAAGCTTGTCAGCACTGTGCCCAGGGCCCATGCCCAGGAGCATTCTCTGGAGAATTTACTGCCCTTTCTGCAGATTGCGGCCGGGGGTTTTAAACTTGTGCCTATTATTGTGGGCAACCTGGAGACTGAGGACTATGCCCCCCTGGCGGGTATTATCAATGAGCTGCGTACGGCCGGCACTGTGCTGGCTGTTTCTTCAGATTTTACCCATTATGGCAGCAACTTTCAGTACACGCCCTTCCCCTTAAATGCCGACACCCGCAAAAATATTGAGGACCTGGACAAGGGTTGTATCCGCTACATAACCTCAGGGGACTTTGCCGGGTTCCGCTCTTATATAAACAAGACTAATATAACAGTATGCGGGCGCCACCCCATTGGCCTTCTGCTCACCATTCTGGGTAAGGGTGCCAGCGGTACCCTTATGCGCTATGAGGTATCCGGCGATATGACCGGTGACTACGCCCAATCCGTAAGTTATGCCTCTATAGTTTTTACAGTAGTCAATGACCCAAAATAGAGCCGTACTCCTGGCCGTAACCGCCCTGGGGATATCGTCTGTAATAACACAAATCACTCTTACCCGGGAGCTGCTTAATATCTTCGGCGGTAATGAGTTGATACTGGGTAGCGTAATATCATTCTGGCTTGCGCTTACGGGAGCGGGGACATGGGCCGGTAAGTACATAAAAAAGCCTGTTAGAGCTTTACTCCTGTGCCTTTTAATCACAGCCTTATTGCCCTTCGCCCATATCCTTATACTGCGTTTTCTTAGGAACATCATCGCGCTCCCGGGGGCTGCGGTCAGTCTTAAGCAGGCCTTTATTTATCTGCCCCTGCTTATGACCCCATACTGCCTGGCGGCAGGCATACCCCTTACACTGGCCTGCAATCTGCTATCCCGGGGGCAAAAGCCCATCAGCGTAGGCAGAGTATATTTCATGGACAATATCGGTGACATACTGGGAGGGCTGATTTTCAGCTTTTTATTAGTATACATAGCTGACACCTATACAGCCCTTATCATGCCCGGTATATTCTGCTCCATCACCCTGTGGGCGGCTGGGCGTGCCATGGGGCGCCATCCATTACACTGGTTAGCGCCTTTTGCCCTGGCTGCTGTAATTTTATTATGGGTTTCGGACCTTAACAATATCTCCCTGCAGAGGCTATATATACATCAGAACATAGTTCATAACACTGAGACGCACTATGGCCGGGTTACAGTAACCAGGGATGCCGAACAGTACAATTTCTTTGAAAACGGCGTTCCCATCTTTTCTACTGACAATATTCAAGCTATGGAAGAGGCCGTACATATACCCCTGGCTCAGCTGGGCCGCCCGCCAACGGGAGACACTCCGCACTCCAGTACACATCCCCGCATACTGCTATTATCGGGCGGTGCCGCCGGCGCCCTGGAGCATGTTAAAAAGCATAAGCCCCACAGCATTGATTATGTTGAACTTGATCGCGGTATCCTTAATGCGGTTCAAGCTTTCACCTCCAACCTTAAATCTAAAGACATTAACATACACAAAACCGATGCGGGATTGTTTATTGATACAACAACCCGGACATACCACGCCATAATAAGCGCCCTGCCCGCACCATCCACCCTTCATCTTAACCGCTTTTATACTTTAGAATTTTTCACACGGATTAAGGCCGTGCTCACGCCTTCGGGTGTATTCTCCTTAAGCCTGCCCCCTGCGGGCAACTATATTAATAAGGAACTGGCACTGCTCTACTCCACAGTATTCACAGCGGGCAAAAGTGTATTTAAATACGTCCAATTGTACCCGTTAAGCCAGACTGTTTTCGTATTCTCTGATATGCCTTTAAGCCCAGACCCCGGCAGATTAATGGAAGAAAGGGGCATTGCCTCAACTTATACCACGCCCCAATATCTTGATGCCACACTCTCACAGGAGAGAGTCGACCACCTCATTACAAATTTGGACAGGCATATACCTCCAAACAAAGATCTTGACCCCAGAGCATTCCGGTATCATCTGGGGTACACTTTTTCAATATTCAATTTAAAAATAGGCTGGCTGCCTCTGGTGCTAGCCGCAATAACCCTTTTTGTTTTTTTTAAAGCCCGGCCGGCTGAGGCGGTAGTGTTTTCTTCGGGTTTCAGCGCTATATCTCTGGAAATTATCTTTCTTCTCCTGATGCAGATTCATTCAGGGTACATATACCAAACTTACGCGGTAATGATAACGCTGTTTATGGCGGGCCTGGCCACAGGCAGCTACCTGACCGCATCCCGGTTAAAGAGCTCCGTTAACCACATAAAGTTACTCCGGGGTCTGGATTTAGCCCTGTTGGTCGTTTGCCTGCTTTTAGCCATTGGGGTAACCTGGACTTCTTTATGGAAAAATGATCTAATTATATATATGGCCACATTTTTAGTCTCCGCTCTGGCCGGTTCACAATTTCCCTGCGCCGCTGCCAGTTCTGTGTCTGCATCTAACCGGACAGGCACTGCCAGCCGCCTGTATACTTATGATTTTTTTGGAGCCGCTATCGGCTCTTTTTTAAGCGCCATTTTCTTTATACCATACCTGGGCATACACTACACCCTCTGGCTGCTTACGGTTTTTAAATTATTCAGCGTTTTTAAATCATTTAGATGATTTAGCTGGTTTTCGTCTAAAATTAATTTACTAACCACAAAGGCGCAGAGGGCACAGAGAGAAAAATATTTGTTTATTTAAATGTTGTTTTTTAAAAAGTAGTATAACATAACAAAAAATATATTATATTTATCAGTGACATAAGCGACATTGTGGTGAATTAATATTAAATAAATATAAAAT
>CAZRWX010000247.1:0-4901 GCA_964603925.1 uncultured Bifidobacteriales bacterium | reverse complement strand
ATAACGCAAGGCACCCCTCTAGAGCCCAGCATGGCAAGGAATGCATTTACACCAGGCAGTGTTTCAAGGCCCCGCTCCCGCAGTATGTCCCGGTAGAGTTCCTCCTTACGATTAGATAAAGACTCTATCTCAATGAGCGACTGTGACCAGTTAAGAAGATCGGGAATTATTTCGCTGTTCCTTTTACCAAAGCCTTTAAGAAAGTGACCAGGGGGCAAAGAAAGCCCCCTCTCACGAGCCAGCGCCTCCCAACTCTCTTCATGTTGCCGGGAGGAATCTATAATCACCCCGTCCCAGTCAAATATTACGCCAAAAGTTACAGGCATCTATTCCCGCCTTATTGTTAGTTTCTGCTTAAAGGAAAAAAAATAACTACTCAGGTATCGAAGGCCAAACATGCCATTTCTCCCGCTTTCCGCGGTCGGCGCTTACCTTCGGTTTCGGAGGCGAACTTTGCTCTATGGGCTGTAATGTGAGAAATCCCGTTTACGTTTCACGGGATTTCTCCCGGTAGCACGAGTTGGAATTCGATCGAAATGACAGTATTGGAGCATCTAAGGTACCTGAGTAGTTATAAATAAGATTTAATTTTAACTGGCTATTCGAATAAACTTTTAAGCTTCTTCCCCATCTTTGTAATATTAGTTCGCATTACTTGAGCAAACACCTTATCCAATATAATTTGCTGGTCCTTCATATCCCCTGTAATTTCACACTTAAAACTGGGCCTGCCCATTGCATCGCGGAACATACCGTCCTGTACTAACTGTTTAAGGGTCCCAAAATATTGCTCAGTCAAATTGCACGTCATTGTAAAATTCAAACTATCGCCCGTAACTGCATAACCCCAACCGCTTATGTTAATTTTGCTTCCTGTGCCTTTCAACTGCCTTATGCTTAATTTACGGCCATCATACTTGAAGTTGACAATTGTGAGTTCATCAAAATCAAGCTTTCGCAGCCCGGGCATGAAATTTTTAATAACCGGGTCTCTTTGAAACGGGAACCCTGACAAAGTAGCCTCTTTCAAAAGCATATGGCCTTGTAATTGAGCATTGCCCTCTTTGGCAAAGCTTCTGGTAATATACAACCGCCCGGAGGCCGAACCCAGTATTATTACGTTATCCAGAATCCCTTTATTTTTAAGCTCCCCAACATCCATATCCTTAAAGTCTATCCTGGCCTTGGCAAATTTACCTGGTAATACCTCGGCCCGGCCAGTGACATTACCCCCCATGAGTTTGCCGCGAAAGTGAGGTACCGTTATTCTGGATTCTCCGATTCTGGTTTTAATTTTAACAGACTGCATTTTGGGATAATGGCCGGAAACCACACGCCAGGCAGTAATAATAAGCTCTTTATTTTTATTAAAATCCTCTGGAATACCGACTCTTAGACCTCGTATTTTAGTATGGAGATCGGGACTTATTTTAGAGGAGAGTAAATCTGGTGGTATAGAAAGCTGGTGGCCGCTTTTATTATTAACAGCCCTGACAGCCCTGGACAGGTATTGCTGTTTTGCCCTTATCTGGGTGGCGTCCTCGTTGTACAGGTAGAACCAGCTGAAGTATATGGATCGAATCCGGAGCTTTTTGTCTACTATGTCTTTTAGCGAAAAACCCAGGGTTATTTTATCCCCCTTAAATGGGTAGGGGAACACCCCCCGCACAGAGGCTATATATACCTTACCGCGGAGATCAACTGAGATACCCTTAACCTCCACTCCCAGAGCCGGCAGCAGGTTGTCTGTTTTCTTATTAATAAAATCTAACACCGGGCCCGTACAAGGGATACGAACAAAAAACAACCCGACCAACCCGACTGCTGCAACAAGCAAAATTAGAAATATTTTTAAGAGGAGTTTCTTCATTACCCGCTGTTATTCCTTTAATGGATTGTAATATTTAAAGCCTGAAATATCGAAATAAATTAATAACCATAGCTTACAGAAAACCCGCGATAATTGCAGACATCACCCTTACTGACTTTAACACCCTCCACTTGCGCAAATTTGGGCCCCTGCCGACACCAGGCCACAAACGAGTCGAGGTTGACACTATCACCCTCAACCTCCATAGTTACCGAACCATCAGGTTCATTTTTAACCCAGCCGGCCAACCCCAGCCGCCGGGCCTCTTTTTGAGCCGATGCCCGGTAAAACACCCCTTGTACCCGGCCCGTTACATGTATATCGATATGCTTAATTAAACCAGACATTCAGGCTAAAGCCTTTATTAGGCGCTGATAAATATCCAGTGTTTGATTGTCAAAGCAGACAAACAGTACTTTTAAGTTACCGGTATGGGGATCTTTGTCCTGTGAAACAGGACAAAACCTCACGGTCTCAGTGAGTGCTATGCATACCGCCCTCTCCAGGGGGAAATGATATGCACCAGTACTTATAGCCGGAAAAGCAACGCTGTTTATATCGCTGTGATCAGAGCAAATTTCAAAAACATTACGGTAACAGCTGGCTAAAAAGCCATCCTCACCACGGCCGCCCCCGGTCCATACTGGACCTACAGTGTGAATAACGTAGGATGCTGGTAAATTATAACCACTGGTAATGCGTGCCTGCCCGGTAGGACAGCGGCCAAGTGAGCGGCACTCCTTTAAAAGACCCGGCCCCGCCGCCCTGTGTATGGCCCCATCAACGCCGCCACCGCCCAACAGAGAAGAGTTAGCGGCATTTACAATGGCATCAACATTCATAGTGACAATATCCCCTTTAACTGCTGAAATTTGGTCTTTAATATCCATGATTAAAAAAGTAGCAAAACCTCCACAACGTTACAGGGCTGGAAAAGGCAAGTGCCGGCAGCCTCAAGTTTAAATTAAGCCACATTTACCGGGGGGTAGTACCCTTTATCATACTACAACTCATTGGTCTGGCCATTGTATTTTTGTCCCCTGCTCTGGTTACATGGCTGCCTGCCGTCGCCTATTAAGGCGGGGCTGCGTATTAGCAATCAGCTTTCACTGTCCCAAAAGCCCCACCCCAGAGCCAACCGCCCCTTGTCCCCTGACCTTCAGCTCTTAAAGTACACGTACTTTATAATCTCGTCCCGGTCTTCCTCTCTAATCTGCTCGAAGCGTACGCGGGTCTCCCAGAGTGTATCGCGTTTACTGGACTCCAGAACTTTGCCTATTACATTGCGTACAACTATATTATTGGGAAGGGTAATTTCCACATCCAGTTCCGGATTGCCATCATACCTGTCATTGCTGCGGATACGAAAGCCACCGCCGCTGATATTAACGCGCACCTGCTTAAAGCCTTCATCTGATTCACCGGTTTTGATGCGTATGAGCATTTCAGCCTCTATACGACGATATTGGCGGCGCTCCTTGTTTAAGTCATATACAAAATTCATAATACTGTAAGCCTCTACAGGGTCCTGGTCCTGTTTGAGCTGCAGCTCCTGACGCTGAACTACCTCTACGTTACGGCGTAAGAGCTTATAGGTGGCCCCGCAGATGAGTATTTCGCCATCTTCCGCCTCGGAACATAACCTGTTACCCATATCAACGCAAGTACCCGTAAAGGAAAAGGCTGAATGCACGCCTGAACCGCAAGCGCCATATACTAACTCGCCGGTACGAACGCTGATGCCCGTCCTGGAAATAAACTTGAACTGGTCACGCACCCTGACCAGGGCTTTTTTAATGAGTATAGCTGCCTGCGCTGCCCGCAAAGCGTAATCTTTGGAGAAAACGGGAATACCAAAACAGGCCATAATCCTGTCGCCTGTAAAGGCGTGAACATAACCGTTATTATCCAGAATAATTTTGTTAATAACGCGGACATATTCGTTAAGGCATTCTATACCTTTAACCGGAGAGCGCCCGATAGATAAGGGATCGGCTCCTTGAACAGAAACAAATAAAAGCGACGCTGTCTGCCGTTCACCATCCAGACGGATTTTGTCAGAGTTTTCCAGGATTTCCTTAAGCATGGAAGCCGAAACATGGCCCTCAAAAAGCTGTTTCAGGTTCCTTTTTATTTTAGATGCTCTGAAGAGCATAGGGCCTCCCTAAATCGAATATCCGCTATCCTGTAATCATATCATATTGAGGTAATGACAATCAAACTGCAGAAGCTGATATTTAGGCAGAATAAAGATTTTATTGTCTTAATAAACAAAGTTATCTGAGAAATCTCCTTTTTTAAAACAAAACACAAAAAAAGCCGGTCCCACAAAGAGACCGGCTTTTAGAAGAGGGGGAGAAACTTTTAACCTTCGAGGGCCTCCTGCTCAACAACCTCGCCGTTTTCATCCCAGCTGATGTTCAGTGTGCCTTCAGGGCTGGTAATAACAGCGTCCAGGCGGCCATTTTCAAATGTGCCTATCAAGCTGGCTACATCACCATTGCGGTTAGGTTACCTTAATCTGGATAATGCCCGCTGTAGGCTCCTGGCCTTTAGCAACGGGATATTTGGAGAAAAAGCCAAACTCTTCTTTGGCTATCAAGCCTCAGATTAAGCCAGCTTTTTTTAACCACTTTCATGGCCACGGCAATCTCATTATCAGATATATCATCGGCGGATTTATCATCGCGATGAACCCAGATGCTGTCTATCTGTATGTAATCGTTGCAGGTATACTTAAGTACATAAATGGCAAAAATACAAGTGCCACCGCCATGCCTGTTATTATTTGTTTGGTTTTCCTTAAATTCATCATTTCCTCCTCCTGGTTTTAATTAGCGTTTGATTTATTGATGATCAAACTCCGTGCCAAAAGGAATTTTGTCCTAAATCAAGGCTTTCTGAAGGTTTTAAAAGACAAGGGTTTCAATTTGGATACCCGGATGGAGAGAAATTATCAAAATTGATAATCTGGTTGACCCTGCGGACCATTTCGTCGGCTTTGATTTCGAAATCCTGAATCTGTTGTTTC
>CAZRWX010000246.1:0-4933 GCA_964603925.1 uncultured Bifidobacteriales bacterium | reverse complement strand
TCCCCCTGTATTTCGACAGGGACACCCTGTATTTCGACAGGGACACCCTGTATTTCGACAGGGACACCCTGTATTATTACAGGGGCACCCTGTATTATTACAGGGACACCCTGTATTTTACAGGTAACATATCTGGCCTGTTTGAAAAAAGCTAAACCGGCCTTATATTGTTATATATCTTTATTATCCCAAATGACAGACTCTTTAAAAAATAAGCCCATTATCAGAGAATCGTTGGTTTTCCTTCGAGAGGGTATTACGACGGGCCGCTGGAAATCAGGCGGGCGTCTGCCGCCGCTTAAAGACCTTGCCGGCATGGCGGGTGTATCTAAAAACTCCATGTGGAAGGCTGTAGAAATCCTTAAAAAAGAAGGCGTTCTTAACCCTTACCGTAAAAAGGGCATATTTTTAGGTCCACACCCGGTACATGCATCAGCTGGTCAACCCGTGGCCATGAAGTGGCAAACTACTCTTAATCGGCTCAAAGCCGATATCCTGGAGGGCGTATTCCGTAACAGCCGTTATCTCCCCAGCTCAAAGGTAATGGAGGGGCAATATGGGGTAAGTCAGAAAACATTGAAAAAAGCCATAGAGTATTTAACCAGAGAAGGATATCTGGACCATACCAAATCAAGGTTAGAAATCCGCAAAAGCCAGCCAACCAGCACTCAAAATATTGTCACCATTATCCTGGCTGAGGAATATCCCCTGTTCTCACTCCTTGTTAAAGGTTGGGATCTTATTACCACTCTGGAAAAGGAATGCAGACAGAAAAATCTTACCTTCGTTAAATATCAATATGCCGGTCTCAAGGCTTTTAAGGAAAAATTTACCATCAGGCCTGAATGTGTCGGGTACATTGTCTGGACTATTGGTATGTTCGAGGACAGGCAGGAGAGCCTTATACTGGAATTACAAAAAGACTGTAAGCCCATCATCAGCATAGGTGAGCGTGAAGCATCAACCTCATCCCCCAAAAATTCCAGGTATCTGCGGCCTCTGTACCTTTCCTCTATTGAAGCGGGCAGAGATGCGGGCAATTATTTACTGCAGTTAGGCCACCGCCGCATAGCGTTTGTGTCTCTCAGCCATCAAACCCATTTCAGCCGGGAGCGCTTGCGGGGCCTGATGGAGGCATTCTCGTCTGCTGGGCGTAACCGCAAAGTTGACACATATGTAAGTGCCCATCAAAACATGAAAATATGGCCCGTAATGCTTTCCAATTTTACAGGTGATATTATACGGCAAAAAAAGATAACGGCCATCATAGCTGTAAATGACAACCTGGCCTTAGGAATTACAACAATACTCAAAGAACTTAATATAAATGTACCTGCGGACATTTCCGTAATGGGTTTTGATGATGTGCCAGAGGCCAGTATCAACAACATCAGCACCTACAACTTTAATTTTTCCGGCATTGGCCTCAAAGCTCTGAATTACTTACTGGAACCCAACCAGCAGGAGATATCATCAACTCCCGTAAGTGTCGTACCGGGTATTGTTATGCCGCGCTCTACTACAGCCCCGCCAGCAAAGGCTTAATTAACTTTAACTCCCTGTTGGCTACAAGCACATGCAGTCCCAATGTGTTATTATAAATCCCCCGGTCGAGGACATATCATGTTCGGGCTACTTTTCCCTGCCCTGCGGCGCGCTGAGTTTTCTTAATCAGATAAAACCCCATATTGCATCTTTTGCTTTTTATGATTTTCTTCATGAGGATTTTGCCTGCACCGGCGAGACCTTTACATCAAAAAGAGCCGGCTTAATAGAATACCCCAGCACCCGGATTAATCTTCCGTCAACACTTAAGGGCATTAAAAGACGGTACCGCCGTTTTGGTAATTCCCTGACCTCATTTAGCTTCTGGCTGGAGAGCAGAGATATTCAATTAAACCAGACTAAAGTTTTTATCCAGACTGATTTTACCTACCGTGCTCAGGGGGTAATAAATTTCATCCAGCATCTCAAAGAACAATGGGGCGTTGACTGTGACAATATTATACTGGGAGGTGTAAGTGCCGCACTTATTCCCGAGTATTTTAAAATTCGTTTTCCCGGCATCAAATTTTACTCTTCGTCAATATTAAAAGATTATTTCAATCAAGCACAAAGCCCACATCCGCCCCATCCTAACTTGAACGTTTACAGACACCTGTCTTATATACCCTTCCGCCTGAGCCCCAACTGCCCAGACCATTGTGACTATTGTGCTTCGGCTTATTTAAGGCAATACCACGATACTGTTTATAATTCATTTTCAAACCGGAATTCAGTCCCTCCTCCCGTTTCCCCATCCAGTCTAAGCGCATATCTAAATACATACTCTAATCAGTTTGAGACAAATATTATTTACCCCATAGACGATGCTCTCCTGATCCACTGGAAATTACTGCCGAGGTTCCTGGAACCGGGTCGTTACCGGGTATACACCCCTAATGGTATTCATTTAAAATATATAAATGCCCAAAGTGCCAGGGTACTGTACCAGTGCGGCTTTAAGGAGCTGCGGTTTGGCGTGGAAGGCATATCTTCTGCCTGCATGGCACAGTCATCTTTTAAAATTAAAGGCATCAACATAGAAGAAAAAATCACCCACCTGACCACAGCGGGTTTTCGCCTTAAGGATATTCACTTCTATCTGCTTTATGGGCTGGAGAACCAGACATTTGAAGATGCCCGCACCACCATTAATACCCTGAAAAAATACGGGTGTAAGCTTAACCTTTGCGGATATTCACCTGTGCCCCACACACCCATGTTTAGCCGGTTGGACAGTAAACTCAAAGGGACGATTTCCCATAACCCCATTATTACTAACAATAATACTGTGTCTCTATGGAACCCGGAATTCACCGAAGACAGGATTAATGAATTAAAAACCTTGAGTACAGGCTGATTTTATAACAGGATCTTAATGAATGCCCAGTACAGTGGTATGGTTATAATTGATATAATATTAGAAAGACTGCTGTATATTACCCCGAAAACCTGATGCCCCCCATAAATGGAAATAAGAGCCACTGTGCCCATACTGGCGGGCATTATGGCCTCAATTAACAGGATTTCCCTCACCGGGCTGTGGTGGATGAATAACCCGATGATGACCACCCAAATCAGGGGTAGAATTACAGTGCGCGTTAACAGAGTTCTCAGCACTTCTCCTGCACAATGGACCCTGGCGGATGACCCGCGAAACGATTCATAAAAAAGCCCCCCAATACAGATAAGGGCCGTGGGTATGGTGAGGTAGCCAGGGAACTTGAGTATACTGAATATAACATCCGGCATGTGAGAGCGCGCACCGCCAAAAGCCAGACCCAGAGAAATCATAAATACTATAAAGGGAGGACTGAATACCTCCCGCCACTTAACCCCGTCCTTTTTATTATTCTGAAGCAGGTATATGCCCAGTGACCATAAGAGCGCATCGGTGGGCAAGGTAAAGGAGAATGTAAGAGCCAGGGCCTTTTCCCCAAACATATTAAGCACCAGAGGATAAACAATAAAGCCATAATTGTTAAATGATCCGCACAATAATATTGAACCATGCATCCCCTTTTGCCTGGTTAACCACCGCAGCTGTGCCCAGGTTATTAAACAGGCTCCCAATACCATTATTACAGCTGCAGCCGACAGATACAGGACATTGATGGAATCTGAGTAATCCATCTGATTTAAAATTTTCTCAAACATGAAACAGGGAACCAGAAAATAAAGCACAACATACCGAAGCCCTGCCCGGAACCAGGCTGCTGGCAAAATTGTAAAGAAATTCAGGGCCATACCCAGGCAAAGCCATGAGAAGACATGGATTATAAGCAGTTGGAATACGTTAAGGGCCATAGACATGAGGATTTTGGATTATTTATACCCAAGATAATTAATCCCCGTAGGCGGCAACATCCTCACTCCCCAACACCCGGGGCAGGGCACCCTTTTTGCCAATTTTGATGAGAAGGATTGCGACTTCCGCCTGGGCCGGATGGTCTAATACGTCCTGAACTGCCTGCGGCAGCCCCTGGGCGTAAATCAGGTATTCGACAAAATAACGCCAACTCAGGCCAGATGGTCTTAAAAATTGGGATACTTTTATTTCTCTGGCCAAAAAACACGGCATCTACCTTATGGTTGTAGGCGGCTATCCCGGTGGAGGGGACTGGTTCGATTCGCCACAGGTAAGGTCAGTTCTCAACGTCACCTCATATGTAAGGCCAGTTCATGAACTGGCCTTACATAGGGAATTAATTTAATACATTTTGCCTCATGAGATTACCCAAGCCCTGGAGGCCCTTTTGATTTACTGGCTGTTTCTTTTTATTGCCATTGCCCTGGAGGTTACAGCAACCTCTTTTCTTAAGCAATCCAATGGCTGGACAAAGCTTCTACCAACAATTTACGCGGTTATACTATTCCCCTCCAGTACCCTGATTTATTCCCTGGCGCTCAAAAAAATTGACATATCCATTGCCTACGCAGTATGGTCGGGGCTGGGCACCGCCCTTATGGTGATTATAGGCTGGTACTTTTTTAAAGAGCAGATATCTGCCCAAAAGCTGTTTTTTATAGCACTGATACTAGTAGGTATTACGGGGCTGCGGTTTTCCTGACTCATACTGCCAGCCTTTTAAATTATTTCGAATATATCACTATAATCCTTTAAAGCACAAATCCCGATAAACCTTGGGTATTGGTCAAAAGCCTTTTCTGCTTTATGGATATTTTCGTCATCATTATCCATCATAGTAACCTGCCCGCGAACAGCCAGCTTAACATCGTTGTAATGCAGAATATACTTAACTCTTGTAGGGTCGCAACAGTCGTGTAGATCTCATATAAAAACCTGGTTTCAAATCGGCCATCATTATTTATATCAAACACTTTAAAACCTCAGGAGGAGCATGTGAAATACAATATTCTTAACCCCAAA
>CAZRWX010000245.1:0-4992 GCA_964603925.1 uncultured Bifidobacteriales bacterium | reverse complement strand
ACTATATGTTTCGTATTCTTATTTTTGTTTTTTATTTGAATTTTGAATTTGTTTAGGATTTGGGATTTGGAATTTTGAATTTTTACATATTTTGAATTTAACCAGGATATCATCAGAAAAGTAGCATTATGGAAGATTGGGTATTTAATAAATTTCGCAGTTTAATCTACGAAAAGAGCGGAATAACCCTGGGGGAACATAAAGTCTCTCTGGTGCACGCGCGTATAGGCAAACGTATGCGGGTTTTGGGTATGGAGAGTTATAAGGAATATCTTAAACATGTAATGGAGGATAACAGCGGAGAGGAGCTTGTCAATCTACTGGATGTTATATCCACCAATGTTACCCACTTTTTTCGGGAGAATAATCATTTTAGCTGCCTGGCCGAATATATGGACAAATGGTTAAAGTCGGGCCAGCGGCGGTTTCGTATTTGGTCGTCTGCCTGCAGTAGCGGGGAGGAGCCTTATTCCATTATTATGTCCATTAATCATTTATTATCCACCCACGATATAGATTTCCGCATCCTGGCTACAGATATCTCCACTCAAATACTGACCAGGGCCCAAAATGGTATTTTTAAAGAAGATAAGATGAAAAATGTAACCGGCGATATGCGCAAACAGTTCTTTGATAAGCATGACGATAATGGTAAGATAAATTATCAAATTAAAGACTTTTTTAAAAATAAAGTTCTCTTTAAGCGCCTTAATCTTTCCACCCCTCCCTTCCCCATGAAAGGCCCCATGGATGTTGTTTTTTGCCGTAATGTGATGATATACTTTGATAATGAAGTACGCCGCCGCCTCTTAACCGAGATATTCCGGCTGCTTAAACCCGGCGGTATCCTGTTTGTGGGCCATGCTGAGAGCCTAACCGGGCAGTTGAGTAAACTTAAAAGTGTAAAACCCTCAATTTATATTAAGGAGTGATTTTCTGATGGGGTGTTTATTAAGAGAACAGAGGGAAGTTTGAATTTTATTCTGTCATCAGTGCATAAATACTGCTGCCACTGTCTTCTGTTTCAACCAGGAGTTCCAACTGTCTCCAGTACCCCATCCCGATTACCACTGTCCTGTTCTCTATTTTTTAAATACAACCACTTTAAACGTGAGCTTGTCTTCACACCGGGTATAAAATAACCATCATGGACGACTGGCAGCTAAAACAAAACAAGGTAGTGGGCATATCGGATATGGCCGTATCCTCCAATCCCGAGGAGGTACTGGTTACCTACAGCCTTGGCTCCTGCCTGGGTGTCAGCGTTTATGACCCTCAAAAAGGCATAGGGGGTATGATCCACTGCATGCTGCCTGTAGCCAGCGTAGATCCTGTAAAAGCACAGGCTAACCCCGCCATGTTCGTGAGTTCTGGTTTCCCTTTACTGTTAAATAATATGTTCCGTATGGGGGCCCAAAAACACAACCTTATTATTAAAGCCGCCGGCTGTGGTCAGGTTATGGACCCCAATGGGCAGTTTAAGATAGGGGAACGCAATTTTACAATTTTTAGAAAGCTTCTCTGGAAGAATGATTTAATGCTGGCAGCGGAGGATGTAGGCGGTTCTCAGGGGCGTACTCTTACTCTGGATATAAGCACCGGTATTACCCGTATAAAGTGCTGCGGCACTACCATAGAGTTATGACGGGTTTATGATGAATAACTTGAATAATTTAATGATCAACTGTACAATTATCGGGCCGGGGTGGTAAGGAGATTTTATGGAAAAAATTACGCTGGAATATTCTTATTCCGAAAAAGAGGGCGGCAAATGCCTCAATATCCGGGTAGCGGATGAAAGCTGGCAGGGCATAAATGCCTCCTATCTTTTTTCCGAGGTATCAGAGAGCATTATCTATACTCTCACCAAGTATATCTGTTTCGATTTGACCAATCTTGATTTTGCCTGCAGCAGTTCTCTGGGGTCGTTATTAAACCTGGCGGAAAAGGCGCGTAATGTTAAAAAGCATGTTACCTTCCGTTTTAGTAAGGCAGTACAGTCTGCGGTAAAACAATCTAATATGGAGAGCTACTTCCCCTTGGAGGCATCAGGGGTATAATATGGAACCTAATATACTTGTAGTGGACGATGATAGTCAGTTAAGGGCCTTTGTAACAGAGGTACTGAGCGGCTCTTATTCAAATCTTTTAACCGCGGCCAATGGCAGGGAGGCTGAGGCTATAGTGTTCAGCCAGCCGGTTGATCTGGTAGTAAGCGATATAAAAATGCCCGGTATGGACGGCCTGGAGCTGGTCAAACATCTGGAGTTTGTGAACAGGGACATTAAATGCATTCTTATGACAGGGTATCATAAACCGGAGAATATAACCTTTTGCCTGGAGAGTGGTGTCTCCAGATATATTAAAAAACCTTTTCGGGCCAAAGAGCTTTTAACTCTGGTAGAAGAGGTTCTGGCCGACAAGGGTGAGGGCGATGTCAAGCTGCAGAATACCGGGGTAAATGACTGGCTGGAGCTATCTCTCAGCAGTACGGAGCAATCCATGCTTAAGGTGTGTAATTATGTAAAACAATATATTGAAGACCATGTAACAGGGGATGATGTAAATTCCATTTATCAGGCATTTTATGAAATGATCCGCAATGCGCTGGAGTGGGGCAATCATTTAAATAAACAGTTTAAGGTAATAGTGGGCTGTCTGTTTTTAGAGGACAAGGTGGTATTTAAAATACAGGATCAGGGCGGCGGTTTTGATATAGATAAAGAGCTGAATTCTGTTGAAAACCCCCTTGAAAAGCAAAAAACACGACAGAAACATGGCAAACGTCCCGGCGGCCTGGGCATAACCATGGTGCGCAATATTATGGACACCTTTTTTTATAATGAAAAAGGTAACTGTATGATTATGACAAAAAATTTTAACATCCGTCACCAAAAATGAAAAATTGTACATTCATTGTTAAAAGTTTACATTAGTTATTATGGATGTAAAATATATCAACCCATTTCTTAATTCTACGGTTCATACCTTCGCCAGTATGATACAGCTGCAGGTTTCCCCGCAGGCACCCTTTTCTAAAGACAAACCATACCCCTCATACGATGTTTCGGGTATAATCGGGCTTACGGGGCAGGCCAGGGGCTATATTACCTTAAGTTTCCCCAAACAGGTGGCAATTAAGGTTGCCGGCAAGCTGTTAGCTGCGGATATCAAAACTGTAGACGCCGATGTTACAGACGCAGTGGGCGAGCTAACCAATATTATAGCCGGCAATGCCAAAAAAGATCTTCACGGTCTGGATGTCTCCATATCCCTCCCGCGCATTATTGTAGGCAAAGAGCACAATATTAACGGCCCCGGCCATGCACAGCATGTAGTTGTCCCTTTCAAATCAGATCTGGGGCTTTTTAATTTAGAGGTTTCCTTAGCCCTGCAGTAGTACCGGCAGTTACTTCTTTTTACCCACCCCCTTATGTTTTATTTTCTCCGCCATAAAATGGCAGTGTTCCTGGGAATATTTTTAACTCTGATATTATTGCCTGCCTGTTATCATAACTCGGCGGGGGATTTAAAAGCAAACACCTTTAAGAAGCTGATCAAAATTAGAGAAAAGAAGAAGGAAGACGTTATCCGCCACTTTCATAAAATTGAACAGGCAGCACAAAAAGCCGGGAACGATCAGGATTTAATAAGTTTTTTTCATTATTACCAGTCTGGTCATAAGGTTCCCGCTTTTACGCCCAGTTCCCAAAAAGAGAGGCTGCTGGACAGCGTTTATGTACATAATTATGGTGATTTTTATGATATTCTCTTTGTTGATTCTTCAGGCCTTGTGTTTCATAGTATTAAGAAAGAAACTGATTACGGCCTCAACCTTTTTTCTGGTGAATTGCAGAATACCAAGTTGTCCCGCCAGTTACAAAAGTTACATCCTGCCGGGTTGGCGCGCCAGCCTAATGGCCCCGGTGAGGGGGCTTTTACCGAATTTGAATATTACGGTCCTTCCCGTGAGCCGGCCGCTTTTTTTGTAAATCAAGTTATTCAAGGTGGTGTTTTTAAGGGCTGGGTGGTGATGCAGATGGCCATCAACAGGCTCAATATTATATTAACGCGCGCGGATACACGTTGGCTGGGGCGTTCGGGGGAGGTATATCTTACTAATGGTGATAAGGTTATGCTTACCGAGTCACGCTTTATAGAGGACTGCACAATTTTAAAATTGAAAGTAAATACCGAAGCTACCAGGATAGCCATGACAAAACAAAAGGGTAACCAGTTATTACGCGACTACAGGGGCGTAAGTGTATTCAGTTCATTTGAAAAGTTTAATATATATGGGTATGACTGGGTTATTATTGTAGAAATAGATGAAAGCGAAATACTTACCCGCTTTTTTAAAAAACACAGAAGCCGGTATATTAATGCAATTTTGAATATAAGCACTCCGCCAGCTTCATCTGCATTATATTTCAATTCATCAAACTTTATAAATGACACCTTACATGGTCATATTCCTGTAAAGGTAGATATGAATGAATGGGGCAGTGCTGCTCCTGGCCAGGGTCTTTACTCTATGGGTGTGGCCTCCTGTACAGCGGTACTAATTAATTATCCTGGTAAATTCAGTTATATGTGTCATCTCAGCCCTGCGGATATGGTATATGTACGCAGCCCTGTTACACGTTATTTTCTTGGAGAAAAGGGCACAGATTTTTTGGGTGATTTATTGGGCCGTATAAAACATTATCAAATTCATCCATCCGAGGTGGGTAATCTTAATTTTATTGTGGTTGCCAGCCATCTTAATAGTTTCAAGGGTATAGTTGACCGGTTGTTAACGGAGGATGTTGATTTAAACCAGATCAGCTTTATGATCAGGCCGCAAGCCTCCAGCGCTAATGTATACTGCGGGGGAACTTTTTCTACAACCTATGTAGAATGGGATATGCCCCAACCTGGTACTCATACAGATATAAGCACAGATTGGGGCAATATGCAAACTAAGTTTGAGCTGGCTTCCGGTTATAACTA
>CAZRWX010000244.1:0-5008 GCA_964603925.1 uncultured Bifidobacteriales bacterium | reverse complement strand
GATTTTTTTATCTTGCCTGCAAATGAAAAATCTATTTGAAAATAAATGGGCCGGGCGAGCTCTGGTTCTGCTGGTTTCAGTGTTTGGTTATTCTCTGAGTGTGGCGCCTACATTGTCACTCTGGGATTGCGGCGAGTTTATCGCCAGTATTCATATTCAGGGCATTCCTCACCCGCCAGGCACACCCTTTTATATGATACTGGGCAAAGCGTGGTCTCAGTTGTTGTTTTTTATTCCTCATGTGGCATTTCGGATTAATCTGCTGTCTGTGGCATCCTCGGTAATAGCGTGTCTCCTGCTCTTTGAAATTGCCTGGATGGCGGCGGAAAAATTAAATATCCGACCTGTTCTCAGGGGGCCGTGCGCCATTATGGCCGGTACCTTACTGGCATTCTCTGATACATTCTGGTTTAATGCTGTAGAAGCCGAGGTCTATGCCTTTGCAGTCGCTGAAATACTCCTGGGGCTTTGGATTGTGCTTAAGTGGGATGTAGCCGGGGCTAAAAAATATTCTCCCTTAATAGTCCTTTTTATCTATGTATCCTTTCTGGGCATTGGTGTGCATATGTATTCCATGCTGCTGGTGCCCTTTCTGCTGTATTTTATTGGACTGCGCACAGGGCGTATTGTTCCCGGCAAGTATTTTTATCTGCTTTCTGGTGTTATTACCCTTTCATTTATTGCCTGTTTTGTTTTTCCCAGGCTTACAGGCTTTTCACCGTTTATACTTTTAACGTCCATTCTCAGCTTGTTTTTCCTGGGAGCGGCAATTTGGCGCGGGGAGATAAAAGACGTCTCTTTTTGGACTCTGGGGCTCCTGTTGTGTACGGTAATAAGTCTGACCAAGCCGGTAATGATAAGCATAGTTTTTTTGCTGAGCGTCCTCAGTATACTATCCCTGCTGTATAACCGCAGCAGTCTGTGGACATGGGTATCATCGGGGGTCAGCGCTTTTCTGGCCTTTGCGCTTTACAAGTGGGTGCCCATGGAGGGTCAGTTTATGCCCATATCAAATAACCTGGATACCTGGGCAGGCCTTATACTGGCAGGGGCTACCGCGGTTTATAGTTTCAAAGAGTATCGCCTTAATACTTCTGAGGCAATACGCAAAACAGCCTTTTACTCTCTGATACTGGTGATGGCGGTTGCGGGTTACAGTACCCACATATACATACCAATACGTTCGCAGTTGAACCCGGCTATTGACCAGAATGACCCCGAAGACTGGCAGCGTCTGCAAAATTTTATTGAGCGCAAACAGTATGGTTCTGAGAGTATGCTGGAACGTATGTTTTATCGACGTGGAACCTGGTCTGGGCAGCTGGGTTCGGGTCATCACATGGGCTTTTTTAAGTATCATTCATCTCAGTATTGGCCCTCCCCGCTTCACACTCAGAGTTGGGGTTTAAAATGGCACAGCCTGGGTGCGGCTCTGGTAATGATATTAGCCTTGTGGGCGTGCTTTGAAAATATACGCCGTCATCGGCAATGGATGGGTCTGTTTCTGTTTATTTATCTTGTCTGCTCGGCGGGCCTGATCTTGTATATGAATTTTGCTGATGGGCATCGAATAGAGGTAGCCGAACTTAAGTATTGGCAGCAGTCTGCCGGGCAGGCTCAGGCCATGCTGCAGACCAAAGGTATCCATCTTAATCTTCCAGATCCTAACCTGGTTAATGATGCCAAACGCATGCTTCAGATTACGCCATCTTCCCGGGAGCGCATTCTCAATAGTACTGAGGGGGGGCACCTGCAACAGTGGGAGGCCTTTACTTCGGCTTGTCAAACCCAGGGTATCAGGGCGCCGGGTCTTCCCGGGCCGGTTCACGCAGAGGTAAGGGACCGGGATTATTTCTTTGCTCCGGCCTTTGTATTCTTTACACTGCTACTGGCGCTGGGCGCATTTCTGACCCTGGATTCAGCCTGGGCCGCATGGCCCCGCGGTGCTCGGGTCTTTTATTATAGCGGTCTTGCTGCTGGAGTGCTGTTATGGCTACTGCCATTTCTTACCCACTATAAAACACACACCCGGCGTTTTGATTATATTGCCTCGGATTTTGCCTATAACCTGCTGCAGTCCTGCCCGGCCAATGCTATTCTCTTTACTAATGGTGATAACGATACCTTCCCTTTATGGTATTTGCAGGAGGTAGAAAAGGTCCGTACCGATATTTCCATAATTAATTTTTCTCTGGCAAATACCAATTGGTACGCAAAGCAGTTCATTAACCAGAAACCACCTGTGCGCTTTCTTTCTTTGGCACGAACAGGTGAATTTCCCGATCCCAGGTACATTCATTTTAAAAATGAGCAGCGCATTCCTTTGCCTCAGGATTCAACTATCGCTTTTCGCCTGGGGGGTAAGGGGGTATCTATGGTTATTCGTGTGCAGCATCATGTTCTTATTGATGTGGTTATGAGTAATTATCCCCACCGTCCCATTTGTTTTACCCTGTCAACCCCTCCCAGCGCTTCCATCGGCCTGGAGCATAACTTCCAGACTGTGGGTTTAGTCAATGTGCTGTCACCCCGTCCAGGTCTTAATACTGCGGCTTTCGATCGCAATGTCCTGGAAAAGTACCGTTACCGTGGCATTGGTGATAAAAGGCACATTATGGGAGAGACTGCCATGGGGATGACCAATAATTATCGGCATCTCTTTAATATCAGGCAGCAGTCTTTCCGAATGCGGCAAATGCAGCCTCAGGGCATACCTCCGGAGTTTCTGGCCAGAGAAAAAGAGATAATGGTGCAGTATGAAGAGTTGGAAAAGAAACTTTTTGGGGGCGGCAGGTAAAAAAAATAAGGGTGGCACTGGGGAAGTACACACCCTCACGATCAGAGAGAAGTGGTTAGACGTTAGCTTGTAGCGCCCTCTTGTCAGGGAATGTCAAGAAGACACAAAACGTCTAGCAGGAAAGGCTGCCTTATGCGTACACAAACAACCCTTCCATGTAATCTATTTCGGATGAAACTATGAAGCACTTTAGCTAATTCTGGAAATATTTATAGTAATTGCTCCCAAGGAACACTCTCTTGGCTTTTCGGCCAGTAAGAAGGTATTTTGCTTAGTATGCAGGTATTAATAAAGTGGCTTTTCGTCTCCATTTTGTCCGGAGTAATCCTTTTTTTCAGTTCCTGCAGCCAAAAGCAGCTCAAAACAGACACTGCTCCCAAAATTGACCTTAAAAATCCAGTTAAAATTGCCATAATGCCATGGCTTAACCGTACTTATTTAAACCAGGCCAGAAACTGGCCGGCAGATAAACTCAAAGATGATAAATTATGGGAAAATTTTGAGGAAATAAATTCAGAGTTTCTCAATCAAATAGGGCGTCATTCCCGCCTTAATCGCATCACGGTAGTTCACCAGAGTGAATTCCCTGATTATCGCCTTCAGCTTGTTTTTTTAACACCCATCCGTGAAGAGGGTGAATGGAAGTTCCCCTTTGAGGTTCATGGTTATGACCAGGGTCCCCAGCGCATAAATATTAAAGCCTTATTTTATGCCAGAACAAGCTTGGGCAATCGTGAAATTCCCAAAGAGGGGTTTTATTATTGGGGGGCCGTTATGCAGAATATTAAAAGAAATTTCCCCTTTTCGGAGGTATTAAATGGCATTTTAGGTCCTGAGTTTTAATATGTAATTTCAGCCGTTAGTCTTTAATGTGAGTGCAGTAAAATCATAAAACAGCTTAAACTAATCGACTTTTATATGGAAATAGGGCTATAATCGTTACATCTTATGAATAAGCTTTCTAACCATGTTCTAGCCTATTATGGCGCCCTTATTACCATCTGTATTCTCTGGCTGGGTGTAAGTTTCTTACATTTTCATCATTACCTCTCAGGGGTCTTTTTCCTATGTATTGTCTCTGTGATGTTCTTTCTGCGCTATCTGGAGCGCGTCAATGTTTATGAGGAGCTCGAAACTCTGCGTCTGGAAAAAAAGCGTCTGGGATCCAAAGCCTGGTATTTTGAGTCCATAGTCACCAATTCCCGGGACGTAATTTTCACAACAGATCTCGATCACCTCATTATTAAGTTCAACCGCGGCAGCGAGCAGGCCTTTGGCTGTCTTCAGCAAGAGGTACTGGGTCAGCATGTACGCAAGTTATTTGACCAACCCGAAAAAATAGACCATATCCTACTGGAGGTTTCCGAAAAGGGCCGGACAGAGGCTGTGGAAATGATGATCATTAACCGCGATTCCCGGGAGGAAATCTGGCTTTCGGTAGGTGCCTCCAAACTTTTTGATGATAATAGTGAGATTTCGGGGGCTGTATTCACCTGCAGCAATATTAGCCGCCGCCGTCAGCTGGAGGGGGAACTCAAAGAAAAGAACGATCAGCTGGTGCGCCTTTCAATAACCGACAGCCTTACCGGCCTTTTTAACTTTCGCCATCTTAAGGTTCAACTCATACGTCTGCAGAACACGGCCAACCGCCACCCCAACAGGGACATTACCATCGTACTTATAGATGTAGACAAATTCAAGGAATACAATGATTCACTGGGTCATCTGGCCGGGGACAATCTCCTCATTATCCTAAGCGACCTTATCCGCTCTCAAATCCGCAAGGACCTGGACAGCGCTTACCGTTACGGGGGTGACGAGTTTGTGCTTCTTTTTCCGGATACAGGATACCCGGGCGCCCGCGCCATCTGTGAGCGTATTCAGAACGATTTTATGGCCCATCATCTGGGGGGCACTTCACTTTCCATCGGTATAGCCAAGTATAACTCCCAATGGGGGCCATTGAATGAGACTACTCTATTAACTAAGGCCGACGAAGCCATGAATGCGGCCAAGTGCAAAGGCGGCAACCGTATCCATGAGTACGGCCTCTCAGATAATGATGCAGATCTGAGCAGGTCCCAGGGTGACATACCTATATCCTGATTGCGTGCCAATGTTTACAAGTTTCATGGTTGTTAGAAAGAAAAGCTAGCTAGTTCTTGTCTAAAATGTTTTTTTTAACCACAGAGACGCAGAGGACACAGAGAA
>CAZRWX010000243.1:0-5058 GCA_964603925.1 uncultured Bifidobacteriales bacterium | reverse complement strand
ATTGAGCCCTTGATGGTGATGCTTCGAAGGCATTTATAATATCCCTTACCAGGGGGTGGCGCACTACATCTTTGACTGTAAGGCGCTTTATGGCTATCCCCTTAATGTGTTTGAGCAGCTTCTGAGAATGGGTAAGGCCTGATTTAACATTTTTTGGCAGGTCAATTTGAGTTTCATCACCAGTTACTATAACTTTGCTGCCTACACCTGTCCTGGTAAGGAACATTTTCATCTGAGCTATAGTGGTATTTTGTGCTTCATCCAATATCATAAAGGCATTATTGAGTGTCCGCCCCCGCATATAGGCCAATGGTGCTATCTCCACAGTAAGGTCCTGTTTATATGCATTAAGCTGGTCAAAAGGTATAAGAATATTCAGGGCATCAAATAAAGGCGTCATATAGGGGCCAATTTTTTCTTTTAGATCACCAGGCAAATATCCCAGGTTTTCTCCGGATTCAACCGCCGGCCTTACAAGAACGATTTTTTCTACTAAGTGCTCTTGAAGATAATGTACAGCCAGAGCAACAGCTAGAAATGTCTTACCTGTGCCAGCAGGACCGGAAATAAGCAGAATATCGTGTTTTTTTAAGGCTTCAAGAATAGACTCCTGGCCTGGAGTTCGGGAAAAAACAGGTTTGCCATACTTATCAATAACCAGAGGCCTTTTAAAAGGGCTCTGGTTTACTGTCGTGATGTTTTTGGATTTATTATCTGAAGATACCTTTATGAGACGATCAATTTGCCAGTTTTCTACTTTATGGCCATTACTGTATATATCTCTTAGGCCATCCAGAGCCTTTTTGGCTTTTATAATTTTTTGTTTATGCCGGGAACGTAAAATGATGCCCGGTTTGCGCGTAAGGACATTAACTCCAAATTCCTTTTCAATTTTTATAAAATTGGCTTCGCCCGGACCTGCCATGGCAATTTTTTCGCTGTCTTCCAGGGGATATTCTGTTTGTATTAGCTTTTCCAAAGAAATATGCTGGGGGATTGGTAATGGGATTTAGTTAGAAAAATTTTTTTCTGCTTCGTTAGCCTCTTTTTGCTTGGAATCAAACAATTGCTTTTGCCTGGCTAACTCCTCCTCAAGAGTTACCCTTTCCTTTCGGAGCTTTTCAAGCTGCTGTTCAGCCATTTCGGCTGCCTGACGGGCATCTTCCAGGCGGTTTAACTCTTGCTGATTAGGCTTTGATGCACACCCGGCTATACAAATAAACAAAATTAATACATACCAGGCTTTAATCGTATAACCTGGTAATAATTTAAAGCCGATGAAAAGGCTTTTTAAATTGTAATAATCAAGGTGCAATTTTTTTACGATGAAGTTCTTCTCTGAGACGATGGGCCTCCCATTCGGCGGCTTCGGCCGACTCCTTTGCAACATCAACCGTTGTCACCTTTTCTTTTTCTGCAAAAGCATCTTCTTTGGGCTTAGAGCTGGAACAGGCGCTAAGCGCCAGGAAGAGGGTCAGAGAAGCAGCCAGGAGTAATCGTAAAACAATAGTCATATTTTTTTCCTTTCTGGAATCAGGTTATAACGTAATTTAAAGCAAAGCAGGGGCCATGTCAATAGACTCTTACTTTAAGCATGGTTTTCATTGCCCGGGGCCTGAACCGGTTTGGCAGTCGATCTGAGATGCAGCTCCCTGAGTTGCTCAATGTCAACTTCAGAGGGGCTGTCCTCCAT
Organism: uncultured Bifidobacteriales bacterium; assembly: GCA_964603925.1. Lineage (GTDB taxonomy): Bacteria > Fibrobacterota > Fibrobacteria > UBA11236 > JADFYW01 > CAZRWX01. The sequence continues at coordinate 3,365 of CAZRWX010000243.1, read as the reverse complement.
CAGGGAGGTACCCGAAGTTGTTTTGGGGAATGGGATATAGTCTCTTATGGATGCTCTGTTTTCCATTGTGCCTAAAAACCTGTCCACTCCAAAGGCCAGGCCGCCATGGGGCGGGGCCCCATATTTAAACGCTTCAACAAAATAACCGAATTTCTGCTGTATTTGCTCAGGGCTTAAGCCAAGGCATTTAAAAACCCTTTGCTGCAGATCAGAATTGTGAATCCTAATAGAGCCTCCTCCAATTTCAACGCCGTTTAAAACCAGGTCATAGGCTTTTGCATTGATATTGGAGAGATCCTGACCCTCAAAATCGATATTGACGTCCTCGGGAGATGTGAAAGGGTGATGCAGGGACATGTAGCGCTTTTCGGTATCGCTGTACTCGAACATGGGGAAATCTGTTATCCAGACAAATTTCTTTACATTATTGTCACAAAGATTTTGCATCCTGGCTATCTCCAGCCGTAATTGGCCCAGGGCATTGAGGGCTGTTTTGGCCGGGCCAGCAATAAAAAATAGCATATCGCCTGGCTCCCCCTTAAGTGCTTCATTGAAGGCGTCTATCTGCCCGGGGTTAAAAAATTTGCTGACCTGACTCTCTACCCCTTCTGGTTTTACACGCATCCAAACCAGACCTTTTGCGCCATGACCGCCTACAAAAGCGGTTAAATCATCGATATTTTTCCGGGTAAAATTAAGGCAGCCTTTAGCCGCTATGCCACCGACCATACCGCCCGATTTGGTGGTTGATTCGAATACTTGAAACCCGCAGGATTTTGCCAGTTCTGTGACATTTTGGATCTCCAGACCAAAGCGGAGGTCGGGTTTATCGCTGCCGTACTTCTGCATGGCCTCTGCATAGGGCATGCGCTGGAAAGGTATAGTTAAGGTTTGTGCCCATATGGTTTCTACGACTTGCTTGATTATAGCTTCGAATTGTTGATAAATATCCTCGCACTCTACAAAACTCATTTCGCAGTCTATCTGGAGGAACTCCGGCTGCCTGTCGGCCCTTAAATCTTCATCGCGAAAACACTTGGCTATCTGGTAGTACTTCTCAAAACCCGCAATCATTAATAACTGCTTGTAAGTTTGGGGGCTTTGGGGCAGGGCATAAAATTTGCCCGGATTCAAACGGCTGGGAACCAGGAAATCCCTGGCGCCCTCCGGTGTGCTTTTCATGAGTATGGGTGTTTCAATTTCATCAAACCCGGAATCATGGAGGGCTTTGCGCCAGGCAAAAATGAACTGGGACTTTTGCCTGATTAGCTTCTGGCTGGAGGGACGGCGCAGGTCCAGATACCTGTAACGCAGACGGACTTCCTCGCCCACTGCTGTTTCTTCTGCAATCTCGTTAATGGCCAGAGGTGGTGTTTCGCTCTGATTGAGTATGACCAGTTTATCTGCATAAACATCTATATGACCAGTTTTAAGGTTTGAATTGATCATACCCTCAGGGCGGGCAAGAACGATACCTTCAACCCTGATAACATATTCATTGCGGAGTATATTGGCTGCCTGGTGTGCCTGGGGGTTGTGTTCGGGGTTAAAAACCACCTGAGTTCTGCCTTCCCTGTCTCTTAAATCGACAAATATCACCCCTCCGTGATCGCGTCTCCTGTCTATCCACCCCTGGAGACACACTCTCTGGTCGAGGTTTGTCTGAGAAAGCTCATTACAATGATGGGTCTTATTCAAAATATGTTATCCTTCTTAAAAAAAACGTCTCTTTTGCGTTTGGGCGTGTAAAAATATAATTTTCCACTAAACTTTTCAGTGTATGATAATTTCAGTTAAGTGTCACTATTGTAAAATTTTGTTAGAATTTAAATAAACTCCGTTAACCCTCAATCTGCTATCATCCATAATTACTGCCATGTCAATATCAAGCAAAGAATTACTTTCTCTTGTCGAAGGTAAGAGTATACAAGAAGAACCCACTGAAAAGGACATTGACGTTCTTTTTATTGGTTCCAATCTCAGTCTTTTAACTGAGGAGCTTTCCAACGTTTTTGTCATTACTAATCTGGAGCATAACAAGCTGGTTGAGATGGCAGATGACGTAGACATTATTGGCATTTGCTATACAAATGCTCACCAGCCCAAACCGGCTACTGTGTCCCGGGCTGGCGAGTTGGACATTCTATTAATCAGCACTGACCTTGCCATTGAGCAGATTTCTGTCAGTATAAAGGCAAAAGTATCCGGTAAGGTCAAAGTTTTAATGTAAGCGCTGGTTTTTATTCCAAATTCAGGGCTTGCTCCCTAATTATCTCTATTTCCTCTTTCATGGCTACTGATGGGTGCTGTATTGGCGCATACTGGCATTTTGAGCTGATGGTGTTTACCTCTCGGAGCATTTCCTGTAGAATAAAGCCTATTTTTTTGCCTGGAGTGGGGTGTGAATTCAAGGTATTCAACAAAATCCCCAGGTGAGAGTTAAAACGGACAATTTCTTCGGTGATATCCAGCTTATCCGCCAGAATACTCAATTCTGTCATTAGCCTGTTTTCATCAGGCATAATATCGCCAGAAGTAATTTCTATGAATTTCTGCTTCATTTTGTCTGTATAGTCTTTTTGTCTGGCTGGCAGCTCTTTTTTGATTGCTGCCAGATATGGCTTAAAATTACGAATTCTGGTGGTAATATCCTGTTTCAACTTTTTACCTTCAATAGTTCGCATTTTAGCCAGGTCCTGGCACGCGCCCTCCACCGCCTTGGTAATTAGGGTGTAAAGGGACTTTTCGTCCACTTCCGGTTGCTTCTGCTGGATAAGGTCGGGAAGTTTCCAGAGAGAAGATATGTCAATTACCTGATTTGATCCGGCTTTCTTCTGGATTTCTTTAATGATGGCAAGGTAATTCTGCAAAAGATCCTGATTGAAAGTGGCCGCAGACTCGGTGGTTGCTATTGTGTTTATTTGGATAAAACATATAACATTTCCTCTGGAAATATGTTTTTCCAGTACCTTCCTTAAGCTGTTTTCCAGGGCCCCTATGTTATAATTTGTACGAAATTGGATATCCAGATAACGCCCGTTAACAGATTTTACCTCTGCCTGCACTTGATAATGGGTATCAGATTTTTCTGCCTTTCCGAACCCGGTCATACTTTGAAAAGCCATAAAAAAGCTCCAATTTCTTTAAAAGTCTTAATTTAACATCTTTTTAAAGGCTTTGGGAATTGACTGGTTTGAATTCTTTTATGACTGGCCGGTTATGGGCCTTGCTCACGTTAATATCTGTGGGTCCTGCTTGAGGTTCTGACGCTTGGCTATTTGCGCGGTTGCCAAATTTAGGTTGTTTTAAGACTCATCCCTTAATCCAGATAGGGAATACTTTAGACTGGAAAGATATGTCCGATT
>CAZRWX010000242.1:2577-5091 GCA_964603925.1 uncultured Bifidobacteriales bacterium | reverse complement strand
CAACATAATCCCGATGTTATATTATAAACACAGGGTCATAAACGACAGACCACAGATAACCTCAAGCACATAATAAAGGCGCGTACCACCTGGGCCCATATCGCCGCTATTAAAAACAAACGCGTATACGGCATTGACCCGGACATAATCAGCCGGGCGGGCCCCAGACTAACCACAGGGCTTGAGGCCATTGCCAGAAAACTATACCCCGATTCCTATGCAGAATAATCACAGCGGACAGCACCGGCAGGGGGAGCGTGAGCGCCGCCCTATACCGGGTAAGCAAAAACAGGAGTCGCAGTATCACAACCTGATGGTAGTGGGTACAACCTCTGATTGCGGAAAAAGCCTGATAACGGCGGCCCTTTGCCGCAGCCTTAAACGCCGGGGTCTGAATATTGCACCCTTTAAGGCTCAAAACATGAGCAACAACTCCTGGGTTACCCGTGAAGGCGGAGAGATGGGGCGCTCCCAGGTGGTGCAGGCCAGGGCGGCGGGTGTAGAACCACATGTGGACATGAACCCTGTGCTTCTTAAACCCTCGGGGCCCAGCGGCAGTCAGTGTGTTGTATGCGGCAGGGCGCTTGAGCATATGTCGCCCCGCGCCTATTACAAAAAAACCGCCTTTTTTAAAACCGCGGCTTTTAACGCCTATGACCGGCTGCGGCGCAAACATGACATTCTTGTACTTGAGGGCGCCGGAAGCCCCGCGGAAATTAACCTGCTCAAGCATGACTTTGTAAATATGGCCATGGCCCATAAAGCCCGGGCGCACACTATTCTTGTAGCTGACATTGAACTCGGGGGTGTATTTGCCTCCATAAGCGGTACAATCAGCCTGCTTCCCGCCAAACATCGCAGTCTTATCCGGGGCATCATTATTAACAAGTTCCGCGGTGACCCCGGCATTCTAAGTTCGGGTATTCGTAAGTTAGAGGCCATCACCCACATACCCGTACTGGGCGTAGTGCCTTACATAAAAAATGTACGCCTTGAAGAGGAAGATTCCATGGCCCTGGATAACCACAGGCCGGCAGGTGGGAATATTTTTGATATAGCAGTTGTTCATCTTCCTCATATAAGCAACTTCACTGACATACAGCCCCTGGAGGCTTATGGGCCCTTTTCAGTAAGATTTGTGAGTGATCCTCAGTCTCTTATGAATCCCGATTTAATTATTCTACCCGGCACTAAAAATACCCGTTCTGACATGGGGTGGCTGCGTTCATCAAAAATAGACAGGGCTCTAAAGGCGGCCGCTGCCAGGCAGGTGCCCATACTTGGTATATGCGGGGGCTACCAGCTTCTGGGGCAAAAGGTAGAAGATAAACAGGGCATTGAGGGCAAGCCCGGTGTTAGTGAATGTCTGGGCCTTCTGCCAGTAGTCACCAGGCTGGAGGCTGCCAAGGAGCTGGCTCAGGTTGAATGTACCAATCGGGCCCTTCCTTTTTTACCTGAAGGCGCGCTTCTGAAAGGGTATGAAATCCATATGGGCAGAACACGTCTAACGGGCACTCGCACACGTGCGCTTTTAGATATAAAGGTGCGAAATGCCTGTAAAACCAGGGAGGGCGCCGGCTGCCGCCAGGGTCTGGTAATGGGGGCTTATGTCCATGGTTTATTTGATAATGCCTGTGCAGTTAAAGGAGCAGCCGCATGGCTCGCAAATCGCCGGGGGTTGGCATTAAAAACCATTAACAGAGCAAAGGCTGTGGATTTTGAAGCAGAGATAAATAAATTAACCGATATAGTCGAATCACATCTTGATATGAAAACCATCTACAAAATGGCGGGGTTATGAAACAAATTATACTCGTGAGGCATGGGGAAGTTGAAGAGGCTTTCGCAGGCAAGTTTGTGGGCAGCTCTGATGCCGAACTTTCCCAGCTGGGGGTGGCCCAGATGAGGGCCTGGCGCCCTTATTTCCAGAACTTTCTGAGCGCTGTATTTTTTACCAGCCCCTACAAACGGGCCGTAAACAGCATGTCGCTGGCCACAGGCCTTAAGGTAGTGCCCGAGAGTGTGCGCGATGATCTCCGGGAAATAGATTTTGGGGCCTGGGAGGGCAAGAGCTCAAAACAGGTGCAGGAGGGCTGGCCTGGAGAGTATAATGAGTGGCTTAACTTTGATGTTAATTTTAAATACCCTGATGGTGAAAGTCACCGCGCCTTCTTATCACGTATCCATAAACGCATGGACATTATCAAACAGCTCCCGGGTAAAACAGCCATACTTTTCACTCATGGGGGTGTAATTCGGTTCCTTATATGCCATCTACTGGGTATGGATGTCTCCCACTACCGTGTTTTCCGCACAGACCGCGCTACAGTCTCCATTGTAGATGTATCGGGTGACCGGGGTGTACTGGAGACCATTAACCTCAAGGTTCCAGTATGACAGCGTGGGGTATGATGATGTGGGGCTTTTTTATCGCGCGCGGAGGCGCAGAGGCGCGGAGAAAAGAGGGGAATACGGGAAGGATTAATCCATCTCCCTTCCTCTCCGCGCCTCCGC
>CAZRWX010000242.1:0-2477 GCA_964603925.1 uncultured Bifidobacteriales bacterium | reverse complement strand
CGAGTTTTTGTATTTGCCCTACATCGTTATCCCCCAAACCATCCCGCCTCCGCGCGAGCTTTTTTATCTGCCCCACTCCATTATACTCCATGTTTCCCCATAATATTTTTAATCTACCACGCTTCAATCCGGAAAATTTACCCTTATGAGCAAGTTAATTTTTATAACCGGCGGAGCGCGCAGCGGTAAAAGCTCCTATGCGCAAAAACTGGCTGATACACTTGGCGGTAAACGGGCCTTTGTGGCCACCTGCCCGCCTCTGGACGGGGAGATGGTGTATCGTATAAAGCGCCATCAAAAAGAGCGCGGACCAGACTGGGTTACCCTGGAGGCCCCTGAGGATTTGGTTTCGGCTTTTAATACCACCCCGACATGCGATGTATATCTTCTCGATTGCCTCACTCTATGGATTAATAACCTTATGTTCAGGGCCCAGGAATCTGATAATGTTATTTCCGAAGACGACGCCGCGGCCAGATGCCACGGCTTAATAGAGTTGTGGGCCAGAGTTTCCTATACGGTGATAGTAGTCAGCAACGAGGTGGGCATGGGCATTGTGCCTGCTGATGCCTCCACACGCCGCTACCGCGACCTTGTGGGCCGGGCCAATCAGGTAATAGCCCGGGCCGCTGATGAGGCCTGGTTAATGTCCAGCGGTATACCAGTCAGGCTTAAATAAGGGTTTGAGTTTATGAAATCATTTTTTTCAGCATTAAGCTTCCTGACTCTGATTCCCGTGCCCCAGTCCTGGCAGGGGTCTGGGCACAAACTGGAGGCAGGAGTCTGGTACTACCCGGCAGTGGGTGTGGTTCTGGGGCTTTTGCTGGCAATATTATACTGGGGTCTTAATTTGGTTTTTCCTCCTGGTACAGGCGCCCTCTTGCTGGTGCTGGCCTGGGCACTAGTCACCGGCGGTCTGCACCTGGACGGCGCTGCTGATACCGCAGATGGGTTCTTCAGCTCCCGGCCCCGGGATAAAATCCTTGATATTATGCGCGACAGCCGTCTGGGTACCATGGGCGCTGTGGCTCTCTGGTTCATACTGTGCCTGAAGTGGGTGAGTGTATGGCACCTGGCGCCAGGTCTGCGTTACCAGGCCATAGTGCTCATACCTGTGTGTGGGCGGGTGTGCATGCTCATACATATGGCCTGGCTGCCCTATGCCAGGGCCCAGGGCCTGGCCAGCGCTTTTGTTACCTCTCATCTAAAGACCGCGGCCTGGGCGGGCGGCCTTTTTCTTGTAAGCGCGCTATTTATTGTATTTAATAGCCGGGGGCTGCTCCTGGTGGGCGTCCTGTTTGTATTTTTGCTTATCTTTAACGCTGTATGCAGAAAAATGATCGGTGGTTTTACCGGGGACACTATAGGCGCAGCCTGTGAACTTTGTGAAACCGTGGCTCTGGCTGCTCTGACCACCTTCTAAAAAGAACTTGAATGAAACATCTTATCCAAAAAAAGCTTTTACTGGCAGGTTGCGTTCTCACCATCTTTCTTGTGGTTTCAGTTATTGTCAGTCTGGGTATGGGTAGTGTATCCATCCCCATTAGTAAAGTGACAGGTACAGTACTTTCGGGGCCGGGCGCTTCTCTGGAACACGCCGGTGATACACACTCTCCTGAGGCCGCCATCATATGGAAAATACGTCTGCCGCGGGCGTTTCTGGCTGTGCTTGTAGGTATAGGGCTTTCCGTGTCGGGTGCGGGGTTTCAGGGTGCGCTTCGCAACCCCCTGGCTGAGCCCTATCTACTGGGGATATCCTCCAGCTGTGCTCTGGGGGCGGTGATAGTAATAATACTGGGCGGGCAGAGTGCGCTGGGCATATGGACCCTTCCCCTTTTCGCCTTTGCCAGCGGCAGCGTATGCCTGTTTCTGGTTTTCCGTATTGCGGGTATAAGCGGTAACCGGGATGCTCAGAGCCTGATACTGGCCGGTGTAATATTAAATGCTTTTTTAAGTGCCATACTTTCACTGCTTTTAATTACCAACCACGAGAGTCAGGCGGAGATCCTCTTCTGGCTCATGGGCAGCCTTTCTCTAAAAGGCTGGGAATTTGTAGGAGTACTTGCCCCCTATATTATTTTAGGCTCCCTGGTTCTATGGCCGCTTTCCCGAGCCATGAATCTTCTGGCTCTTGGTGATGCTCAGGCATTTCATACCGGTCTTGGCACCGCCCGGGCCCGCTGGGCTATCCTTGGAGTTAGTTCGCTTATTGCTGCAGCGTGTGTGGCAGTGAGTGGTACGGTGGGTTTTGTCGGCCTGGTAATCCCCCACATTGTGCGCCTGATAACGGGCCCCGATTATCGTACCCTTATTCCTTTTTCGGGATTACTGGGCGGCGCTTTGCTTTTATGGGGTGATAATGTGTGCCGCCTGGCCGCCGGCGCGCAGGAGCTGCCCCTGGGGGTGGTCACAGCTTTTATTGGCGCGCCCTTTTTTCTGTGGCTTTTGTTTCGTCATAAAAGGAGTATAGGTCTTTA
>CAZRWX010000241.1:0-5122 GCA_964603925.1 uncultured Bifidobacteriales bacterium | reverse complement strand
CCCTTCGATGAGTTCAGGGTGACGCCTAAATAATGCTATTTTACGCCGTCACCCTGAACTCATCGAAGGGGCGACGGCGATAATTAACATATTTTGAACAGGAAATAATTAGTATCTATTCAGCATCGAAATAAACTAACAGGGAACTTTATGAAATATACTCTTCTCTTTTTTCTGGCTCTCTTTTTTACCGGTATTCCCTGCCTGGCCTCTGGTGCCAATTCCATGCTTCCCCCCCAGCTGCATCTGCAGGTATCACCCCCCTCATTCAGCCAGGCTGATACGCTGCAAATTACTCTTACTGTACAGCTGGATTCCGGGTGGCATATTAACGCGAATAAACCGGGAGATGAGTTCTCTGTTCCAACCAGAGCTGTTTTCAAGGGTCAGGGTCTAGGCTTTGGGCCGGCTCAATACCCCGCACCTGCCAGCAAATTTCTTAAAGTGCTCAATACCAACGCTCTCTTATACGAAGGTGTCCTGGTTATTAAAACCAATGTCTGGCAGAGTGGCAGGGGATCTGATTTATCCTCTCTGACAGCCGATCTACACTATCAGGCCTGCAATCATGGTATTTGTCTGCGCCCAGCTGTAATCTCCATAAAACTTGGTGCGTCCGGTTCCCAGCCCCGGGAGGTGCCTGACCCTGGTCCTTCTACAGTTCCCGCTTCCAGCGGCCCGGTAAATTTTACCGGCCCCCTGTGGCTAATTGTCCTCAGCCTGCTGGGCTTCGGTCTCCTCCTTAACCTTACACCCTGTGTATATCCCTTAATTGCCGTTACCATCAGCCTGTTCGGTGCTCAGGCTCATAAGCCATTCTCGTTCCGCTTTACCATGGCGGCTTTATACGCCCTGGGCCTTATCATTTCCTTTTCGGTTCTGGGTGTGGTTTCCTCCCTGGGCGGTATGCTGTTTGGGGCCGCTCTACAGTCGGCGGCTGCTCAGGTTACCATTGGCCTTATTTTTATTGTACTGGCTCTGTCTTCTTTCGGATTATATGATATACGTCTACCCACGGGACTTATGGGCCGGGCGGCTGCGGCCAGCAATACCGGCGGCTATTTCGGGGGGCTCCTGGGTGGTATTTTTGCGGGGGTTCTGGCAGCTCCATGTATTGGCCCCATAGTGCTGGCCCTTATTATTCATGTGGCTCAGAAGGGCAGCATAGTTACCGGTATATGGATGTTTTCAGCCATGGCTCTGGGTCTAAGTCTGCCTTATATTATTCTGGGTATTTCTACCGGGCTGTTAAGCAGGCTGCCTAAATCCGGCAACTGGATGCTGGACATAAAAAAGATACTGGGTCTGGTACTGCTGGGCCTGGCCAACTATTATCTGCGCGGGCTGGTGGGCCAAAGAGTTCATGAGGTAATCCTGGGTATACTACTGGTTTATGGAGGCATGTACATTAACCCGTTTGTCTGGCCGGCGGGGCTTTCCAAAACCTTTGGCACCTTTATTCGCACTATGGCTCTTTTAGCAGTACTTTATGGTCTGGCTTATATATTCAGCCCTTACATGCCCGGGGAGTTTTCTCAGCAAAATACTTCCCGCATCAGTGTTTCTAATACTGGTTCTTCACCATTGATATGGGGAAACTACAGTGATAGTGCCTTTCAGGAAGCAGCCGTAGAGGGGCGTCCCATACTACTGGATTTTGAAAGCCGGATATGGTGTGCCGCCTGCCGGGAGATGGAAGAAAAGACTTATAACAATCCTGAGGTAAAAATTGCCCTGGAAGACTTTGTCCTTCTAAAAATAGATGTGGATAAGCACCCCCGCCGAGAATCTCTTCTGGAAGAGTATGAGGTTGTGGGCATACCTACAGCCATCATTATTGATGGCGCGGGCTCAGAGGTGGATCGTATTGTGGGTTTCCTGGCTCCTGAACCCTTTATTACCCGGCTGCAGAAGGCCCTGGTCAGACAGCTCTAGCCAGGTCTTTTACCTCTGCTCAGTTTGCCTGGGAAGAGGTAAAAGATCACCGGCAAGGTCGAACTCCCAGGCACCATTTATGGCCACCTGCCTGAAGGTGCCGGGGGTTGCTCCCCGGCCCCGGATTAGCACCTCACCATCAACACCTGGCGCGTTGCCGGCGGTACGTCCAATAAACTTGTAGTCATTAAAGTCAGGGTTCTTTTTATCCACCAGTACCTCCAGATTGCTCCCCAGATATTGTTCATTATAAGCGCTGGAGATTGCCTGCTGCGCGGCCATCAGCTTCCCCAGCCTGTGGCGGGCTGTTGACGGCCTTATTCTTGATTCGCCCAACTGTCTGTATGCATAGGTGCCTTCCTCATGGGAATAAGCAAAGGCGCCTAAATGGTGAAAACGGAATTCCTGTACAAAATCCATCAGGGCTTTAAAGTCATCGGCTGTCTCCCCGGGATACCCCACCAACATGGTGGTGCGAAGCACAATGCCTGGAACAGCCTGGCGCACACGATTGAGTATGGCGCGTAAACTACGGCCCGTATACCCCCGGCGCATGGCGCGCAGTACACTAGTGCTTATATGCTGTACGGGCAAATCCAGATACCTGCAAAGGCGTGGTTCACAAGCCAGCAGGTCAAGCAGGGAATCCTCTATAGAAGCAGGATAAGCATACATAAGGCGTATCCATGGTATGCGGGTTTCTTTTATTATGGCGTGAACCAGAGTGGACAAGGAACAACCCCCGGGCTGTGTGTAACTGGTAAGATCCTGGGCAATAAGGCTGACCTCCATTACACCCTGAGACTCCAGCCATTGCGCCTCCTCAACAATTTGTTTAATGGGGCAGCTGACCTGGGGGCCTCGAATATTTGGAATAGCACAGAAACCACAGCGCCTGTTACAGCCTTCGGCAATTTTTAAATAGGCATGATGTTTGAGTTCCCCTGGCCCGCCTCGATAACGGGAGGAGGGGCACTCAACCGGGCCGTTATAATTCAAAAGCTTTTTTGCTATCTCCAAAGGCTGATATACACCAAAAAATATGTCTACCTCCGGCAGCTCCTTTATAAGCTCCTGTTTATAGCGCTGAGTGAGGCAGCCGGTCATTACCAGCTTTTGACGCTTACTCCTGCCGCCTGCCAAAGAGAGTATCTCCGCGATAGACTCCTCCTTAGCGGCCTGAATAAAACCGCAGGTATTTAGAATCAGGATATCGGCCCTGGCGGCGTTGGAAGTAATACGCGCCCCCAGATTCACAAGTTCGGAGGCTATTTTCTCGCTGTCAACCTGATTTTTGGCACAGCCAAGTGTACGTATATATATAAGCGTGGATTTCATATATAAGCGAAGATAGCAAAGACTGTTAACAAGTAAACAGCAGACAGGGCTGCTGTTTTACTTAAAAAAATGTGGAAAGTGACTGATTGTGGTCTCTGACTTTTGGGTCTACCACTCATCGCCTGAAGAGGAGGCAGTGTCCTCATTTGCGGCAGGTTTGTCCCAACCGCCGTCATCCCAGCCCTCCTCACTCTCCTTGGCAGGTGCCGCAGTTGCGGGAGCCGCCGTTGCGGGTTCCGCAACAGCGGGATCGGCTACCTCTGGCGCTTTAACTGGTTGGGCTATTGGCTTAGGCGGGGGTGGAGGAGGGGCCGGAGCGGGAGCGGGAGCGGGAGCAGGCTTAGGCTCAGGCTTTATATTAGACTGGTAAGCGTCCTCAGGTACACCACGGGTATCATTTGATTTTAGATCTACCCAGAAATTATGACCCAGCGGGGAAATAGCATTCTCGCCAAAGTTGCGGGCATCGTTCATTGTGGCAAAACGGCCCACCCTTACTCTATAATAGCTGCCACCAAGATTTTGAGCAGGGTTTTCTACTTCAGAAACATACGCGGGATAGCCCATGCCCTCAAGTTTGGTCTTAAGTTTGTCGGCCAGGCGCATGCTTTTATATACAGATACTTGAATAACATAACGGCCGGACTCTGAAAGTGCCGGTTGGTAGGAGGAGGATGAAGAGGATGAAGAGGATGAAGAAAATGACATGGAAGACTTTTTATTCTCAACTTTTGGCTTTTTGGCAGCTATACCTTCATCCATATTAGAATCGAGAATTTCCTCTTCCAAATTAATATCTTGCTCTTCTACAGACTCAAACTCCGGCTCGTCGAGTAAACTTAAGTCCTCCTCGGGCATGAGGTCTTTTTCCACGACAGGGGGCTCTTTCTTTTTATTACAAGCCGTGAAAGTGAACAACGCCGATACAGCGAAACAAGCAATTAATAAATATTTGAACAACATGGACCTCCTGGTTGTGTCCTTGATTTAATTATTAGAAAAATTAAAGTTTTTAAGGGTAAAAGGGTATTTATTTCTCTTAAAATCTTAATATTTCCTGCTGTTTCCTGAAATAATCTTAAAGTTGACAGGTGCCGTATGGGCTTGATACCTTTAATTCGGTTTAATTATATGAAATGAGGTGATAATTTAACTTGACAGGCGTAATTGTAAAATCAGGTGAGCCATTCGAAAAGGCCCTAAAAAGGTGGAGTAAATCCTGCGAAAAAGCCGGCATCATTTCAGATGTTAAAAAAAGGCAACGTTTTGAAAAGCCTTCCGAAGAAAAGAAAAGGAAGAAAACGGCAGCTAAACGCAAACTCATTAAAGAGGCTATGGAGCCCATGCATGCTTCCAGGCACGGCAGTCGCAGTTCTTCCCGTGGCGGCCCTAATAGCCGCAATGGCCGCGATAACCGCGGCGGCTCTTCCCCCAGGGGCGAGTCTTCTTCCCGTTATTAATCCAAGTAGTTTATTCCAAGCCCTCTGCCTCCTTTCCAATTAAGGCAGAGGGCTTTTTTATTTTTGAAATAGAATTATGTACATCTATCACGGCTGCAAATAACCCAGTACGGGCAGGTAATAATGAAGCTGGAAGAGCTCATTTCCAATTGTAATTCAAACCAGAAAAAAGCAATTACTCATAACTTGTCAGGTCAGGGTCCTGTATTTGTACTTGCGGGGGCCGGTTCTGGTAAAACCTCCGTATTAACCAACCGTATTGTATTTCTAATTGACCATGGTATCAGCCCCATATCTATCCTTGCTCTTACCTTTACCGAAGCTGCTGCCGCCGAAATGTCAGAAAGGGCGTGTGCAAACCTGAAACAACTAGATTATACGGGCAATTG
>CAZRWX010000240.1:0-5139 GCA_964603925.1 uncultured Bifidobacteriales bacterium | reverse complement strand
TGAGTTGGGGGGGGCTGGATTTGGGGCATAGAATTTTCAATAAATTAGTTAAAGCATTAACTTGAACCTGGATAAGGGCTTTTTATTGATTTTATATAAAGGAATATCTGCTATGCTGAAGGCTTTTTTGACTTTAAAAACATTAGGATAAGAAGCACAAGAACAGCCAGACAGGAACCACAGAAAATTACCCAAATTACACCTGTTTCCGATGAATCACCATTTTTATAGGAACCACGAAGTAACAGCGCACTCCCGGTTACCATCATTACTGCTGCCAGCGCCAACCTGCGCGGCCAGGATAATGAATAAGAGGTTTTAGACTTTTTCAAAATATCTCCATTAGGAAAAATATACTGATAAAACAACTCCTGTAAATATAAGACAGCTTATTAATGCATTTGCCAGGAAAAAGTCATTATTCATTTTGTCCAGCGATGAAGTCCGTCGGAAGAAATGAATATAAACCAGACATAAAAATACACCAAAGATCGATATGAGATAATACAAACCAGGATACCACTTAAACCCCAGATAAATAAGCAGAAACAGCATTAAAAAATGCAAAATTTTGGCTATCCACAGACTGTTATTTATGCCCAGGCGCACAGGTATGGAATTAAGACTAAGTGTTTTGTCTATTTCAATATCCTGCGTAGCATAAATCATATCAAAGCCGCTCACCCATAAAAAAAGTGCCAAACCCAATACTGCCGATAACGGGCTGATTTGTCCTGTAACAGCCACCCATGCCCCCATAGGCGAAATACTAAGAGCCAACCCCAGAAAAAAATGACAGAGCCAGGTAAATCGTTTGGCAATAGAATAAAAGAAGACAACCCCTAATGTGGGAAAAGAAAGGATAAAGGCCATCTCATTGAGGAGAAATGCTGCAATAGTGAAAAGTATTGAGTTGATAACAATAAAGGCAATTACCTGGCCTCTGCTGAGTATGCCTGACGGCAGGTGCCTGCCCCTGGTACGAGGATTTTGGCTGTCAAATTTTTCGTCTACAAGCCTGTTAAAGGCCATGGCAGCATTGCGGCAAAATATAACTGCAAATATTACCAGGATTGTTGTCTTAAAGCCGGGAAAACCCTCTGCGGCCAGTATCATACTGGATAACGCAAAGGGCAGAGCAAATAAAGTATGTGAAAACCGAACTAAACCCAGGAAATTATTTATCATCGGGCTTACCCTGCCAACGCACACCTACGTTATGAGGAATATTAAGGTGATCCAGTATTCGCCCTAAAAGGGTATCCACCAACTCGGTAATAGTCTTGGGATTATGATAGAAATGAGGACATGCCGGAAGTATGGTGGCCCCTGCCCTGTCCAGCTTAAGCATATTTTGTAAATGTATGCTGCTCAAAGGGGTCTCCCGGGAAACTAAAATAAGCTTGCGCCTTTCTTTTAGACAGACATCCGCCGCCCTGGTAAGGACGTTATCACCGTAGCCATTGGCAACTTTACCCAGAGTGCCCATTGAACAAGGAGCTATTACCATGCCCTGATGCTTGAATGAACCACTGGCAATGGGAGCAAATAAATCATCCTGTTCATATAATTTATCTGCAAGGTCAAAGCCTTCAACCTGGTTTTCATGAACACTTACCTGCCTGCCGGGTTTAGTAACTACAACATATACGCAATAAGCTAAATCTTTTAAGACCTTGACCAGACTATGGCCATAGATTGCGCCTGATGCCCCTGTAATACCTACAATTATAGGGCTCTCTTTATCGGGCATTAATTTTAACCTTTTCAGCTGTAATTATATGAGAAATACCAAAATCACATGAAAGAACACGGGGCATGGAAAATCCTGTATTATTAAGAACAGTAATATATTCTTTCACAGATAAAAAACTTTTAACAGAACAAAATAGATAACTATAAGCTGATTTACTGCCGGCAATAAGCCCCCCTAACAGGGGCATGACCAAGGGTGATATAACGTAAAAAACCAGCCTGGATACCAGGGATTCGGGTTTAAAAAACTCCAGAGTTATAAACTCCCCATTTGGCTCTAATAAATTGTAAATCTCTTTGCTCCCCTTCTGCAAAGAATCCAGATTCCTCATGCCAAACCCGCATAGTACAAGCTGAAATGATCCCGGTTTAAAGGGAGGATACAGAGTATCCATACATATGAGGGTTGGCGAGGACGTTTTCTTCCTGGCCTGCCTCAGCATATTAAAAGACATATCTCCAATTATACCTACACCACTTATAACACCTGCGGCTTTTTCCAGGGCAATATAAAAATCCCCGCTACCACCGCAGATATCCAGTACATTTACCGCTTTAAGATTTTCGTTGATACTGCCAACAGCCTTACGGCGCCAGGTAATGTGCCTGCCTGCGCTAAGCAAATGATTCAGCAGATCATAACGACTGGCTATATAATCAAAAAGAGATTTTATTTTTTTTGACATCAGTAATAAAAACAAAGAAACTATTATCAAGCAAAGATAGTCAGATTTAATATGGTCAAAAACATGGAACGTCTTCTGACCATATTAAAGCCCTTACCTTATCATTTTCTAACTCCTTGACAGAATTATCCTAACCATTTAGCTTTCTTTTCGTATGCCACTTTAGCTCAGTTGGTAGAGCAGGGGACTGAAAATCCCCGTGTCCGCAGTTCAATTCTGCGAGGTGGCATTCTTAATTTCTCCAGCTTAAACTCCTCAAAACAGCACCCTTTCACTGGGTATGCTAGTCCTGACCAGAGCCCAATTATAATCAAAACTTTCTAAGCCAATTCCACCCAGACCGATTTTCCCTTAATCATCTTTTTCCCCAAGTGTCCGGGGAGTTCCAAAATCCACTCCTTTGAAATCCTGAAAAAACTTTCTCACATTGCTCCAGCGGAAATATTCCGGACATGTATTGGAGGTTAAATTAATTGTGGGGGGCAATATACCAGACAGCCTTAATTTTTGAAATATCTGTATGAGATGAGACCCATTCAGCCTGATCATATTCTCCAGCAATTCATTGGTAATCTTCTTTTTAGGATAAAAGTCTTTAGGCACATCAAGATTAAACTGGTAGCATTTAACAATTTTAGGAAGGAAGCACTCCCAGTCTATACCATTTCTCAATAACCAAAAGCCATTAGCCCCAAATTTTATCGTAGGATCATTACAGAAAACACAGCAAATATCTCCGTTAAAAATATTCATCAACCACACATCAAGCTCTTTGATATCAGAGGTCTCCGGATCTCGGAATAGCGCTTGGCAAGCGGGCCCACTTTGACGTACGAATTGTCTTTTTTGGCGCGGGTGAGTTTTAAACTCTTTAAAGTTCATATTACTCACGCTCCCAACTGCTTAATTTTCCTAACAAACTGCGCAAGTGCCCCTCTGTAGATTCAAATTGGCAAAAACCTTTATATGCAGAAGCAATGGCTTCCAGTTCATTCAGGTTCAATGCATCCTGAGGCTGCCACGGTGCAACCTTAAGATTTTCCAGATGACGGGCAAGATATTCCTGTTCGGTCTGACCTGGAGTAGGAATAAAAAGCACTTTTTGTTTGTTAAGCGCCATTAAATCCATAATAGTGGAATAACCCGATCTACATATTATGCAACTAGCATTATCCAACATATAGCGCATCCGGGTAATATCAAGATGATTATAAAGCTCCAGACCGGACTGATGACTTTGAAGCTGGTTTTCTTTAGTTTTATTATTGACCAGACCACGGACAATCACCCTTTTCCCTTTAAGTTTTACCATTTGCTCAATAAGTAATTGCTCAAAAATACCACGATGGGGTTCTGGACCAGAAATCACTGCCAGATAATTAATTGATTCATCAGAACTATGTTCCGCAGCACCGGTGAAATCTGAAAACCTGCTCAAGGGATTTATAAAATGGCAGTTGTCAGGCAGCCTACTGCCATGGCAAAGCCCGCCTGCCAGGTTAGGATACCCGGCATAATCTGGCACCCATACCTGATGAAACCTTGTCAGAAAAGCCTTTACCAGGTGGTGTAAAAGAAATTCGCCCCATTTACCAGGATGCATAACCCATAAATTATAGTCAGGACATTTTATAAAAAGCTGATGGGTAATAAACACACATTGAGCGGTTTTATGAAACAGACCATAGCGGTTATCAGAGATTACAATGTCCACATTATGTTCTTTTACCCATCTTTTCAAATCCGAATGTTCACGAATTATGGAAAGAAATATGCCCGGCAGCTTAAGAAGAAAAAACCAGACAAAATATTTTGAATCCGGGTACTTCATGGAGTAACCCCGGAAATACCTCACATCCAATTGTGGAAACTCACTTTTCAAATAATCCAAAGCCGGGCCACTGGCGCCGATAATAAGATGATGTCCCAAATTCTCCAGTTCTTTAATAACAGGATGACATCTGGTTGCATGTCCCAGTCCCCAATCCAGAGGGCAAATTAAAATATTCATTATTAACGGTGTTGTTTGAGTAAATAAATTGCAGGCAAAATTGAAGAAACCCTGCCAAAGAACTGAATTAGACTCCGGACAAGCCGGAGTGACTGGCAGAGAAACACCTTATAACTTAGTTCCAAAATATCATATTTTAGACAAAAAATAATTATGTTCAGAAGATGGTTAATTTTCGTCATGGGAGCCTTCTACCCTCCAGGTTGCTTTGATCTCACCTTGTTGATCAATAGAAGCCTCACGGGGTTTTGCCGGCCTGCCTGGAAGATCATCAGAACTCCTGGGACTATTACCAAAAAGGCCCAGGATATTTTTTAGAAACCAGTTTTGAACACCATGCCTTATAAATGGCATTAGCAATAAAAGACCTGTAATATCAGTGAGAAAACCGGGTAAAATAAGGAGAATAGCAGCTAACAGGCCAAAAATACCACCTACAAGCCTGTCAGTTGGAACATGACCCGCTGACAACTCCTGCCGGATCTTGTTAAAAACCCCTGTGCCGCCATATTTTAAAATTACAACCCCTGAAACAGCGCTTATTACACAAAGCCAGAAAACTACCGACAAACCATAATACGCCGAGACTCTGATAATTATCAGTATCTCCAGAAAGGGGAGCAATATTAAAAGCGGGAAAAGTTTCATAAATATATTGATGAATCTCTTTAATCAATTTAATTATTA
>CAZRWX010000239.1:0-5150 GCA_964603925.1 uncultured Bifidobacteriales bacterium | reverse complement strand
TTTGTTTGGTATTTAGTATTTGGTATTTCGAATTTGTTTGGTATTTGGTATTTGGAATTTAGTTTTTAAATCTTCACCTTTATAGTTCATCAATACTGAAATTACTCTGGGCTCCGGTATTCATATTTTTAACCTCGAATTTACCGGCTTCGCTACGGTCTGACCCGTAAAATATTACTGCAGCCGCGCCCAGGTCCTGGGCCATGGATATTTGTTTTTTGAGTTTGGCTGGCTCCAGACTGTAGGTAACACGCAGCCCACGCGCCCGCAGCTGACTGGCAAAATTGGCCGCTTGGGAGGTGATAGGCCCAAATGTAAGTATGAAATAGTCCAGTTTTGAATTTTGGGAAGCCGGTGCTGTTTTTTGTTTTAACATCTCGCCCAGTACAACATCACCAATACCGAAACCCACCCCCGTAAGAGGCTGGCCGCCAAGCTGCTGAAGCAAGTTGTCGTACCTGCCGCCCCCGGCAATAGCTCGAAGGCTCCTGGCCCTGTCGAATACCTCAAAAACTATGCCCGTATAATATGCCAGACCCCTGACAACGGAAAGATCCAGTTCAACAAAAGTGCCGTAGCCGCAGTCGTTTAGTAACCCCATAAGAACGCCAAGCTCCTCAGCAGCGGCCGCTGTGGGTGCATCGGGGGCCCAGGTTTTTAGAGAATCCACACTACGGCATTGGAACAGGGAGTCTAATAAAGATGCATTATCCGGGCTTAGGGACGCCTCTGAGAGCATTTTTTGGAATGCCTCGGGTGGAACCTTGGCGCGTTTGTCTAAGGCGGCATAGACAGCGGTCTCATTAGAAGCGCTTACACCCATAAACCTTAGAAGAGCAGATAGTAGACGCCGACTGGAGATGCCGACGCAGAAGTCGCCGCTGCCAAGCCCAAAGCCCTGGAGCATGGCAACAACTGCAGAAATAAGATCTACCTCGGCCCAAATACTCCCGGTGCCGACAATGTCCATATTAAGCTGAAAAAACTCCCGCAGACGCCCGCGCTGAGCACGCTCGTAGCGAAACAGCCTGGGAATGGAGAACCATCGCACTGGCAGACGCAGGCTTTTGCCATTTTGATTGATCATACGGGCAAGAGTTGGTGTGAGCTCCGGCCTTAAGGCCAGATGCCGGCCGCCCTTGTCCTGAAAGTTGTATAACTGGGAGACAATCTCCTGCCCAGACTTGTCCGTGTAAAGCTCGAGATGCTCAAACATGGGGCCCTCATACTCCTCAAAACCAAAGGATAAACATACACGCTCCCATATATCAAAAATGTGCCTTAGAGCGGCCATATCCTCCGGGTAGAAGTCCCGTGTACCTTTGGGTGTTTTATATGCCAAATGTGAGCCTTTCGAGTATAAAATACGGCCTGAAAATGTAACCACTGACAGCAAGAAAAGATAATTGCGCAAGGGCCAAATTGCCACCCGCTTAACATACAAATAAGGACCGTATATAATTGTCTTCAAACTCCTATTTTTACTTGTGTTAGAACGTGTAAATAGCCTTGATTATTAACAGTATTTTTCTAATTTTATTCTATCAAAATTTTCATCTATTTCATCACTAATAGCCCCCAAATATTTATGGCATTTCAGGCTTTTTCCAAGTACTAGCCTATGAACATACTTTTAACAAACGATGACGGTTTTGCCAGCCCCTTTTTGGGTGTAATGGCCGATGCCCTCAAAGGTAGTCACAATATATATATGGCAGCACCTTCAACCGAGCAAAGCGGTGTGGGCCAGGCTATCGCCATATACACCAGCCTTACCTGCAGCCAGGTGAGCACTTTGCCCTATCCTGCTTATCAAGTAGTCGGTTCCCCTTCAGACTGTGTCAAATTCGCGGTTTGCCACCTGTATAAGCACATTCAGTTTGACCTCGCCATTTCGGGCATCAACCCGGGCGAAAACGCCGGTCTCTGCGCCCTGTATTCGGGCACAGTGGCCGGGGCCAGGGAGGCCGCCACCTGGGGTATACCGGCAGTTTCCATTTCAGTCTGGGACTCCGCCCCTCACAGGGCGTGCCACGCCGCCGCCTGGCTGTCCAAGTCTCTGGCTATTCCAGGCTTCATGTCCATAGCACCAGGGGTTTTCTGGAATATTAATTTTCCCAGGTGCGAGCCTGAGCATATCAAAGGCACAGAGTTCTGCCGTATGAGTACCGCCATGTTTAAAGATCATTATGTAGAATACACCACCCCCCGCGGTACCGCCGAGTATTGGCTGGACGGCGCCAAACCTGCCAGTAAATTCCAGCCCGGCACAGACGACTGGGCCCTGTCACAATCCCAAATAGCTATCTCACCATTGTTTATCGATCAAACCTGCGGCGTGGAGCTGCAACGGCTTAAGGCTTTTGCGCACCCTGACAGCGTAAAGCCAGTTTCGCCCCTCAATTAAGGAACCTTAATGTCCGAAGATCCAGAAAATAAAGAAGAAGAAAACGTCGAAGAAGTAGAGACAAACGTCATACCCGCCCTCATTGAGGACGAGATGAAAAAGTCCTATGTAACCTATGCCATGTCGGTTATAGTGTCACGCGCCCTGCCGGATGTTCGCGACGGCCTTAAGCCCGTACACAGGCGCGTACTCTTTGGCATGGAGAATTTAAACCTCTTCCCGGGCAAGCCCTACAAAAAGTCAGCCCGTATAGTAGGCGACGTTATAGGTAAATACCACCCCCATGGTGATACAGCCGTATACCATACTCTGGTCCGTATGGCCCAGGATTTCTCCATGCGCTACACTCTGGTAGACGGCCAGGGTAACTTTGGTTCGGTAGATGGCGATTCACCGGCCGCCATGCGTTACACCGAGGCCCGTATGGCGCGGTTTTCCCAATTCATGCTGGAAGACCTCGACAAACAAACTGTAGATTACACCCCCAACTACGACGGTTCCATGGAAGAGCCCTCGGTTTTACCTGCCGCCTTCCCCAATCTTCTGGTTAACGGCACTACGGGTATTGCTGTGGGCATGGCCTCCAGCATGCCCCCCCACAACCTCAGGGAGATAGTCAAGGCCTGTGTAAGCATTATCCATAATCCCCATCTCACAGACGATGAGCTTTTTGAAATAGTCACAGGTCCAGATTTCCCCACCGGCGGCATTATTCAGGGGCGCAACGGTATACGCATGGCTTATCTCACTGGCCGCAGCCGGGTGCTTGTCCGGGGTAAATGCAGAATCGACGAGATGAAAAACGGTCGCCAGCGCATTCTTATCTCAGAAATCCCCTATCAGGTCAACAAATCCAACCTTCTGGAAAAAATGGCCCAGCTCGTTCGTAATAAAGTCATAGAGGGTATCTCCGATCTCCGGGACGAATCTGATCGCAACGGTATGCGCATAGTGATTGAGCTCAAAAAAGACGCCTTTGCCGAGGTTATCCTCAACCAGCTGTATAAGTACACTGCTCTACAAGACACATTCTCCATCATCAACCTGGCCCTTGTCAACCGCAAGCCCAAGGTATGTACACTAAGAGAGCTTATTCATTATTACATCGATCACCGTCACGAGATCATAGTCCGCCGCACCCAGTTTGATCTTACAAAAGCCGAAGACCGCGCCCACATTTTAGAGGGCTTGCGCATAGCCATCAATAACATAGACGAAGTCATCGCCATTATCCGCGGCTCTCAAAGCACAGAGGAGGCCAAAACTAAACTCCAGGAGCGCTTTTCTCTCAGCGACAAGCAAACCCAGGCCATTGTAGAAATGCGCCTGCGCACTCTTACAGGTTTAGAAATCGACAAAATCGAAAAAGAATACAGCGAACTGCAGGAGCGTATCCGCGATTTAAAAGAAATACTCGCCAATCGCGAACGCCGCATGAGTATTATCTGCCAGGGCCTCGAGGATATCGCCCAAAAATACGGTGACGATCGCCGTACTCAAATCGTCGAAGTTCAAGACGATGTAACTTACCTCGACCTCATACCAGACGAATCCATGGTTGTTACCATTAGCCATGCTGGTTATATAAAAAGGGTAGCTGCGGACGAATACCGGGCCCAGGGCCGCGGGGGCAGGGGTGTTACCGGTGCAAAAACCCGTGATGAGGATTTCGTTGAGCACCTCTTTGCCGCGGACGCCCACAGTTATCTCATGGTTTTTACCAATCTGGGTCGTTGCCATTGGCTTAGGATCTACGAAATACCCGAGGCCGGCAAAACCTCTAAAGGCAAAGCCATTATTAATCTTGTCCAGCTTCAGCCCGGCGAAAAACTCACAGCCTTCATACCAGTCAAAACCTTCGAAGATGAGCGTTCCATAATTTTTGCTACCGAAAAAGGCACCATCAACAAGATGAAATTATCCGTCTTTTCCCGCATCAGGTCTACAGGCGTTAACGCCATCAACCTCGATGAGGGCGATCACCTGGTAGCCGTTAACCTTGCTTCAGACGATCAAGACATTATGATCGGTACAAGAATGGGTCAGGCTATCCGTTTTAAATTAAGCAGTATCAGGCAATGCGGACGCGGCACCAGGGGTGTACGCGGTATTAGGGTCACAGGCTCCGACCGCGTAATAGGCATGGTAATACTAAAAGAAGATATAACCCTGCTCACCATCACCGAAAGGGGTCATGCCAAACGTACCCTGCCTGATGAATACCGTATCACCGCAAGGGGCGGTAAGGGTGTTCGCAATATCCGCATTACAGAGAAAAACGGTCCTGCTGTAGCTATCGCCGCCGTTAACAGTAAACAGGAGCTTATGATTCTTTCCAAAATCGGCCTTATCATCAAAATGAGAATGGACGCCATCAGCGTCCTTGGCAGGGACACCCAGGGTGTACGCGCCATTCGCCTGCAGGAGGGCGATATTGTAGCCGACGTCGAAATACTAGACGTAGAAGAGGAGTCCCCTGTCATTGAAGGCAACGACCCAGGCACAGGAGACCTGCCATTAGAGGGTGGCGAATCTTCAGAAATACTCACAGGGCAAGAGGGTGAAGAGCCTGCCTCGTTAAACGAATCAGAGGCTCCTGGTTATGATACACTTGAGGATGCGTCAGAGGGCGCATCAGATGACGATTCCTCTGATGAGCAGGAGAATGACGAACCAGACAATTCTCCGCAAGAGCCCTAAATGCCCTTTGCCGTAGCCACCCTGCTCTTTCTTGTTACATCTT
>CAZRWX010000238.1:0-5151 GCA_964603925.1 uncultured Bifidobacteriales bacterium | reverse complement strand
ATTTTCCAAATACCGGATAATTCAGACTGAAAAAACTTATTAATTACTGATAGTTGACGTTTTCGGGGCAAAATTCTGCCCAGTCTTCTTACCAATCATAAAAAATATTACCTTGAAGATTATCCAAAACGGTCGAGTGACCGGTTATACCGGCAAGCCGGTTATTTATAAAGTTTTAAAGGGGGGTTACCCAATGACAGCAAAATTAATCAAAGGTTCTGAAATCCGCACACAAATTCTGGAGGAGCTGGCTTCTGAGGTTATACAAATTAAGGAAAAGCACGGTCAAGTGCCCGGCCTGGTTACTATCCTGGTTGGCGAGAACCCGGCTTCTATTTCTTATGTCACACTCAAAATCAAAACCGCCCATCAGCTGGGTTTTAAAGAGATTCAGGACACCCAGCCAGTAGATATCCCCGAGGCCGACCTTCTGGCCCTTATCGATAAATACAATAATGACGACAGCATACACGGCATACTGGTTCAGCTGCCCCTGCCTAAGCACATAGACGAAAAAAAGGTCTTAAACGCGCTCGATCCGGATAAAGACGTAGATGGCTTTCACCCGGTAAATGTGGGCCGCCTTATGATTGGTGGTGATGAAGTCAAATACCCCCCCTGCACACCAGCGGGCATTCAGGAGCTCATTATCCGTGCGGGCGTAGAAACCTCCGGCGCCGAGGTGGTTGTTGTCGGCCGCTCTAATATAGTGGGCAAGCCCATAGCCAATATGATGCTGCAAAAAGCCCCTGGCGCTAATTCTACAGTTACCATAGTTCACACCCGTACCAAAAACATGGACGTTCACTGCAAACGCGCCGATATCCTCATCGTAGCCGCCGGGGTACCCGGTTTGGTCAAGCCCGAGTGGATAAAACCAGGAGCCTGTGTTATAGATGTCGGCGTTAACCGGGTGGGCGAAAAGCCCAGTAAAGAAGACCCTAACAAAATGGTCGCCATACTCAAAGGTGATGTGGATTTCGAAGCCGCTAAAGAAATAGCCGGCAGCATTACGCCGGTACCCGGCGGTGTGGGCCCCATGACTATCACCATGCTCATGCGCAATACCCTACGTTCATTAAAATTTAAACTGGGCATCCTGTAGGTTCCGGGCATCCTGTAGGTACGATTCATGAATCGTACCTACAGGAAAACCTACAGGAAGACACCCCCGGTTTCATGTGTTATATTTTGGTTTAGACAAACTGACCCAGGTACGATTCATGAATCGTACTGACCCAGTAGGTACGATTCATGAATCGTACCTACTGGCGGGGCAGGTAACTTCGTATTATCATAATTTAAAGGAACGCCTAAATGAGCACAGCCAAAGACCTTAAAACCGCCTATAAAACCGTCATGGACGATCACTTCCCCGTGGATATGGAAATTTCCTTCGGCAAGGGTGGGGACAAACAAACTCTAGTCTACGAAAAGTCCACCTGGGTTATAGACGGCGTAGAAAAGGGCCTTCGTTACGGCGAAAACCCCGGTCAGGAGGCCGCCCTTTACAAGCTCGTTAACGGCAACCTGCAGCTGGGCGATGTCAAATGTCTACAAGCGGGCCGTTTCCTGGCTTCGGATATGGAGCTCCTGCAGTCTGGCAAGCACCCGGGCAAAACCAACATTACCGACTCAGACAACGCCATGAATATCCTGAGGTATTTCTCCCATACCCCCGCAGTAGTTATTGTTAAGCACAACAACCCCTGTGGTGCGGCTATTGGCGCTACAGTTGCAGAGGCCTACGAAAAGGCCTGGATGGCCGATCGCCTGGCCGCTTTCGGCGGCGCTATCGCCATTAACCGCGAAATAGACAAAGCCACTGCCCAGCTCATTGTTCAGGGCTACTTCGAGGTAGTTTTAGCCCCTGAGTTCGCAGACGGTGTTATGGACATTTTCGCAAAGTGGAAAAACTTACGCGTACTTCGTATTCAAAATATGAACCGCCTGCAGGAGTATGTGGGCCAGCGCTTTATAGACATTAAAAGCCTTATGGACGGCGGCCTTGTAGCCCAATGGTCTTATGCGCCCCAGGCTTTGTCCGCAGACAAGCTCATGCCCGCGCAGTCAATTTATAAGGGCCAGGAGTACAAAATCCACCGTCTGCCAACTAAACAAGAGCTGGATGACATGGTTTTCGGCTGGCTGGTAGAGTCCGGCATCACCAGCAATTCAGTAATTTATGTTAAGGATGGTGCCACTGTAGGTATTGGTACCGGCGAGCAGGACAGGGTGGGTGTAGCGGAGATTGCCCGGGACAAGGCCTACCGCAAACTGGCAGACCGCCTGTGCTGGCTGGCTCATAAAGTGCCTTACAATAGTCTGGAAGACAAAGACGCCAAAGCAGAAATCGACAAACAGGTTGAGGCCCAAAAAGGCGGCCTTCCCGGCAGCTGTATGGTATCAGACGCCTTCTTCCCCTTCCGTGACGGTGTAGATGTCGGCCTTAGCCTTGGTGTTAAAGCTGTAGTTCAGCCCGGCGGCAGCGTACGGGATTTCGAGGTCATTCAGGCCTGCAACGACGTTGATGCCACTATGATGTTCACTGGCGAGCGTAGTTTTAAGCATTAACATGACTAAGGCAAAGCCCCACATGCAAATGGCTTTTAAAAGCATTATCCAGGCCATTGGGGAGGACCCAACCCGTGAGGGCCTGGAGCGCACTCCCCTGCGCGCTGAGCAATCCATGCAGTTCCTTACCAGGGGCTATACTCAGGATGTAAACGAAGTCATCAACGGCGCCATATTCCATGAGGATTTTGAGGACATGGTGGTGGTACGCAATATTGAGATTTACAGCCTGTGTGAGCACCACCTGCTCCCCTTTTTCGGTAAATGCCATGTGGGTTACATTCCCAACGGCCGCGTTATCGGCTTAAGCAAAATACCACGCATAGTGGATATTTTCGCCCGGCGCCTGCAAGTCCAGGAGCGCCTTACCGATCAAATCGCTCATACTCTTCAGGAGCATCTCCAGCCCCAGGGTCTGGGTGTGGTCATAGAGGCCCAGCATCTTTGTATGATGATGCGCGGCGTGCAAAAGCAAAACAGCCAGATGATCACCAACTCCATGCTGGGCTCCTTCCGCCGCAAGCAGGCCACCCGCTCAGAGTTTCTTTCCTCCATTAAGGGTTTTGGCGACAGATAATTTCTCTGTCAGCCAAAGGCCCTAAAAAGCTTTATTCTTTCATTTTTTTATGGTTTACGGGTAAATTATCGGGGTATAATTATTCCAACTAAAATTAGGCAGGAGAAATACAGGATTATTGCCGTTACCAGGCACATTGTCTGTGTTCAGTGAAAATTATTTAAAAAGCTTTAAATTTCATTAAAACAGTTTGTTATCTTGTTAAACAAAGATTAAAAGCCCAAAAAAGTGAAACTCTTCAAACCCTCACCTTTTGATTTTTTGATTTAAAAATTTCCACAACCCTTATAAGGAGGTCTCAATGGCTCTGGATCCTACAAAAAACCCTGATTGGAAAATTGCTGAGGAAGCAGAAACTCGTATGAAAACCGTTTACCAACTCGGCGACCAACTGGGCTTGGAAAAGGAGGAGCTGCTGCCCCATGGGCATTATGTAGCTAAGCTGGATTTCAACAAAATTATGAAGCGCCTGGGCAGCCGCCCCGACGGCAAATACATAGACGTTACCGCTATTACGCCCACACCTTTAGGGGAGGGCAAGTCCACCAGCACCATGGGCCTTACCCAGGGCATGGGTAAACGCAACAAAAAGGTTATAGCCGCTATCCGTCAGCCTTCAGGCGGCCCTACTATGAATATCAAAGGTTCAGCCGCTGGCGGCGGGCTTTCCCAATGCATACCTCTTACACCATTCAGCCTGGGCCTCACCGGTGACATCAATGCCATTATGAACGCCCACAACCTGGCCATGGTGGCCCTTACCTCCCGTATGCAGCATGAGCGCAACTATTCAGACGCCCGCCTGCAAAAAATTGGTCTCAAACGCCTGGATATTGACCCGACTAAAGTAGAGATGGGCTGGATTATCGACTACTGTGCTCAATCCTTGCGTAACATTAACATCGGCATAGGCGGCAAGGCAGACGGCTACATGATGCAGAGTAAGTTCGCTATTGCTGTTTCTTCTGAAATCATGGCCATTCTGGCTGTTGCCAAAGACTTAAAAGACATGCGCGAGCGCATGGGCCGCATTGTAGTGGCCTACGACAAAAAAGGCACACCCGTTACCACTGCCGACCTGGAAGTAGACGGTGCCATGACAGCGTGGATGGTTGAGGCCCTTAACCCCAACCTTATGCAGAGCCTGGAGGGCCAGCCCGTACTGGTGCACGCAGGTCCTTTTGCCAATATCGCCATAGGCCAGTCATCTATTATAGCAGACCGTGTGGGCCTCAAGCTGGCCGATTACCACATCACCGAATCAGGCTTCGGCGCCGACATCGGCTTCGAAAAATTCTGGAACCTCAAATGCCGTTTCTCCGGCCTTAAACCCAACTGTGCGGTGGTAGTAGCCACTATCCGCGCCCTTAAGTGCCACGGCGGCGCCCCGGTGCCCAAACCAGGTCTGCCTATGCCCAAAGAGTACAACGGCGAGAATGTGGGCTGGGTAGAGGAGGGCTGCAAAAACCTCATCCATCACATTAACACCGTTAAAACCGCCGGCATTAACCCGGTGGTATGTATCAACGCATTTTATACAGATACAGACAACGAAATTAAGGCCGTACGCCGCCTGGCGGAGGCCGCCGGCGCCCGTGTGGCGCTGTCACGTCACTGGGAGCAGGGTGGTGAAGGCGCTTTGGAGTTTGCCGACGCAGTGGTAGACGCCTGCGAGGAGGAAAACGACTTCAAACTTCTCTATGAGTTGGAGCTCCCTCTGCGCAAGCGTATCGACAAAATTGCTAAAACCGTTTACGGTGCCGACGGCGTAGACTACACACCCGAGGCAGCAGCCAAGGCCGAACGTATGGAAAAGGACCCAGTGCTCTCCAAGCTGGCCACCTGCATGGTCAAAACCCATCTGTCACTCTCTGACAACCCCGCCCTAAAAGGCGTACCTGGCGGCTGGCGCCTGGGTATCCGCGATATTCTCACTTACCAGGGCGCGGGCTTCGTGGTTCCTGTTGCCGGCGCTATCAGCCTTATGCCCGGCACAGGCA
>CAZRWX010000237.1:0-5202 GCA_964603925.1 uncultured Bifidobacteriales bacterium | reverse complement strand
TTATTGTTAAAAACAGCATTTAAATAAATCAAAAACAACTTCTCTGTGTCCTCTGCGTCTCGGTGGTGAATAATTATTGCCATTTTGGACAGATACTAGTTAAAAGGAAAATAAGTAAAACAATTTATGCCGAAATACCGCATATAACTAAAAGGTGATTAAATGAAATCAGGATAAAGAAACGGGAGGAAACCCCCGGGCTGACAGAAGTTGCCGCAGCAAAACCTGTGTGAGCCCGGTGGTAATACAATTGTATGATGAAAAATATATCATTAAAAACCTGTATTCTCCTTGAGTCTTTAATATAAAGACTTTTTGACACATAATCAATAATCAGAATTTAAATCAATTTTTTTTGCTGAAATTGGATATCCCAGGAAGGTTTGCGTCAGGAAATTGAAATTTTGCTCTTGATCAGTAGTTAAATACTGGCAAGTGTTCCCACGGCTGATTTGGGACTCCAGCTCGGGGTGCCGGGTGAGGTAATTTTGCCAGCTAGGGCCGATAAGGTTACTCTGAGTAATAACCTGAACATCTGGGGGCAGGCAATTAATAATTGCCGGCAATATAATAGGGTAGTGGGTACAGGCCAGTAGAAGGGTGTCAATATCAGCTGCTTTATCGACTGTTTGCTGCCAGTATTTATTAATGAAGAAGTCCAAACCGGCATTATCCAGCTCTCCACTCTCAATCAGGGGTACCAGCATTGGGCACTCTGTCTGAGTAACCTTAAGGGTAGGGGCCAGTTTGGCCAGCTCCAGACGATAGCTGTCCGATTTAACGGTGCCCTGGGTGGCCCAGATACCCACTGAGCCGGTTTTAGTGAAATCCGAAAGCCTCTCTGCCGCTGGGCGGATAACGCCCAGAATCCTCCGCTGGGGATAAGATATGGGCAGATATCTTTGTTGAAGAGTGCGAAGAGCCTTGGCCGAAGCCGTGTTGCAGGCAATGATTATAATAACGCAATCCTGACGAAAGAGGTAGTCCACAGCCTGCTGAGTAAATTTAAGTATGGTATCAAAAGACCTGTTACCGTATGGCGTACGGGCATTGTCCCCCACATACACGTAATCGTACCCGGGAGCTGACTGCATCATGGCTTTAAGAATGGTCAACCCGCCCATGCCTGAATCAAAAACGCCAACTTTCATATTATATAAAATAAAATATCCCGGCCTATTCGGGGCCGAACATACGTTTAATAAGTTTTGGAGGGTTTAATTCCGCAGAATAAGCCGCACAGGCAAAATGAAGAGGCGCAGGCTGAAATCTTAAAAGGCCCCATTTGTGGTCATTAAAAGTACCATAACCATTTTCCAGGTGAATGCTTTTAGTGGGGCCGGATATTCCAAAACCTTCCGCCTTAGCTATGGCCTCCAGGCAGGTCCATTTTATTAAAAACTCCTGCTGAGGTGCAGGAGAGTTATTGATTTCGCTGAAAATTTTATCTGAAAACACCCGGTCAAAACTTGAGATTTTCATTTTACGTGTTTTTTCGACATCAACGCCCACTTTACCCTTATCAGTTATGGCACACATAGCCACCATGCCTGAATGCGAAATATTAAAGTCCACATGGGGAGCTGCCTCCAGGTAGGGGCGGCCCTTGGTCGTTTGTTTAATATTTTCTAATACCTTCCGGGAATGCCCAAAATTAGAGAGAGCGTCTGCTAAAAGCCATAATGCCAGTATTCGATGTTTTTTGCCTTCATCAAATTGAAACCGCTTAATGCGCTCCTGCTGAATAGGGGGGAATGTGGATAATGTGCTTTCCCAGAAACTCCATGGAGTTGAGATGTCAATATCCGCGAAATAAATGTGTATCATATAGCTGACCGGGGAGTTATATGTAATAACCCGCTGATTTTGTTCTAATCGGTTTTCCTAAACCGCACCCTATTTCTCCGTAGCCGTATATACCCCGTCCCAATCCTCCGGCAGGTGGATACGACGGTCTGTTTTGTACTGTTCACAACGCTCCAGCATGACGAGTGAAGGCATGGTTTTGCATCCGGGGTTAGTAGCGGGATTGTGGGGCTCAAACTTGCCGCATTCGGTGAATTCCCTTATGGCATCGTCCCATTTTTGCCTGCGGTAAAAGTCCAGGCCCGCGGCGAAGATGTCCAGGCACTTCTGGATATCGGGCGTTATAGTGTCTTTGGTGCAAAGCAATTCAAAGATACGCACAGGTTCTGATTTACCTACAACACGAATAAGGTCCAGCTCACGGCTGATTACCTGGCCTGCCGTTAACTTGAGACTGTCTTCACTGGCTATGGAATATACACCGTACTGTTTGGCGCCGCTTTCCAGCCGGGCGGCCAGATTAACAGCGTCACCCATCATTGTGTAATTCATACGCATACGGGAACCCATGTTACCTGTTACAATAGGGCCTGAGTTTATGCCAATGCGCATGCGCATATTATGGACGATCTCCGGCCATTTTTCACCTTCACTAGCCCATTTTTTTCTAAGCTCTTTGAGCTTTTCCTGCATATACAAGGCTGTAAGGCAGGCGACCCCGGCGTGGTCTTTCATGACAACGGGCGCTCCGAAAAAGGCGATTATGGCGTCACCTTCGTATTTGTCCAGTGTGCCCTGGTTGCCGATTAGTATTTCTGTCATAGCTGACAGGTATTCATTGAGGAGCTCAACAAGTTTGGTTGGAGAACCCAGTTTTTCAGAAAAAGTGGAAAAACCTTGGATATCTGTGAAATAAGCGGTGATAATGCCCTCGCTACCACCCAGGGAGGGCTTGGAACCGCTTTCGATCATCTGGTCGATAAGTTCGGGAGATATATAATTTTTAAAGGCGTCATTCAGGAACTTTTTGTCCCTTTCTTCAAAGATATACCTGGCCAGTATTACCATTAGGAATGTGAAAATTATAGCCAGCTCCGGACGCATAACTTCTACCCACAAACCAACATTAAAATACTGAAGGGTTACATATAAATAAAGACCACCTGTAAAAACCGAAATAATCACGCTCCATACGGGTGGGAGGAAGTAGGTGATGAAACCAATAAAGAGACTTATACATAGTACGATAAGAAAAGTGTGGTACTTTTTCATAGGCCGCATAAATGTATTTGTAAGTATGGTGTTTAAAAGGGTGGCGTGGATTTCTACACCGGGATAATCCTCCTCGAATGTTGATGCCACAATATCAAACAATGCCGTGGCTGAAGAACCCAGGATAAAGGCCTTACCCTGATACTGAGTAGGGTCGTACCGGTCGCTTATAACATCGTAATAACTGAGATAGCGGTAGGTGCGGTTAGGTTTGCCCTTGCCCTGATAATAGATAAGCATGCAGCCGTACTCGTCAACGGGGATTTTAATCTCTCTGCCGAATGAAATTTCCTCACCCTCTTTTATATTGTTTACTTGATTTATTGAGGCACTGGTAATGGAAGTGAGAACCTCTTTTGTGAGAATGGGGATAGGTGCGTTTATGCGGCCGGCTCTTTTATTATAACCAATATCCAACAGGATAGAAGCAAAATAAACCCCCTCAGGTTTGAGTGACTCAATTTGTTTTAAGGGCCATTGATTAAGAATTACGTCCAGAGTGAAAGTGTCCATCTCCGCTTCTTCATCCTCCTGCGGATTTCTTAATAAAAACATCCCCTTTTCTTCTCCGGGGCCCAATGTAAGGTTCTGCGATATAGAAACTTGCTCTTCCTGGGGAATTTGAGCGGCTTTTTCCAATGTTAAACCGGACCCTCGTAATGCTATAACCCAGTCAAGGGGCATGATTTGGCCTCCAAAAATTTCAATTTCTACTTCTTCATCGGCATTTTTACGGACTATAATTGGATTTGTAATATGAACGCTACTAGTATTATCAGGTCCTAAGGCCCTAATTTCCTTTTTTTTACGAATAATTTCGCGAACCATGGGCAGAGTAAAGTGCGGGTATGAAGTAGTAATAAGGCCGTTTTTATTAAAAATCCTGAAAGGGGCGCCAAGATTCACATATTCACCAAGTTTAATCTCAATATCTTTCAGGGTCTTCCCTAGCAAATGAAGACAGCCCTGAAGTGCTATAATGGGGTAAACGAACTCCCCTTTTGTTTTGGAAACTTTTGGATCGGGGAAATTATGCATAATGGGAATACGCCTGTGTACGCCATCAGCATCGGGTACCACATTTACCAGCCCGATTCTGCTGGCGGCCCTTCCGAATTCCGGGAAGATATTGTCGAGCAGGGAAAATGTGCGCAGCTTGGACATGATATCTGGTGACAGCTTTGCTGTACTGGAGGGGTTTATTTTATTATGCCAATCCTCGGTGGATAGAGCCTCCCAGTCGGATTTGTGTTGATAAGCTGTTGTATCATTTAATAATGCCGCGCCAATTACCATGGGGCTGTTAGCTACATACGATACCAGGATTGAATCGTAGTTAAGGCCCGCTCTTATTGCGGGTACCAAACGGTCCCAGGGGGTGTTTTTATCAGCTTTTTTTAAAATATCTACAACTTCGGTTGTCTGCCGTTTGCCAAAATCGGCGGTTTTAAAGAGAATATCAAAGATGACGGCAGACGCACCACCCGCCGTCAGGTTATTCACCACTTTGCCATGATGGGAACGCGGCCATTTGTTATAAGGCCCAAGTTTAGCCAGGGAGCGCTCATCAATATCAACAATAGCAACCCCTTCAATTTGTTCAAGTTGACTTTTATCCAGCCTGTCTACCATGAAATACTTCCAGGAATACCGGAAATCGTAGGCGGTTTTCTCTAGATTTTCAAAGATATCTACCAGAAGGTAATTACTGACAAATGCGACAAAAAGCCCCGCTGAAAAGGCAATTACAATACCTGTTATAATCCGCTTTTTTTTCTTTGAAAGTGCCGAAATAGCCCCCTTTTTTTGGTATGGTGCAAATTTAAGGCAAAATTGCAGTCAGAGCCTGGCAATCAGCTCAGGCTTAGCCTCTTAATTGATAAAAGAGGTGGGCCAGGAAAAAGCTGACAGCCGACAGCTGAGAGCTGAGAGCCGAATTAAGCAGCAGACAGGAGATAGTATATCATAAATATTTAATGTACGCAAACTTTAAACAATTTTAGGTACGATATAATTGTGCACCCTATAGCATAAGTGTATATTCAGCCCAATGGAGGGGTCAAAATGGCTAAATTAATACATTGTGCGTTATATCCATGTCATATAAAATCCGGCGCCAGGATG
>CAZRWX010000236.1:0-5204 GCA_964603925.1 uncultured Bifidobacteriales bacterium | reverse complement strand
TACCCTCGTCCCATAAATGCAACAGACCGATAATATCATCAAGAGAGGGGGCTTCGCCCATGTGACGCACATACCACCCGGAGTTACCCACGCCCGTATACAGGGCCTCTTCCAGACCAAGGCCAGCCAGAAGCGCACTGCAGAAACCGCCGTTAAAATGATCCCCTGCGCCTGTAGTAATTTTAGGATTTGAACAATAGGGGCCGGAAACACCAGCCGAATCATGACCCAGACAGGCTGCCGCATGCTTAACAGAGTGGATGACAACACCGGATATTTCCAGTTTTTGCATTAATACGGATGCAATATTTTGAAGCCCTTCAGGATTATCAACCACTGTGGTGTCCAGATTGCAGGCGGCCGTAATCTGCTCTACTTCTCTCAGGTTCAACCCCATTATGCATTCACAATTTTCATTAAGCCGTCTTACCTGACTAAGTACCTCTTTTAGCTCCTCCCGCGGCCTTTTTTCAGGGTCTGCCAGGTCAAAAAAGAACCGGGTAGAGCACCCGGCATCTGACATTTTAATAAACTCCTCAATTATGCCTTTCATCTCTGTGAGCATTGTCCAGTTAGTACAGGCCACCATATCGGCCTCATTTATTAAGCCGGTGATGGTGTCCTGACCCAATATGGCGCAGATATTCTGCCAGTTAACCTGGGGGAGGGTATTAAGCTTACCCATCATTAACTTGCCGTCTTTAAACTCCAGGGCGTCTGTATGACCCGGATTACCCACGGAATACACAGCGCATTTATCTTTTAAAGGCCAGAATACAGGAAGAATATCAGGCTTCCCCATTAAGCCGATACAGGTAATTTTACCGCCCATGCCCGCAGCGGCCATTGCCATAAGGGGGCCGTTACCACCCACCTTCTCGGCTATCGGGACCATTTCCATATTAGCGGATTTCCCGGCTGCCGAAAGAATACGCCGGCCAAAATCTTCAATGGTTTGTATACGGTCATAGGTGTTCTTATTGTGACGCGTAGAAACCATGTGGATAATCTCGTCCACAAACCCGTCAAAGCCTATTACCATTTTGCTGTTGGTGAAGTTGATACGTTTTTGGCCCAGCGCCGCTATGGTTGATTTTATGCCTGAAGTACTCACACAACCTTCCTGTATGTTAAAATTTTAAATGGGATTTGGCTGATCAATGAAAGAAACTTTGGAAAGCTGTTTTAGACCTGTCAAATATTTAGCCAGAGCCAGGGGTCCAAAACGCTCGGTATTATGATGCCCAGCCGCGATAAAATTAAATTTTTGATCCTGACAGAAGGAATAAAGATCCTCTTTAGCCTCCCCGGTCAAAAAGACCTGAGCACCGGTATTTAAGGCCTCTGCCGTAGACCCTGCGGCTCCACCAGAACAAACAGCAACTTTTTTTATGGTATCCTGCCCAAAGGGCAGGCTGAAATTAATTTTACCTACCTTTTGTTCTACTGCTTTAATAAAGGCTTTTAATTTAACGGGCTTGGCGAACGCCCCTACCTTACCGATATATTGGCTTTCACATGGGAGAAAGCCCTGTGTATACTCCAGCCCCAGGGTTTTTAGCAGGCAGATATTATTGCCAAGTTCCATATGAGCGTCCATAGGCAGATGATATGCGAAGACACTTATACCGGACCCCAATATAAGCTGCAGCATATTTTTAAAAGGCCCTTTTATATCACGGGTCTGATTATTCCAGAAACCATGGGCATGATGTACAACTAAAAAATCTGCTTTTTTTTTAACCGCCCTCTGCACCACATCCAGATTAAGACTGACAGCGGTTGCGCCTGTTTTTACCTGCCCCTTACCCTCAACAATAAGACCGTTAGTGACCCCGTCCTTAAACTGAGATGGCTGATAAAGCTCTTTTAATGTGGCTTCCAAGTTTTTAAGCAGCATTTATTTCCCCTTGGGAAGGTTGTCCAAGGCCTTATTTAAAGTGGGAAACAGGGGTATATGATCGCCAATACCAGAAATCTCCAGTACCTCGGCAATATGGTTAGATTTGCAGACTACACCAAAATTGCAGTAATTAGATTTGCCCCATAATATAAGTTTAGCGATTTCGCCCAGGCCAATACTTGTAAGCAGAGTGATTGCGGTTACATTGATAATAGCGGCCGAGGGGGCGGCATCTTTGAGCTGATATAGTATATCACGAAGATAGTTAAGGCTTTCATAAGTAATTTCACCTGTAAGTTCACAAATATGAAACCCCTTTTTCTGATAAATTTTGCCTTTTAAGATTTCGTTAGTCATCGCCTGCCCGTTAATAAATTTACCTGTTACCAATTTTTCTAATATAAATATTAACTTACTAAATCAACCAGGCCTTCTATTAAAACAAAGGAGCAGAAGCTAAATGGGCGATTACAGGCCGCCGGCCAGGGCAAAACTCATCATTGGTTTTCTCAGCGGGCTCACCGAGCTGGTTGGGCAGGTCCGCAAGGAGCTAAAAAACAAATTCGGTCCGGAAGAGGAGGTACTTGAAAGCATTCCCTTTACCTGGACTAATTTCTATGAAAAAGAAATTGGCACAAACCCGGTCAGAACTTTTGTCTCCTACGAGAATACATTCCCGAGGGAAGAAATCGTAGAAATAAAGAGATATACCAATGAGCTGGAGCTTACCATATCTAATAATGGGTTGAGGCCGGTAAACATAGACCCTGGTTATATGACCCTTGGCCAGTTTTTTCTTGCTACTACCAAAGACCAGCGGCAGCGCGTATACATGGGTAATGGCATATTTGTGGAACCCAGCCTTTACTTTAAAGACGGGGAATTTCACACGTTTGACTGGACATACCGCGACTACTGCAGCAGGCAGTATCTGGATTACTTCCTTAGAGCCAGGAGTAAACTGGCCTATCAGTTAAAACATGACAGGCCATATTCAAAGAGGAACGGGGCGTTCTAGTGGTCTCCGTCATAAATTGTGTAACATTTTTGGAATTGTAAATCATACTTCGACTACCATTCCGCTCACCCCGAGCGTCTGTTTTCGGATCGCAAACAGGTAGTCGAAGGGAGAGATGGGCGCTCAGTATGAGCGGAATGGTAGTCGAAGTATATCTGTACTCAAATTAATTATAAGACATCTTCACCGGTTTCCCCGGTGCGGATTCTCATTACGCTTTCTACGTCCATTACAAATATTTTGCCATCACCAATTTTACCGGTTTTGGCTTTTTCGGAAATAGCGTTGAGCACTGTGTCAGCTATGGAATCCTTGACAACAATTTCCAGTTTAACTTTGGGGATAAAGTCAGTATGGTACTCGCTGCCGCGATAAAGCTCTGTATGACCTTTTTGACGGCCAAAGCCTTTTACCTCAGTTGCTGATATACCCGTAGCCCCTGCCTCCTGGACAGCTTCTTTAACTTCATCCATTTTAAAGGGTTTGATATAGGCAATTATCATTTTCATATAATGACTCCTTTGTTTGTGGTATTATAACACATGTCATATAGTGATTTTGAAAAAATATCTAAGTGTTTATCATTAACCTTTTTTACAAAACAGTAGGATATGGGCATGGGTTATCTTTTGTATGATTTAATATCGACGTTAAATTTATGAATAGCATAGCGCAATTGCCGCAGGGATATACCCAGCTTCCTGGCCGCCAGTGTTTGTATACCGGCGCTCTCTTCCAGCACCTGGACTATCTGCGACTCCCTAAGAGGAACCCTTTCATAAAGGGCACGTTGTTGAGGATGGCTTATAATGCTGGATAAGGATGATGGAACAATGTCAACATGCTCAGATTCTTCAACAAAACTGTCAAGCAGCGGTATGTCATTTTCACTGATAATTGAGGCTTTGGTCAGGATTACGGCTCGTTCAATGGTATGCTCCAACTCCCGGACATTTCCTGGCCAGGCATGCCTTTCCAAAAACTCCATGGCCTCACGGGAGATAGTAACAGTTTTGTGATATTTTTCGTTTAACTTGTTGAGAAAGTGGGCGGCCAATGGGAGTATATCCTCCTTACGTTCACGCAGAGGGGGAATAAAGATTGGTATAACCATTAAGCGGTAATACAGGTCCTCCCGGAACGCTTTGGCCTTTACCTTATCCTCCAGATTAGTATTAGTGGCAAAAATAAGGCGGGCGGTGGATTTTAAGGTTATGTTAGAGCCGACCCGCTCAAAAGTACCCTCTTGAATGATGCGCAATAATTTAGCCTGCATCTCGGGTTTGAGCTCACCAATCTCATCTAAAAAAAGCGTCCCCCCCTCCGCAGCTTCAAATTTGCCTATTCTCCTGTTAACGGCACCGGTAAAGGAACCCTTTTCGTGACCGAAAAGCTCACTTTCAATAAGGTTCTCGGGTATAGCTGAACAGTTGACTACAATAAAGGGCTTTTGGTGACGCTGACTGGAAAAGTGTATGTTCTTGGCAATAAGGCTCTTACCTGTGCCGCTTTCCCCCCTTAATAATACATTAGCATCGGTATCTGAAACCCGCTTAATCATGGCTAGAATTTTATCAATAGATGGAGAACGGCTGATGAAATTTTCCATATTGTAGTGGTTCTCCAGTGCGGCATGAAGCTCTTTATTTTCCATGCGTAAGCGAGAGTTTTTTGACTCTACCATTTCGGCAAGTTTAAGAGTTTGGGAAAGAATAGAGGCTACAATCTTCATAACATTTACATCTTCATCCAGCATAGTGGCGTTGGACACCCGGTAAGCGGTTAACACCCCCAGGGGCTGCTGGTTTACTACAACAGGCACTGCAATAAAACCAATAACCTCTCCGCTTTTACTGGAGAGCTCGGGTTTTTTAAATGGTGGGGCATTACCAATATCATGAAAGGCAATAGGCATACCCGAGGTCATAACTTTGCCAATTAAGTCCTCACCGGCAATTACTTTATAGTCCTCAATTTCATCAGGCTTCCAGCCTATTGAAACTTGAACAGAAAGCTCCCTTTTGTCCTCATCAGGCATTAATAACGCACATTTTTCCAGCTCCAGGTTTTCGCTTAAGGACATTAAACACCTGTAAGCGGTAACCTTATAGTCCAGAGAAGTACTGATATAGCGGCTTATGTCCGTAAGAGCTGAAAGGGTCCTGGCTTGATGTATCATAGAATCTTTCATACTTTTGCCTTAATAACGTCAGTTTTTGTCAATTATTATCCTTACATTAATTTACATTTATTGACATTTTCCGCATTTTTTGACAAAAACTT
>CAZRWX010000235.1:0-5221 GCA_964603925.1 uncultured Bifidobacteriales bacterium | reverse complement strand
AGTGTCTGCAAGTGTGGCGTTACTATCGTTGGGGTACTCTTGCAGTTTGAGTGGTATGTAAAATGGCCCGATGTGGTAGTAGAATGGAGACTACTACACTACATATTGGGTGCATAACACCGTTTAAGGGGGAATTTTCTGTTTTAAGGCTCAATTTTAACCCAAATCTATGGAGAAATATTTGAATTTCAAAAAAAAATATTTTTTTTTACCTAAAAATGTTTTATAATATCATTAACAACTTTCAATATAAGGAGAAAGATATGGCAATTAAGAAAAAAGTTAAGAAAGCTGCTAATAAACCAGTCGCTAAAAAAGCGGTTAAGAAGGCAGCAAAAAAAGTGGTAAAAAATAAAGTCGCAAAAACGGCTCCAGCCAAGAAAAAAGCGGCCACAAAGGTAGCAAAGAAGAAATCAACTTCTAAAAACGCTATCCGTTATCCTGCTTCTACAATAGCAAAGGTTGTAGCCGCCGTTCACGCTGTCAACAAAAAGAGTAAAGTTGGCGGTTTGGCAGCAGCTTCCAGGCGTTTTGGTATCCATGTAAATACTATCCGTCGCTGGGTCAAAGCCAAATAATTTTTCAGTAGTAGTTCTAAGTCCCCGCCGGTTTCCCGGCGGGGACTTTTTTTTTGATATATTAGAATGGATCCGCCTTAGGCGGATGCATTCTAATAAACTGATGGAGCGTGTTTCACCTGTCATCCTGACCCGCTCATGCTGAGCGAAAGTCCGCTCCTTCGATACTTCGGCAGGCTCAGTGCTCAGGATGAGCGGACTTGTAGTCGAAGCAAGGATGTGAGCATGCTCATCAGACATTATTTAGTTTCAGGTATTATGACTAAAAAAGACACAGCTGATTTTGTGATGCGCACACTGGAGCGGCTGTATCCTGACCCGGGTGTACCCCTTAATCACAGGGACCCTTTTACCCTGCTGGTTGCCGTAATGCTCTCGGCACAATGCACAGATAAACGCGTTAACGAAACCACTCCCAAATTATTCCGGAAAGCGCGCACCCCCAGGGGCATGTGCAATCTTGATATCAAGTCTATTGAAAATATTATCCACCCCTGCGGGTTAGCGCCAACCAAGGCTGCCAATATTTTTAATATGTCCCGTCTTCTGCTTGAGCGTCATGAAGGTAAGGTGCCCGGTACCCTTGAGCAGCTGGAAGCTCTACCCGGAGTTGGTCATAAAACCGCTTCTGTAATCATGATCCACGCTTTTAATACTCCCGCCTTCCCCGTGGACACTCACATACACCGGTTGATGAACAGGTGGGGGCTATCTAATGGTAAAAACGTGGTACAGACCGAGAAAGACGCTAAAAAGCTTTTCCCCAGGGAAAAGTGGGCTAAACTTCATGTACAGCTAATTTATTTTGGCCGGGAGCACTGCCCGGCACGGGGGCACAATATAGAAGAGTGCCCCATTTGCAGTAACAAGGACGCAGTGATGGCGTAAAATTGTAATACTATTTGGGTTCAGCCTCGAATTTCTTCTTGAGCTGTTGAAAACTCTCAGCCTTTATCTCTGTATTTACATCAACTGAAGGCTTTATAAAAATCAGCACCTCCCTCTCAAGTTGTACCTTCTGCCGTACCGAAAAGAGGTATCGCAGCACGGGGATGTCTTTAAGAAAGGGGATACCCCGGCGTATATCAACTGTTTCTTTTCGTTTTAACCCCCCAAGGGCAAAGATAGTGTTGTTGCGGACCTTGACCTCTGTGTTGAGACTGCGTTCGAAAACAATTGGCAGCCCGGCAGGCGTCCACCCGGTAAGGTCGGCAATAGACGGGACAATATTGAGGTTGATTAAGCTGTCCTGGTGAAGGGTGGGAACAACCCTGACCGACAGGCCGGTGACGACCACATTCTGGGGATAGGCTTTTACAGTCATATCTGCCGGGTGGGCGCGAATGGGAATTCTTTCATAGGAATTGATAGATGCGGGTTTATTGCTTCTGGTGACAATGCGGCTGCTGGCCAGTACCGCGCCATCGGCGTTTTCACTGATAAAATTTACCAGGTCACTGACCGATAGTGTTGAACTAAGATAAAATTGTTT
Source organism: uncultured Bifidobacteriales bacterium (assembly GCA_964603925.1). Taxonomy (GTDB): domain Bacteria; phylum Fibrobacterota; class Fibrobacteria; order UBA11236; family JADFYW01; genus CAZRWX01. The sequence goes on along the minus strand of CAZRWX010000235.1, from coordinate 3,151 downwards.
ACCGAATGATTTTGTCTCATTGCCGGCGGTGGTGTTGGTAACGGTATTTTCATCCCAGTTACGCCCCGGAGGCGGGCTTCCTCCACCTAAGGCAGCGCTGGCGTTAAATTTGCCGGGGCCGCCGAAATTCACGTTGGCGCCTACGGTAAGCCCCTGCAGCCAGTTGAAAATATTGACGCCTTTTTTCGAGAAGTATTCGTTATTGAAATCTATTATGGAAATTTCCACGGCTATATGAGCGCCGGGCACATCTACAGTGTTGAGTAACTCCACCAGTTCATCAATTTTACTGGATACATCGGTAATCACCAGCGCGTTCAGGTTGGGGGCCTCCAGCACGCTGCCGTCGGGGGAAAGCTTATGCTTGATAAGCCCGATAATTTCTGATACGTTTTCATGCTTCATGTATACCAGTTTGGAAACCAGGTTATTGCCCGCCTTTATATCCTTGACGTCCAGCCCCGGCAGGAGGCTTTTGATATCGGCTATTTTCTTTTGAACATCGGTGATGTACAATTGGTTGGTTTTTTCGTTTACATAAAGAGAACCGTAAATGGAAAGCATCCCCGATACAATCTGTTTAAGCTCAAGGGCCTGGGCATTATTAACCTGGTAGATGGCGGTAATAGTTTCCGCATATTCCTTTTCCAGGTTGTAGAATTTGATGTCCTTTAAATCTTCGGCATAAATTAAAACCGCTAATCCAAAAGACAACAGGGCTGTGATTATGTATCTCATCGAGTTCTTCCTTTATTCTGGTTAACTGTCATTTGTGTCAGGACCGAGAGAACGCCCCTGAAAGTTCTACCTGCTTTAACATCGGGAAAAATTTCATGTCTGAGCGCAAGTGCTTGGGCAGTATTTAACCTTCCCCCGGAAACACATTTGCCAACCATCCCGGGCAGGGGCGTTACCCCTTTTAGCAGGATGCTGATATAATCCTGGTATTGGGCTCCGGGCGCCGCTGTCATAATAAGGCCCAGACTGGCTGTTACATAAGGCGCCGAAAGAGATGTGCCCGAGGCAGAACCATAGTCGGCCTGGGGCATGGTGCTTATTACATTAACTCCCGGTGCAAACAGGTCAACTGAGCGCAGGCCGATATGTGAAAAGGGTGCAACGGCATCCTGCTGGTTGCTGGCGCCGACAGCTACAATATTGTCGTTGGGATAAGAGGATGGATAAAAAGGTTCTTTATCATTGTTTCGAACATAGTTGCCGGCAGCGGCTACGAAAATGACATTATGAACGGCGGCATAGGCAATAGCCTGGGTCATGGCCTTCTGAGGGCGGCCGCCTCCCCAGCTGGCGTTGATTAATTGGGCGCCATTATCTACAGCATAGTATATGCCCGCTATCAGGTCTGAAGAATACCCCCAGCCATTATCAGAAAGAGACTTAACCGCCATCAATGTAACATTGTGCATCAAACCGGCGATACCGGTATGATTATTAGTCACGGCCCCCACGATTCCCGATATCAATGTTCCATGTGGGTATCTGTCCATTGGATCTGGACTGTCTTCGGCAAAGCTCCAACCTGAGACATCGTCCGGGTAGCCGTTACCATCATCATCGATGCCATTATTGGGGATTTCGCCTGGATTGTGCCATATGTTAGCGGAGAGATCCGGGTGGACATAATCTATACCTGTATCAATTATGGCCACGATGATTTTACGTGAACCAGTAGTTATCTTCCAGGCTTCCGGTGCTTGTATATCGGCTCTGGCATGGTCAGGATTAAACAGAGCCCATTGATCTTTAAAATAGGGATCATTGGGCATCCCACAAGCTCTGATGAGGTAATCGGGTTCGGCATATTTAATCCGTACATCCCGGTTGAGCATTTCCAAAAGTGCTTCTCTATCGGAATCAAGGGTGGGAACTACAGGAATTACCCCGTGAACAGGGTTTGCCCAGCCAGGTAAAAGCCCGAAGTCGCTCAGCAGGCGGTCAACGGCTTCTGAAGATTGGGATGAATCGGCAAGGGTGAGTATAATGCCCTCGCGGCCTTGGATAAAGGCTGCTGATATCAGGCAGATAAGAATAAGTGATTTCATCATTTTCATTTAAGTCAGACAGCACAAAACGCCCCGGAAAACTCATCCGGACAATTTAAACAGTACGATTTAAGATAGAATCATTCTTATGTTCAAGAAAGAATGGGTCAAATCCGGCTTCCTCAAATAACCAAGGATTGCACAAGATTGCGCAATTTAGGGTAATGAATCATGCTTAATTTCGAAATACCCAACCAAACCATTAAAATTCTTCAGAAGCTGAATCAGTACCAGTCTTCTACTTTTAACCCCTTGACTTTTTTAAATTCACGAACGTTATGGGTGACAAGAACAAGGTTATTGGCAATGGCTGTGCCTGCAATAAGAATATCCAAGGGCCCGATGGGAGCCCCCTGCTTCTCCAGTTGAAAGCGTACTTTTGCAGCGCCAATACTTTCTGGTAAACTAAAGTCACAAATACGGCATGCAGAAAGAAGCGATTGAAACTGTTCCCTTTTTTGTTTTGAGCCGTTTGCTTTTAATAAACCAAATTCAATTTCATAGGCCACAATAGAGGGTATAATAATTTGCTCTGGTTTTTTGGTTAGCAGCCGCTCTGATACCCTGCCAATGCCTTTAAAGAAATAGGCCACAGTATTGGTATCCAGTGCGTACATTATAATTTTAACCTGGGTATATCTGTGCCCTTGCAGGTTTTAATTTGCTTAATAGAGGGAAAGTCACCCCAGGTGCCGCTGAGGCTGCGAATTGACTGGGGCCAGTTTGAATCCAGCTCTTTTTTAATAAGCGAACTTATCCATTTACTTAATGAAGCCCCGGATTTTTGTGCAGTGGTTTTGACCTGCTCCTGTAAATCACTCTCCAAATAAATTGTAACCTGACTCATAATACACCTCGTAAACACTTATAAATACAATTATACTTTAAATTATATATATACCCAAATATTTGCAATTTTTCTTTGTTTTAGGTCTTTCCAGGCTTTTTTTAATTTGACGGTTGGGGAAATTCGCGCGGCACTATTTTCCCCTGAATGTATTCACACTCCGGGGGTCTTAATTTAAGGGCTCTGTAGCAGAATCTGTGGGTAAAAAACAACTATGAATATAGTGCCCTCTCCCCCTGAC
>CAZRWX010000234.1:0-5316 GCA_964603925.1 uncultured Bifidobacteriales bacterium | reverse complement strand
CATGGTCTCCATTTCCACCATAAAGTTTTTGGCGCCCACATAAAAAGCGATATTGGTATTAAGGGGATAGGGCGCTCCTGGTATATATTGGGACTGTTTTATAAATGTGACCTTTTCTCCGGGATCGGTCATGCCGATTATGCCTTGAGGGGCTTGTATCATGCGCTTGGTCATGATGCCATTTGGTTTAACAACCATGCAGTCCTGGGTAATGGTTATCTGCCTGTCACTAACGGGTGAACTGTGCCCGGCCCATTTTTTGGGATAAACAATATTAAAGCAGTCCCACTCACTGTGATCGCCAAGGGGAATACCGTAAGTGGTTCCTTTTTTAGGTAGTGTACAAGTCAGCGCCCATACACCGCCAGACCAGAGCATGCTGCTGATATTACGAACCTCCTGGCGCACCTCAAAAGTGGCCTCATCAATAACCTGAATGGTGAGTGTTTTTTGAGTGCCGAAGGTTTTGTCGGCGGGAGCGGTAATTTTAACTGAACGCTTTTGCACCCTAACAGTGCATGGTGAGTTGTCTGTACCGTATGCCTCTTCTGACTCGTCGGCCCCCGGGCGTGTAACCCAGATACGGTGGCCGCCGCGGATTGCCCAGTCGCCGCGTTTAACCTCACCGGGTAAATCCCAGAATAATAGATTGCGGCCTTTGGGCTTGCCAAAGTAAGCAATACGGGGGCCTACATCGGTAACAGCAACCAGCCGCGCCCTGGGTGTAGATATTTCAATAGCGTTAAGATCATTAAATTTGGTTTTAATAATATTCATATTTTCCCTTTCAATTTATCGGGGAAAATATAGAAATATCCAGTGGATACACCGTGGGAGGGTCCTGTCAAAATAGAAAACCCATGGAGGCAATATTATCTTACCTCAGATAAAGGCACCCAAGGCGGGCCCTTAACTTTTTTGGGAGCGTTTGGCGCTGAAGGCAGGATAAAACATGAGCCAGCACAAGGCCAGGGCTGCCAGGACTAGAAAAATAATTGTACCCGGTGTCCATTGACGGGTGTTAAAATAATTGGGTGTGGCTTTGAAAAGATGATGGGCCTGTGCTTGAAGACTTAACAGTATAATGCTGATAATCATTTTATTTATCATAATCCCGCCTTTCGTTCCCTGTTACTTTATCGGATTTTACCAAGCCCGACCTTTAGCGAATTAACTGTTAAAAGCTTGTATATTGTAAATTATGGTTATGATTCTGCAAAACCCGGTAAGGGGCTTCGCTCACGTCTTCAATTTGGGTCTTTTGGGGCGCTTGAGTATTATGGCTGTTTGTTATCTGTCGGTTTACCAGGCCTATGGTGCTCATAAAGGCCTGGAAGCTGCCCGGGATACATTCCCAAATGGCAATATTAAGAGGACGTTTTCCTTTTTTATAAGCGATGAGGATAAAGAAGTGCTTCATGGTATTGAGGTTCAATATTTTGATGATGGCCAGCTTAGGGAGGAGGGGGAATGGGATAGAGGCCAAAAGTCCGGGGAGTGGTCTAAATGGCGCCAAAGTGGAGTCAGAGAATATAAACTGCACTATTATCAGGGTCAATTCGATGGATATCAGGCCTGGTATGATGTTCAGGGCGAGTTGCAGCGGGATTCTCATTATAATCAGGGGGTTCTGCATGGCGCTTCCTGCCGGTATTTCAACAATGGCAAAAAAAAATGGGAGGTGAATTACGGGGACGGTAAATTTCATGGTTTAACCATGACATGGCACGAAGATGGAACCCTGGCCGCTAGGAGCAATTACAGCAATGGTCTGCTTCACGGGCTTTTAGAATCATGGCACCCCAATGGCACCCTGTCCCAGCGCCGCATGTATACGCAGGGGCAGATAAACGGTCCCTCAGAGATTTTCCACCCTAACGGGGTTTTAAGTGAGGGTCTGTATCATGAGGATGGTAAACCCAGAGATGGCGTGGCCATTGGGTATCATCCCAATGGTAAAATTCGTGTGGAGTCTCACTGGCAGGGGGGTGTGCGCCATGGTATACGTACAACCTGGTGGGACAATGGGCAGATGGAAAAACAAGTTGAATGGAGAGAAGGCCGGGAATTGACGCAAACCGCCAAAGAATGGGATCGGGAAGGTGTGCTCCAGTAACCCCGTCGCGGCTCACGGCCGTGCGTCGCAACGGGATCATGCAGATTCGTGGCGGTAGAGGAAAAGCCCCGAGAGGATTTTGGGTGAGAAGAATGTGGATTTTTCGGGCATGACTATGTTTGAATCCTGCAGACCGGCGTCAGCCACTGTGAGGAGCTGCTCTTTGGTGACCGGGTGGAGAGCCAGGGCAATATCGTAGCGGCCTTCGTCTACCAGGGCCTTCATAATGCTCAGCTCGGATTCAGGATAATAATCAAAATGTTTGTGGTCCTGACGCATCTCATGGGTAATACCCAAAAGCGGGTATAGTTCGCTCTCCAGGATGCTGCAGTCCAGGCTGCCTACAGGGTCGCCGGGCACCTGCCGGGCTTTAAGGGAAAAGGCCCCCTGCCGGCTGTAGATTGAAAAATAATGAACAGGCGGGGTGGCAAAGTTGCAGGGTGTAAGCTCAAGCTGGCCCATAATGCTCTCGAAAGTGTGCTTACCGTTAATAACCCGGTTGTAGGCCTGTATGTGGGCATTGTCGGTTATGTAGCTTAAGGTATGGGTTTGAGAGCCCCTGAGGGCGGCATGGTAACGGTGATGACCATCTGCAATATATAAGGGGCCGGAACTTAGAGCTGTTTTAAGGGCCTGGGCTGCGGGTGTGAAGAAGGGCAGACGAAAAATACGGCTGTGAAGGCCGTGCAGGTCTGTATAAGTGCCAAAATCGCTGGTGAAATCATAAAGAGGTGAATGGCCCTGCAGGGCGGCCTCTAATAAGGGTGTTATAGATGATTGAGTCAGTAGAAAAATAGGGCCTATTGTGTGGCCTGTGTTACGGGCAAGCTGAATGCGGCCTGTAACCTTTTTATCAAAGGTTTTTTCGTGGCGGATTATAGTTTTTTTGTGGTAGTCGTCTACCTTAACTGCCGAAAGCAAACCCAGACGGCGCTCACTGCCCCAGCTTTGTTCATAGATATACACGCAGGGTTCATCGTCTTCTACAAGCAGGCCGGTGTCCTTAAACTGCTGCAGGGCGGCTGCCGGGTTGGTGCCTAAAATAATATGGTAGAGAGACTGGGGATTGCCCTGAAGAAGGCGCTCCAGCGGTGTGCCCGGTTTAATAACATCGTAGGGCGGGGATGTAAAAACCCCGGCTTTGCCGGGTGTGGGGCGCAGGCCTTTAAGTCCGATAATTTCAGTCATTAACGCTTAATGTATTAAAAGTTTATGGCTCAGTCTTGGATTTGAGCTGTCATAGACCTTTATCTTTTTAGCCCATCGAGCTTTTGTTTATAAGCACCCAACTTTTGATCAATACCTTGGATTTTGTTCTTAATAGTCTCCAGTTTAGTCTTAACTTGATTGACCTCATTTTGTTCGCTGCGAAGTGATCGTCTTGATTTTTTAGCATTGGCCTGGAGGGTGTACAGGTCTTGTAAATACTTTGCCCGAGTATTATACATGGTTTTTAGCTCTTCTGGCGATCGGCGAACAAACTTAAGTTCGAAAGGCTTTTCCTGTGATTCTTCGGTCTTGGTGGCAAAGGGTAGCGATGATGGAGGGGGCGTGCCTTTTGATGTGTCAATGCGCGCTGTCAATCTGAACATAATACCCTTTTGTGATGATTGGCTTGAGGCCTGTATGGCGAATAAATTGGCACCCGGTTTTAAATGTTTGGCTATATTCAGAGATTTTACATCTTTAAAATCCTGTGGTTTGCGGGTATCCGTGTATATCTTGGTCCCATTGACATACAAGGTGAAGTCCTCTTCGGCTGTTATATCGAGCACTGCGTTTTGCACCTTACCATCTATATTCACCAGCCTACGGAGGTACAACGATTCTGAACTGGCCGGATCCCACATAATGCCTGGAATTTTCCCGGGAAGATACAGGGAATCTGAGAAGGATACCTGGGTCACGGGGCCGAAAATATTAGCAGTGACTGTATCTGACAGATTAGACTCCCACCCCGGGAAGCCCTGGGGGGACGCCCACCAGCCGGGTCCGCTTTCTGTAACCAGCAGGCTGATACCGGGTTTTTCTTTAAAATTCTGGTTATCCAGACGCTTGAGGGTTTCAAAGATATGTCTGGACCAGATGTCATGCATGTCATCTTTCTGGCTTAATTCCAAGGAATACTGTAGCTTGGGGATAGCGCCATCCTGCAGTTCAAAGGCCATGTCCTCCAACTGAAACCGAATCTCCTCCTTCTTGTCTATGTCCAGAGAATCCAAGCCGGCATAGTTCCGGTTGAGCATCTCATCAGCCATGAGGGCATATCGCCCGCCCAGAAGGTAATTTTCCCGGGCGTATGTCTCCTGGATTTTTTCAATGTTGTCGTTTTTGCTGCCGACGGATAATAAATTTTTCCAACTTTCCCGGTAGGCGTCAACGGCCTTCTCAAAATCTTTTGAAGTTGTTTCCAGAATTTTGGTCCGGTAAAGGAAATTACTAATCGGATTGGCTTTGATCTTTTCAGGTATGGGAGTATTTAATATGACATAGGCGCTTTGAAGCAACCAGTCCGCTTTGGTAAGCTCCAGGAGCTGGATTTTTATCTGAGAAGAATCGAGAATAGTTTTTAAATCCTTTTCATAGTCAACAGTTACATTGGCTGTGCTGAATTCAAGATTTTTCAGGAAAAAGGGGTTTGCCAGGGAAAGGCTCTTAATTGAAGTGTTGAGTATTTTTTTCTCCGATATGGCGGCCTGGGAAGGGGTAAGGCCAACAGGGCGTTCCTGGGATTTCCAGGCCAGGGCAAAATTTTCATACAAACAACCCAGATAGTAGGTTGCCTTTAGCGCATTTTGATCGCCGTATTCGAAAACTTTCTGGTAGGCATTTGCAGCTTGACCCATGAGACTGGTTTTTTCCTTTTTGGCCTGGTCTAATACTGCATTTTGGCCTGTAAGCTTAATGGCAAGGTAATCTTCCCGCAAAAGGTGAGCAAGCTCCAGTTGAGCCTCGGAGGCAGAATTAGAGCTGATTTTTTTGCCTTGATTAATCAGGAAATCTGTGCGCGTGATAGTGTTTTGAAAGATATCCCTGGCCAGTTCTTTTTTGCCCATGGCTATATAACACCGGCCCGTATATAATCTTGCTCTAAGTTCTCTGTCTGAGCCCAGATATTTGGTGTAAAAGCGTTGAAATACGCTTAAGGCCTTATCATATTTCTCACCTTTCATATAAGATACCCCGGCATCGAAAAGCAT
>CAZRWX010000233.1:0-5330 GCA_964603925.1 uncultured Bifidobacteriales bacterium | reverse complement strand
CTGAACAGTAACTAATTAGTTACTGTTCAGATAAAAGGATTAACATATTTTGCCTACTATGTCACTCCGAGCTTGACCCGGAGTCCACAAAGCTCAATATTTTATGGACTCCGGCTCGGAGGCCGGAGTGATGGTAGGCCGCAAACAGCTAATCCTGAACAGGTACTAATTACACATCTGCAGCTCCTACAGCACGGTATATTGTTAAAATGCTGGATTTATTAAGATTTGAATAATATCATTACCAGTATATGCATATCTTAGAAGGCCTATGAATATACTGGGAATTTCAGCTTTTTATCATGACAGTGCTGCCTGTCTGGTTCAAGATGGTATTATTACGGCTGCTGCTCAAGAGGAGCGTTTCACCAGGAAGAAGCATGATTCTGATTTCCCCAGTCTGGCTATTGAATATTGCTTAAAAGAGGCCGGCATATCCATAAATCAGGTAGACATAGTTTCTTTTTATGATAAACCTTTCCTAAAATTTGAGCGCATTTTGGAGACATATCTGGCGTTCGCTCCTCGTGGATTCAGTTCATTTATCCGCGCTGTTCCACTCTGGATTAAAGACAAATTGTGGATGAAGGAGCTTATACGCAGACAGCTGGGTTATAGCGGCAAAATGGCTTTTACTGAACATCATGAGTCCCACGCTGCTTCAGCCTTTTTCCCCTCACCATTTCAGGAGGCTGCCTTCTTAACTATTGATGGTGTAGGGGAGTGGGCTACAACCAGTTTTGGTACAGGTATAGGTCATAACATTCAGATGTATTCGGAACTTAATTTCCCCCATTCTCTGGGTTTACTGTATTCGGCCTTTACCTATTATACGGGCTTTAAGGTTAATTCCGGGGAATATAAAGTAATGGGTCTTGCCCCTTATGGGCGGCCAAAATACAAAGACCTTATTTATCAACATCTTATTGATGTAAAGGAGGATGGTTCCTATAGTCTCAATCAGAAATATTTTGATTATTGTACCGGTCTGCGCATGACCAACTCCCGCTTCCATAAGCTGTTCGGTGGCCCCCCGCGTAAGCCGGAGTCAGAGGTTACCCAAAAAGAGATGGACCTGGCCCGCTCTATTCAGGAGGTTACCGAGGAAGTAGTAATTAAAATAGCTAACCATGTTCATCAAAAAACAGGTATGAAAAAATTGTGTATGGCAGGTGGTGTAGCTCTTAATTGTGTGGCTAATGGTAAGCTCCTTCGGGAGGGGCCTTTTGAAAATATCTGGATTCAACCAGCAGCAGGGGATGCCGGCGGTGCCCTTGGTGCGGCCCTGTTTTCGTGGTACCAGTACCTTGGTAACCCCAGGCAAGTGCCTGGCAGTGGGGATATGCAGTCGGGTTCATATCTGGGTCCCGCTTACGGGAGCGGGGAAATAACCCGGTATTTACAGGAAAATAAAATACCCTATCAGCTTCTTGAAGATAAGGTCATCCCTCAAAAAATTGCCGGTCTTATTGACGAACAGAATGTAATAGGCTGGATGCACGGGCGTATGGAGTTTGGTCCCAGGGCGCTTGGCGGTCGCAGTATTATTGGTGATGCCCGCAGCTCTAAAATGCAGGAGATAATGAATCTTAAAATTAAATTCCGCGAGAGCTTTCGACCTTTTGCGCCTTCGGTGCTTGGTGATAAAGTCTCTGAGTATTTTGAAATGGAGTGTGAAAGCCCATATATGCTGCTGGTGGCGCCTGTCAAAGAGAGTATCCGTAAGGAGATGACTGAGGAAGAATCCCGCCTGTTCGGTATAGAAAAACTTAATATTGCGCGCTCCAGTATACCCGCTATTACCCATGTGGACTACAGCGCCAGGGTGCAGACTGTGCATCGGCAAACCAACCCCATGTATTATGATATGATTAAGGCATTAGACCAAAAAACTGGTTGTGCTGTAGTTATTAACACCTCATTTAATGTGCGGGGTGAACCAATTGTATGTACGCCGCAGGATGCCTTCAGGTGTTTTATGCGCACAAATATGGACTATCTGCTTCTAGGAAATTGCCTCCTGGATAAAAAAGAGCAAAAACCTCTGGAAGACGATTCTGATTGGAAAAATGAATTTGAACTGGATTAAGTATGTTCAGTAAAATTGATACAAGTAACGCCGCTGTCCGCAAAACGGCCATTGTCATAGGCGTTGTGCTTCTTATACTTGGCGGGCTGCTGTTTTGGAAGGGGCGCCCCGCGTACCCATGGTTTGCTGGTTTTGGCGGCGGCATACTGGTTATTGGTACAGCCATTCCAATATTATTCAAACCATTTCATATACTTTGGATTGGGTTCTCTCTTATACTTGGCCTTATTATGACGCGCGTCATACTTACACTGCTGTTCTTTCTGGTAGTCACTCCCATTAGCATAGCGGCCAGGCTTACGGGTAAAGATTTCCTTTCCCTCAAACAAAAGGGGCAGGTTACATACTGGGTTAATAAAGAGGATGTTGTTAAGGATAAATCCTCCTACGAAAAACAGTTTTAAAAAGATTTATTACAGGAGGCAGACTGATGAGTAAGATGGAAATTGTAGGTGAGTTCTGGGAATTTTTAAAAGTCCGTAAAAAATGGTGGCTTCTTCCCATTATCCTTTTCCTTGGTCTCCTGGGTGCCCTAATTCTTCTCACAGAAGGTTCAGCAGTGGCCCCATTTATATATACGCTTTTTTAATTACCCGGTTCGGGTCAGTGCTCCCGTCTCAATGTATCCTGTTTTAATGTCCACGTCTTGCCCTGTGTTCTTTAACTGATCTGCCTTGGAAAAAGGTTGATAACACCAGTTTTTCCGGGAGGCTACTTCCTGAAAATTTCATTTTTGTTGATTTTGACTTTAGGTACCACTATTGTTATGCTCTTTTGGCCAATGGAGCGCTTGCCCCAGGGGGTGTTGGTCAAGGCAGGCAGTCTCGACACAGGGGGTTTCAAACGTATTTTACACAGTTTGCGGTATATTCTCCATAAGGGCGGAATAACTATGATCCTCGTATTGAATTTCACCCTGCGAAGTGTTTAGGCCTACAGGATTATCTTTCAGTAGAGCCTGTACTTCCGTAGCTTCCAGGTTTTCTGATATTGAAGTGAAGTTGAAATGTTCCAGCAGTTGGAACATTTTCCATTCAGTGGTTTCAATATTTACATAGTGCATGAATCTTTTTTTATAACCTACATCCAGTTTTTCCTGTTGGGTGTCAATCTCCCAGGGGTGAAAGTAAACCATTACAGGTATTCCCTGTTTGTTCATCCTGGTAATAAAATCAGCTGTAAAATCGTAAGGAAACAGCCTTAGGTACCCACCTCCCGCTATAGGCAGGTTCCACCTTCCCACCTGTAGAGTTCCCATTGGGAATTCATATAACTTTTTCCCGTTTGACATGGAAACAGTATGTGGAAAGCGGTTTGGATAGCCTGATATTCCGTACCGTTTGCGTTGAATGGGAAAGATGCTTGAATCATATTCTATGCCATGGCGCTGGAGAACCTCCAGAGCCCAGAGGGTGGAGGGAACAATTGAAAAATTGGAGGCCCTATGGCCGCGAATGGAACTGCTGGTATGCTTGCCAATGGCTTCCAGGGACTTTATCAGGTCATATTCAAAGGCTTCGGGTGTCATTTCATATATAAGATCATGGTAATAGCCGTGGGTGCCTATCTCATGCCCGGCTTCATCAATCATTTTAACAACTTCAGGGAACCGGTCGGCCACCCAGCCAAGGATAAAAAAAGTCGCATGTGTATTATATGAGTGGAGTAATTGCAGAATTCGTTCGATGTTAGAGACAACTTTTGAAGGCTGAAGGTGCCAGATAGATTTCGGAACCTTTTCCTTTAAATTGTGGGCGTGAAACCAACATTCGACATCTATGGTAACAAAGTTTTTTACGGTTGTCCGTTCTTTCTCAAGAGTCAGGGTACGGCAGATCTCCATCTCGCGAAGAAGTACACGAGTGTTATTATTTGTACTTGAGACAGATAAATGACCTCCATTACCTTTTATTTTCCTGGCAAGCCGTGAAAGGTGAAAAACATCTTCATTATCCAGTTCTTCCTGGATATTCAGACTTATTTCAATATTCTTAGCTTCTTCAGAATTCAATTTATCGATTTTTGTTCCCAAGTCTACAATGCTGTGGCTGCCCAGTACCCTGGTTTTTTTAGTTGAAGGCTGGTAGACAAAGGCAGCCGCTGAAATCGGCCAGACTTTTTTACCCTCATGGTGAAGGAATGAACGCTTTTTGAACTGCTCTATTTCTTTTGAGATAAGGATTCGGTGTCTGGATAATAATGTTTTGTATAGATACACTTGAGTCAGGCACATAACCCTGAACTCCATACGCAGCCAACTTGAGAGCGTGCTGGAAGCAGAAGCGTATGTAACATCCATTTCAAATTTACGTATGACACTTTCAAGGTCACTATCATATCCATTTTTTATTTGCGCCAGACCGGTAAGCCCAGGTTTCTGGAAAATAGTCCTGGTACTGTAATAAGGAATTTCAGAAACATAGACCCGAGTAAAGCAGGGGCGCTCGGGGCGGGGGCCAATTAAGCTCATATCACCTTTTATTATGTTCCAAAATTGAGGAAATTCATCAAGATGGAATAATCGGAGCCATTTTCCGACTTTTGTTATCCTGGGATCGTCATCCAGGGCGCAAAGCCTGGGACCCTGCTTTTCTGCATCAAGATACATAGTCCGAAATTTGTATAAGGTGAATTTAGTACCTCCCACATCCTCCATTCTGTATTCTGAGTTCCCGGAATTTTGGTTAGAATTGTTAAACTTTTTAAATACAGGTCTGGGCTGCCTTTTGTTTAACCCCACTCTCTCTTGACGAAATATGATTGGCCCCCTGGATTCCAGTTTAATAAGCAGTGCGATGAAAGGAAACGTGACAATCAGGGCCAGCATCCCAATGGCGCCACCGAGAAAATCTTCAATATGTTTGAGCAGGACAACCGTTACCGGTGGCTTTTTAATAAATTCAGTTTTCATAAATGCCTTCCATACCCATACCACAGTGACAATACATATAATGCTAAAAACTACTCAGGTGTAAAAACTTTACGCTCCAAACCTGCCATCTTGAACAGTCCCTTTCCAGAAATTCCCTGAGAGACCTCATGATACAGTAAACGCCCCCGCTTTACGGAGTCACGAAACAATAATTTACTGAAGCCTTCAGTTTGATACATTTGGACCTACTAGATACATGAGTGGCTACTGGTATTGGTATATTTTAAACGTCGATCGTATCATTTTTAAAAAATATTTTAAAGGGGAAGTGCGAGGTAGATGGCAATGATGGGTAACCGAATTTGGGTG
>CAZRWX010000232.1:0-5331 GCA_964603925.1 uncultured Bifidobacteriales bacterium | reverse complement strand
AATATCTATAATTAGTCCTAATCTGCTTTACTTTTCAGTAATTTATGGTATACTCTAAATAGCGGCTTTTCAGGTGGTCACAGGGTTTTAAACATTATGAATTGGGAAACATGGACAATAATTCTTCTTTTCTGCCTGGTGTTTTTATCCGGCACCTTTGTCGGGCAGTTAATGCTTAAAATTAAGCTGACAAGGCTGGAGAATGACAACCTAAAGCTTGAAAACAAAAAAATTCAGGATTTGAAAGATCTTCTGCAGTCACGTTCACATCGACGTCATCATCATAAATCTTCATCGTCAAGTTATGACAGGTCTGTCAAGGACGAAATTGATGACCTGCTCAGTGATATAGAAAAGCCCTGAGCTCCAGCTACAGGTCTTTTATCAATACTTTTGAATTCCTGTCTTTGTTGTAGATCTTCTTTCTGGATTGGGGAAGAGCGTCTAGTGGTACCCTTCTAAAGCCAAGGTTCATAAAAAAATCTTCTGATTGAGTTGTGAGAAGAAATACAGATTTGCAGCCGATGTCACCGGCTTTTTTAATGAAAAAAGAAACAAGCTTTTTACCGATGCCGCGGTGGGTACATGCAGGGTCTACAACAATGGATTTTAGCTCGGCGGTGTTCTTTTCGGGGAACATGGTTAATACACCGCACCCCTGTAGGGCCTCATCAACCGAGTACACATAAATTGATGACATTGCAGCTGCCAACTCGTCAGCCGAACGCTGCACTAGAATACCCTTTTCTACATAAGGCTGCATTATGTGCATAATTATGGGAATATCCTCTGTTTTAGCCAGCCTGATATTGGCGTACTGATTAGCATGAAACATGGTACCCTTACCTGTAGTGGAGAATATCTCCTGAAGTAGAATGCCATCTTGAGAACCGTTGATTATGTGTGTACGATTAACACCGCCGCTGCAGGCCTGAAGCGCATAATTGATTAAGGCTGCCGACTCCCGGGGTAAATCATCCTGATGATGATGCAGAAGCTGCCTGGCCAGATCAAGATTAAGACTGGAATAAACCCCATTATCCCGTATGCTTAAGCCCTCAATTTTACAATCCTTAACTTGTGGTATACCATTACCCGTGGTGATAAAAAAAAGCTTGGCGGCATGAAGGCGCTTGGCAAGGGCAACAGCCAGTTCGTTACTGGATATGTTGTAGGGCAAACCGATGTTGCTCCATCCTATATTGGTAAGAATGGGAATATGATTCTGGTTTAAAAGCTGGTCTATGACCCCGACATTGATATTGTCAACATTGCCTGTATTATGGAAGTCAATACCGCTGAGAACGCCCATACTCCTGGCTCGAACCCAATTGCCCATAACACCATGGGCGCCATTCTCCGAAAGAAGGGTAAGAATCTTATAAGCCACGTTGGAACACCCCAGTTTAACCAGAGGCATAGCCTCGTCAGTGGTAATACGGATTCCGTTTGAAAACTCAGTTTTAATACCATATGTGGATAGAATCTGGTCAATGGAAGTTTGACTGCCAGGTACCAGGATAACCTTAATACCCATATTGTGAATGAGTACAATATCCCTTATCAGAAGGGCAAATAGCGGGGTCTCCAGGAGTGCATCGTCTATTTTAAGAACAAATACCTGGTGTTTAAAACGATGGATATAGGTGAATACCTCCCTTATGTTATTTGTAAGGGTAGATTGATTTTCGACATTGTCCTGGGTTCTGGCCATTAAAACTCCTGATGACGTCTTTTTTATGGAATGTAAATTATTCCCAGGAGAAAGTCAGCGACCTTTGAACACAGATATAAAAGTTGCCCAGTGCGGATGACTCCCGGGTGTTTGTGAAAACTCATTGTTTATTGCTGATTTAAGACAGAAATTTTTCAGGATTTCAGATCATTGGCTGCTGGTAAATTTATATTACACTAGATGTCCCAAGACGATACAAATAATGAAAATGTACTTGAGGAACAGGGGGCTCAGGCACCTGAACTTACTGCCGAAGAGGAGGAAGAAAGAAGGCTGCAATTACAGAAAATGCGTTTTGATAATCTTATGGAGGCCCGTCGGGAGGCATTTCCAGATTTTCAATCGCAAAAATCTGGTTTATTGGATGGACCTTTTGGCAGGATGCTTTTTTCTATCCCTGTTTTTATACTTTTCTGGTTATTTTATTGGCGTTTTCTGCGCTGAAAGGGCTAAATAGTTACTGTCTAAAATGGCAATAATTATTCACCGCCGAGACGCAGAGGACACATCCTTCGACTACCCGTCCGTTGGAAGGGCGCTCAGGATGAGCGGTAGCTGCGTCTCTGTGGTTAGAAAAAGTATATTAGACAAGAACTAAATAGTCCATGCCAGGGAAAAACTTGTAAATTTTCAGTAAACGGCCTGGAAAATAAGGAACTATTGCTTTTTGCAGTATTCTCAATACATTATTGGAAGGGTTCCTATATACGTATAATAATGTTATGAAGTGCCACTTTTCCTTAAAATATATAATTGTGCTGTTCTGCAGCTTTTCGTTATGGTTATGTACGGATTCTGAGCGTACTAATATATACGATCCAGAGTCAGAAAATTATGTTGGGGACGCTACCGCGGAAATGGTTATAAATTTTGCTCCAGACTGCCAAGCCGGGGATAGTTGCATTGCTATGGCTCAGGCCCGCAAAGACAGCGCAGAAAAGGAGCTCTCGCTTATCATGCTGGTTATTACCTTTCCGGATAACAATGACTCTGTCGGCATGTCGTCAGTTATATTAACAGGCACTATCAGCAGCCAGTTTCCACTGGCCTTATTCGAAATAAACAGTAGCCCCCTAAGCGTTGAATCCGGAGCCTGGTCTCATTCTCTGGAGCTTTCGAAGGGGGTCAATAACATTTATTTATTGGCAGAGGATACTGCCGGTTTCCAGTATACTGATACCCTCACAGTATCTTATGTTCCCGGTCACGTGGATACCACAGGGCCGGTTATTGTCTTAAATATTGGTCCCAGTAAAGTGGATACTACAGCCAGCGGTCATTACCAGCTTTCCGGTAAGGTTGTAGATGAATCTGGTGTGGGGGCCTTTACCATAAGTGGTACTTCAGTGTCTATTGCCGCTGATGGCGGCTGGACCCATCAAGTATCATTGTCCTCAGGGCAAAATGTTGTAGCCCTTTATGCCCGTGACATCTGCACAGCCGCAAATAGTACCAGGGACACTGTCATCATATTCTATAATGTTACAGCCGACGATCATACTCCGCCCTCTCTTACCTACGAATCTGCTTTGCCAGATACTGTCACCCAAGCCTCTTTTAATGTCCGTGTAAAGGCTGAAGATAACAACGGCATATACATGGTTACCGTTAATGGTCAACCGGCAGTGTTAAATGGGGGAGTATATGAAAAGTCCATAACATTAAACACTGGCCAGAACCAGATATTGGTAGTTGCTAACGACTACAGTGTAAACAGGAATGCTAACACTCTGTCAAATAACATATACTACGCAAGCTTTGTGCCCTTAATAGCCTTTTTTGTGCCGGCTAAAGACACCATTAAAATGAGAGATGACTGGTATGATTTGCCTATAACCTGGGCACCCGTCAGTGCCACCAATAAAAATTTCACACTTACCTCAACAGACACGAATGTAGTACTTGTGCAAAACAATAAAATAAAGGCTGCTGGCGTTGTTACAACCGGCTCGCGGGCGATAATATTAATAACTGCTGCGGGTATTACAGGTACCGGGTCTCTGAAGTATATCGAAATTACCGTAATTGAATAGGTCCCGGGTTTTAGCTTTTACAACCTGAATTCCCTTATTTTCAGCCGATTTTGTAAAATATCAGATAATTATTTCAGTTGTGATCTGGATCACACTTTTTTTGAAACTTTGGGTTAATAATGAATATGTAGTCAGAGCGGAATGCGGCTACTTAGAGTTTAAGTTTCACCCAACCCGCCTGGGAGCTCCTACCCCTCTCCCCCCCCGGAAAGCAGGAGCTCCCATTTTTTTTCTAAAATCAACTTATTCCGCCACATTCCAGAGTTGTGTCCAAATTGCTTTTTGTTAAAAACTCTCTCCTGGCATTAATCGATATTTTAAGCTAATCAAGGTTTATTTGAGCGGGGTTTTTTAAATTTCCACCAGTGGAAACAGTAATCAAAAGTGAATATGATTATGGCGTTATCGGCGCTGGTCCGGGTGGCTTATTGGCCGCACTTACGCTCGCAAAACTTAAGCCGGAACACAGTATTGTGCTCTTTGACAGGCAAATGCCCGGCAAAGAGCCTGTTGCCTGTGCCGAGGCCGTTCATCATGAGGGTCTTCTGGCCTTATTGGGCAGTCTTAATCCCAACTGGGTTCGTCATCCGGTGGATGGGGTTGTATTTGTATCTCCTGCCGGTACAGAAATCAGCTTTACAAAAAAAGGCAGCGGCCTAATCCTCAATCGTGCAAAAATGCAGCGCGATTTGGCCGAAAAGTGTGGGCAAATGGGGGTTCATTGTCATTTTAATACCCGGGTCAAATCCATCTCAAATTTTAGAGATAACCATAGAGTAATACGTTTTGACGGGGTTTCTGCAGGGGAGGTCAGGGCCAAAGTTGTTATTGATGCCAGCGGTCCAGGCTGCAGGTTTGCACGGGAGGAGCCCATAATTCAAGGTAATTTCGATCTGGAGCCTGCCATTTTTGGCATTGTCCATGGGCTCAAGTTTAGAGAAAATTACATTAAAATGTATTTTGGCCAGCATTATGCTCCCGGGGGGTATGCATGGCTTTTTCCCCGGGATTCGGGCACTGCCAATGTAGGGCTGGTGATGAGTCGGGCTGGTCTTAAGGTTAAATCATTAAAAACTGCCTTTAAGCAGTTTTTGGATGGGGTATTCCCTGGTGCAGAGGTTGAGTGCATTAAAGGGGGGGCAATTGCCTGCGGGCATTCCTCAGAGCCTTTTGCGGCAAATAATCTTTTCCGGGTCGGTGATGCGGCTAATATGGTTAATCCCATTAGCAGAGCGGGTATATTAGAGGCTATGACAGGGGGCAAGCTGGCGGCGGAAAGTGCTGTTAAAGTTCATAAATTAAGCGTAGAAAGCCAAAAAGTTCCATTTTATGAAAGCTATCAACAAGCCTGGGAAGATAAATATGGCAGGGACAATTACCGTATTTACAAGGCAAAACAGGCTTTTTGCCATATCAGCGACCGTACCCTGGATAAAGCCGCATGGCGGCTTTCCCGTATTAAGCCCCAAAACCTGACCATGACCAAAATTTTTATGGCAACATTGCTGGCAAATCCCCTGATATTATGGAGAATGCGCAGCCTAATTACCCGTTGAAGCCGGG
>CAZRWX010000231.1:0-5344 GCA_964603925.1 uncultured Bifidobacteriales bacterium | reverse complement strand
GATATGCTCCATCAGTTTATTAGAATGCAAAGCAGAGCTTTCCATTCTAATATTAATATTTATGCCTAAAGCACTACTGACATACACTATAGTCACAGTCCTTTCCTGCTTACTTTATGGCTGTGATAAACGCTCGGCTACCCCGCACCACCAGGTTATATCAAATCCTGCCAGTACCTATCTGCATGCCTTATATAGCGTTAACGAACAGGCGGCCCTTCACCTGTCCGGCCAGGTTCTGGATTCAATTTCCTGGTATTCGTCATTAAATACTTTCTTTCAACATTTTCAAATTTTGGACTCATCGGGATTAAATGAGAAACAAAAGGCGGACATGTTGATCTCAATATTTTTCGACACCCTTAAGATTGAACCAGTTCTTACATCACGGGCACCGGACACTTACCTGGCCCATGATATTTTAAATAGTAAGAAAGGTTCATGCACTGGCCTGGCGTCCCTGTTTTTAGCTATAGGAGATAGGTTCGGTCTGCCCCTTTACGGAGTCCTGCTTCCCGGGCACTTTTATATACGGTGGCATAGCGCCACCTATACCCGCAACATCGAAACCCTGCGCCGGGGGCTGGAGCGTTCCCAGGACTATTACCGCGAAAAATTTAATCTCAACCTGCACCCTTGCTATACCATGGGGAATATGGAACCAAAACAAAGTTTGTCTGTACTGCTTTTTAATCTGGGGAACGGCTATCTGGATACAGGCACATGGCAAAAAGCCGTCGACGAATACACCATGTCTATCAAAATGACCCCCAACCTGGCAGACGCCCGCGGCAATATGGGTATATGCTTCTACAAGCTGGGTAAACCCTTGCTGGCTATACAGGAGTTTAAAGAGGCACTGGCTCTGGACCCAAACTCCCATCTGGCCTGGGATAACCTTGGTAAAATCTATTATGCCCGCGGCAACACACTTAGCGCCCGGGAATGCTATCAATGGCTGGCTCATAATTATCCTGCAGTAACAGAATACCAGACACGCCTGCGGGAGCTGGAGCCATAAATGGTTCTTTTATCAAGATGCCTTTGATATTACTTTGTTTTTAAATATGACACATTATAAACACCAGCTGATCTTCCGTTTGTGCCTGCTCAGCGCCGGGCTTCTGGTTTTGGGTTGTTCAATGCCGTTGTCCCGTAACTCCTCCTGCGGGCGTAATGCTACCATACTCAGGTCCAGTTATAAAAGCTGGCCCAGGGGCATTGTCACCAGGTCTATTGACGCCAATGGCTATTCACAAAAAATATCATATTATATTCCAGAATCCCCCGGGGACTCAACAGCCGCACAGTTACCGCTCCTCATCAGCCTCCATGGCTGGCAGCAGTCCTGGGACAATGACATCGCCAAAAAATGTGCCCATTGGTGTAAGAAAAAGCGCTGGGCGTTTATAAGCCCTGATTTTGGGGGACCATTTTATCAAGGTGCAGCCATTAATTCCCCAGAACGTGTGGGGTATATTATTTCAGCTTTGGATTTTATGCTTAAACACGATCTTATTAACCCGAAAAGTGTTTTCCTGATTGGTGTATCAGGGGGCGCCAGCACGGCTTTATTTACGGCTCTTAGTCATCCCCAACGTTTTAAGGCTGTCAGCACCTGGGTGCCAATTACCGATCTGGTAAAATGGCATAGTCAGCTGACGCCCACTACCTGGCGATACGGTAAAGACCTTGAATCAATGTTTAAGGGAACTCCATCAACACAGGCAGCAAAATATGCAGCGGCCTCTCCTCTTCAAAAGCTCATAACCTGCCAGGGTCCTGCATTCGATATAAATGCCGGCATTTTAGACGGCAAAACAGGCCCGGTTCCCATTGAGCATTCAACCAGATTTTATGAAAAATTGTGTCAGAGTTGCGCAGCAGGCCAGGGGCAGCTTCCTGCCGGCCTAATCGAGACAGCTCAAATGGCATATGCCCTGCCGGATTCTTTAATTAACGGCAATAATTTTGATGATTATGGCCCTGCCAGGTTATTATACCGGTCATCCTGCAAAGAGCATCGTTTAAACATTTTTAAAGGCGGTCATCAAATTTATCCTGAACCAGGTCTCCGCTGGCTGGAGAGCCAACTTTAGCCACTTGTCTGCCCCGTGCTTTCGCACTTTTTGTAAATTACCAGTATGACCAAAACAAAGCATAAGGAGCTCTTTGTAAATAGAGAAACTTGCATTTCCTGTGCCGGCTGTATTGGCATTTGTCCAGAAATGGCCCTGGACATGCATGGTCTGGATCTTAAAATTTACCCGGATAAATGCACATTATGCGGCCTTTGTCTGCGTATTTGCCCTGTGGGAGCCCTATATATTGAAAACTTCAAGCTATGATGTAGCAGTAATAGGCGCTGGGCCCTGCGGCTGTATCTGCGCCAGGGATTTAGCCTTGAAGGGCTATAAAGTTTTATTGGCCGAAAAGCGCCCGGTTATAGGGATACCCGTGCGTTGTGGTGAGGCAACTGGAGCCCGTAAGCGCCTGGGGGATTTCCTGCCTGTTAAAGAGCATTACATTGAAACAGACATTCACGGTCTCATTATTAATTCTGATGATATTCACACCAGGTTCAGAATGCCTGATTCTGGTTTAATGCTGGACAGAGTATTATTTGATCAGGAGCTGGCAAACCTTGCCAAAGGTGCCGGAGCCACCCTGGTTCTTAACGCACGGGTTACCAATATTTTACCCGTATCTAATAATAATCGTTGTCTGCGAATACAGCACCCCTCCGGGGAACAGGAGGTTCAGGCAGCCATGGTTGTAGGCGCAGACGGGGCTGAGGCCCTTTGCGGCCGCTGGGTGGGCCTTAACTGCCGGCAGTTGCCTCAGGAGGTTTGCTCTGCTATTAATTTGCGTATTGAAGGCCCCTGCCCAGACCCGGAATATCTTTCATTCTGGCTAAATTACTCAGGGATCCCAAAAGGCTATGTGTGGGTGTTCCCTAAAGTTAAAAGCGGGACAATAAACCTGGGAGCAGGCACTCTTACGCCGAAATCCAAGGAACCCAATATGAAGGAGGTTATACTCCAGTTTAAAGAAGAGTATTTCCCCAATCATAAAATTATTTCTGAAAATGGCGGTGCGGTACCTGTCAGCGGTTTTATAAAAGATTATTCAGATGAAAGGTTTATTTTGGCCGGGGATGCTGCCCATCATACCAACCCCCTCACCGGCGGCGGTATTGCCAGCGGTATGTATGCAGGGCAGCTGGCAGCCAGGTGGATAGATAACGCTTTTAAGAAGAACACATTTACCAGCACTTTTTTTAAAAATTATGAAGCCGACTGCTGGAAGGGCTTTGGAAAATACCATCGCACCCAATGGCGCATAAAACAGTTCCTTTTTGGCCTTAAACCTCAGCAGCAGTACAGGTTGCTCTTAAGCATAAAAAATACCTTTGATGAACAATCTTCTTTGATTCACAAAATAAAAGGGGCATCCGGGATGGGCATGATTTTATTACAGAATTTAACCTTAGTTTTAGATATACTTAAAAAGAAACATTGGTCTAATTGATAATCATTTTTTTAAGCTTGTAAATTTATCTATAAGATATAGACATTTTATGTAACTACTCAGGTATCTAGGGAAGGCAAAACGTGTCATTTCGAACGATTCTCAATATATGTTCCAGTGAGAAATCTCGTGAAACAAATCGTAAACGGGATTTCTCCCTTGAAAACAAATGAGGAACTGGTCGAAATGACAAAATTGGAGCATCTATGGTACCTGAGTAGTTACCATTTTATATTTTTCTTCCTTAATACCAACCTGCTGCGCCCCATTAAGACTTCCCCATGCTCTCATCTATCCCTATAAAACCCATAATTGATTTAGCCATTCAAGCAGGGGCCGCTATCTTAAAAGTTTATGAGCAGGATTTTCATGTGGAATATAAATCGGATAACTCCCCCCTTACTCTGGCTGACAAAAACGCCCACGGCATTATAAGCAAAGGCCTTGGGAACCTGTATCCCCACCTACCCCTGCTTTCAGAGGAAGGCAGCCAGATACCCTTTGAAACTCGTGAAACATGGGATTATTTCTGGCTGGTTGACCCTTTGGATGGCACCAAGGAGTTTGTAAAAAAAAATGGAGAATTTACTGTAAATATTGCTCTAATTCATGACAACAAGCCTGTCCTGGGCGTAGTCTATGCTCCCGTTAAAAGTCTCCTGTTTTACGCTAAAGCAGGGGAAGGCGCTTATTTCAAAGAGGGTGACCTGGTGGAGCGTCAAATTAAAGGTTCTCACCCCCCTGCAGAATCTCCATTTATAGTTATAGGCAGCCGCTCCCATGGTTCACCGGAATTTGATAAATATATGGACACAATTAAGTCTCAACATGATGCCGTTAAAGTTCTTGCCATTGGCAGTTCTTTAAAGCTCTGCTATGTGGCCGCCGGGTTAGCTCACATTTACCCTCGTCTGGGTCCCACAATGGAATGGGACACCGCGGCAGCTCACGCCATAGTCAAAGAAGCAGGAAAAGGTGTTTATGACTTTAATTCCAGGCAGGAATTAAGCTATAATAAAAAGAACCTTCGGAATAACTGGTTTATTGTAGAATAAGAGCTTATGGGCGCATTATTACCCCAAAAAAAAAGATGGTATGCTGTTTATACCAAGTCTAAGTGTGAAAAGCAGGTTCACCAATACTTAGAGGCATTCTGCTGTGCGGCCTACCTACCCCTTAAGTGTGTTAAGCGCCACTGGTCAGACCGTACTAAAAAGCTTTATATTCCCCTAATTCCCTCCTATGTTTTTATTCACATTCGTCTGGATGAGCGTTTTCAAGTACACAAGTGTCCCAATGTTGTCACTATCCTGCATAAACAGGGCCGCATATTGCCAATCCCGGACAGGGAGATAGAACTCCTTAAAAAAATTGAACTCAGCCGGCTGCCTTTTTCATATACCGGCAGGTCTTTTACCCTCGCCAAGGGTGACAAAGTCGTTATTAACGACGGCCCCCTAATGGGGGCCGAGGGTTACATTGAGCATTTCGTTAATACCTCCAAAGTGTACCTGCAAATCCCATCTCTTAGTGGATCAATGGTTATTGATGCCAGCGCTCTTTCTCCTCATTTATCAGATGTCAAGCTGGGCCCCCACACTGCCGCTGTGTCTGTTTAGCTTACACCATTTCCATCATTATAAAATACTTGCGTATGGTATTTTAAATGGGTATAATGTCCGATGAGAGTGCCGTCTCAGTCGGACGCGCTCCATCGGATTATTAGAATAGTGCTTCGCATCTGTTCTAATAAAATATATTTGAGTTTTTTGGGGTAGTCAATGGGACTATCAAAGGCGGAGCCTTACTCAAT
>CAZRWX010000230.1:0-5464 GCA_964603925.1 uncultured Bifidobacteriales bacterium | reverse complement strand
GGCCATGGTGTAGCTCCAAGAAGCAAAGCCTGGCCTTGACGTAGTTGATACTTCTTTGTAAAAAAGAATTTTAATATGGATTCTACCGCAAAAATTTGAATTTGGAATAAATACTTTTTCATACTCGGTCAATCACTAAAAGAAACAGAAACCAAATAACGTGATAATCGGTCTTAATTTTATTATGGGAGAGGGTGTTTTAATTGAAGGCGATAATGTTTTTTATGTATGGGAAATTAATTCAGAAACAAATGACAAAATTATCCTAGATTCAATATCGCTCGTTGGATTTTATGGGGGAGCTTCATCCATTAGAACTTACATGTCACCAAAATCTTCAAAAATAAAATCATTCAGTTATGATATTACTGGAAGAAAAATAAATACTATAAGTAAGTACATGAAGTTCAAAAACAGCAAACCAAGAACAAATCGTTGAACCAGACTTGCTTTCACCGGTTTGCCGGACTGCTGGCTGACGCCAATAAAGCAATCCGGCAAGGCGATGTTAGTGGCAAGCAGGTTAACTCCGCGTTGCGCAGAAGCATAGATCAAATTATAGGCTTGGTTTTCAATTACGTACACACCATCGGACATAAATGTGTGGCAGCGTGAAAAAATGGTATGCAATTTCTAGCTGATCTTATCCGCAGAAACTATCTTTATAGGGTCTTTTCAGGAGGTTTAATGTGAACCAAAAATTTATTCTCGGCTTCATTATTTTTGTAATTAATTTCTCAATCGGGCAATCAATTCACCTAACTGGTAGAGTAAGGAATAATTTAGGTGATTTTATTCCAAATGCAACGGTAACTCTTATTGGGAAAAATTTGTCCAGTATAACGAACGATTCTGGAGTTTATACAATATCTAATGGTCTAGCTTCTTCACGGTTGCCTTACATATATTCTCCACAAATAAAACTCCAAGGAAATCGGCTTAATATATCCATTCAAAGTGCTGAAACTGTAACAATGACTATGCATGATTTGTCTGGTAAAAAACTCAAACAAATTCTGAGAGCAAAACCCATGTCTGATAGGGAATATTCATTCAACCTTTCAGAGAAAGCATCAGCAGGAATAGCAATTCTAAGATTGGATGCTGGGAATTATAAAGAAAGCTTTAAAATTTTAAATTCTTTTCCATTCACAATTTCCATAAAAATCGAACGTCCAGTATTAATAAATTCGATACAAAACAAATATTCTCCTAATTCAAGAGAAGAATGGATTCTTGCAAAAGCCTTACAAATTGTAGATACTGTTGAGGTATCAAAAACTGGGTACTATTCAAAGGCAATAGAGATTACGGAATATGTGGATAGTTTACCGGATATAATTATATATAAAGACGCCACCACTTTAACTGATTGTCCACCAGTCTCTCGTCCTGCAGACTTTACCGGCTGTCGAATTTGGGCGACAGGTCCACCGAATTGTGCCGTACTTACTGAATCTCCTACTGAATTTTCATGGCAAGGTGACGCCTGTCACACTCCATACTATGTTTACATTTCTGGAGAACCTATGGCGCAGGCACTCATTAGTGGTAACTACACTTATATCACGGTTAACACAACTCCTATAAACGCTAATGTGTGGGCCGAACCTATTTATGGAAATGCCCTGGACTTGGTCACCTCTCTTGATGGTTGGTATCATTGGATGGTGTGTAACGCCTACGATAACGGGTGTAGTGAAGCTCGTGCGTTTATGGCGCAATAAAAATAATCTCAACATATCGTCATCAAAGTGAAAATGAATCAAAGAGGAAAGGGAATGATAATTTTAACTCCTTATTTATCGCTTACGATACCAGAATTTCTGACTTTAGTAATTCTAAAATCATCCAAAGTCCGCCAATCCCATCGTGGCGTTGGCTTGGAACAGTCCGAAAATAATTGATAAGAAAAGATACCCAAAAAGAGACTCTGTATCCCAAAAGGCCTGGCACAAATGGAAACTAACACCGGCTTGCTCATTCCAGCTTACGCCTTCGGCGGCCTTCATCTTCATTTTAAAAATGGCAAAATGTATTACAGAAAGTCAGTTTGCCCATTTTTAAAACGAGAGCAAGCCGGAAACGTTAGAGGCAATTTTGAACTGTTTTTCCACATTTAACACAAGCCCCCCATCCATGGGGGGACAAAAAGAACGATAATGCCAATTAGCTATACAAATAGAAAAGGGTATACATATTACCTACATGAGAAAAAAACAAAAAAAGAAAATACAAAATACTACTTTTCAAAAAAAGCAGATAACAGTGATAAATTATGTGAGGAAATACCCAATGGATATGAAATATATGAAAATCCAAATAACGCACAAGTGTTTCTAAGAAAAGAGCGTGAGAAAAAGATTACAGATTTTGAAAACTATATGGTTAAAAAAGCTGTTAAAAACTTAAAGCGTAAGGCTAACTATATAGTAGATGTTAAAGATAATGAAATAATAATTCATGAATCTGATACAAATCCATTCTGTAATGATGGCCTAATGAGCAAAATAGGATTTAGATCATTAGGCAGTAAATGGAGCAATGCTGATAGTCAAAATAACAAACCAGATTTAAATTCATATATGGCTGTAATGAAATTCAAACTTGTAGATGACAAAAATCGGGCATTTTTAATTTTTCGATATAATTTTCGGGGCTCAATTGATAGTTGGATGAGGATAGGAGGTCCTGCGAGCTTAAGCCAACTTGTTGATGAGTATATCGAGATTCTGGGAACAGATAAATTTTATGAAACGCATTATTTTTAAAGCAGATAATGAATAACAATAAGCTTGAAATAACTCCTCCATTATACATGGTAGGCAAAAAAATATTTTGTTGGAAATGTCAAGCAAAAATGCCTGTTATTACATTACTTGCTCCAAAAGTTGAAGGCACTGAAGGTGAAATATGTCTTTTAGGTAAAATAAGAGAGCTGCCAAATGTAATTCTGTCATATATCACCAATAGAGTACCAACATTTAGACTCAAATTTTCAAAAATGGCAGCAGATAAATATTACGGAAACGTGTGCCCCAAATGTGGGATATTAACTGGTGAATTTTTTCTTGATGCTGAACCTGGAGCTACTTTTTTTCCAACAACTGATGAAGAAGCAAAATCTCTTTATATTACAGAGATTCCAGCAAAGAATACTATTTTCATAGAAGCCTCTATAAGCATAGGCGTAGGGGAACTGATATTAAAAAACGCTAAAAGAATCTGAATGAATAATACGGAAACTATCAAAAAGACAAAACAAGCTATATCAGAAGTTTTGAATAAACAAGGCTATGTAAGTATGGTTGATGTGTTACAACATATGGGAAAATTAACCAAGACCGATTATGAAAATTGGAGATATAAAAGAATCCCATATTTAGAAAAAGCTATTTCAACCAATCTCGGCAAAATATCCTTGATATTAAAAACATATGCAAAAACTTGTACAAATGATTATGGCCTTAAGCCAAGTACCACTGGGTATAATAAATGGGGAAAAGGAGGTAAATTAAAATTAGTATTTAGCAAGACTATGAATCCCCATGTAGAAAAACAATATGCAACCCACTATGTTTTTAAAGCTTTAGTACAAAAGAAAAAGGAAACACACGAGCCTCCGCCGTCCATGGTTCCGGCTCTATAAATGTGGAAAGTCAGTCCAAAACTCTGCGGTCCCGCAAGCGTGACCTTGCGCTGTGCGGCCTCTAACAGCGCCAGCCTGGAGAGTCTTTTGCGCCTTCGGCGCGACTCTCCCTAATGCCCGCCATATATTAAAAAAAAATTGAGCGGGCACTGCAGGCGAACCGCAACCCGTTGAACAAAGCCGCTACGCGGCAGTTAGGCAGCAGTAATTTTTGTAATGTTTATTTGGTTTCAGGAAGACAAGCGTGATGACGGGGAGCATAATTGGCGGGTGGACAGTGATAGTGCCACCTGGAAGGTGTTTAACAAATGGGCCAGTAGCCCGTGAAGAACAAAGTCCCTGCCCGGAACTCACAGAAAAGGGTTAGGTCCTATGCCGCACTGGTAAAAGCGCGGCTTTGACATTTCCAATTCTAAGTAATGACTATAAGCATGATCGCTTGCTATATCCAGAGGCTGTAGCTAAATTTGTTTTATTATGCAGGAACCAAATTTGCGATCAGATAGACAGCCCAGTATGGAAACTAAGATTGATTGGGTCCGGGTACCCGTCGAGCCGGAACTGCTCAAAGAGCTCAATCAGACCTCCAACTGGCTGGGCCTCAAGCAGGCGGGCGGGCACATTCTGCTGACGGCCCTGAGTGGCGCCCTCGTCTTCTGGGTTTGGCGTAACCTTCCCTTCTATTGGGTGTTCCCCGTGCTGGCCCTGCACGGAAATATCCAGAGCATGCTAGGGTCTGGGGTGCATGAACTGATCCATGAACGGGTTTTTAAAACGCGCTGGTTGAACCATGTGGCCATTGCCATCTGCAGCTTTCTTACTTTTTGGAACCACCGCTTTTTCTTTTTTTCACACAAGGAACACCACCGCTTCACCCTCTATCCCCCCATGGACCTGGAGGTGACCCTGCCCGGCAATGTGGGCTTCAACTTTTGGCAGACCCTTTTCAACTACCGCGCGCTACTGGACACCTTCAAAGATCACGCCCGCATCGCCATGGACCGGCCCAATAAGAAGGGCATCGGGTGGGCATACGCCTCCGGGGAGTGGGAGGCGCATGTGCTCTCCCGCCTCACGCCGAGCCAGCGAGCCAGCATTCGCAACTGGTCTAAGATCATGGTGGCCGGACATGGTAGCATTGCCCTGGTCTCGATTGCGACCGGATTCTGGATGATACCCGTCATCGTCACGCTCAGTCCTTTTTTCTGCGCGGTGTTGGGTATGCTCACGGGGGCTCCCCAGCACTTCGGGCTGGTGGACAAGGTAAACGATTTCAGGTTGTCTTGCCGCACCTACCGCACCAACCGTTTTTTCGAGTTTCTCTACTGGAACATGAATTTCCACATCGAACACCACATGTTTGCCGCGGTGCCCTGCTATCATCTGCCGCGTCTGCACGAGTCCATCAAGCCCTCGCTGCCACCCATCCACCAGAATCTGGTGATGGTATGGTCGGAGATACTCTTCACCCAGCACATGCGGAGCCAAAACCCGGCTTATCAGTATCTCCAGCCCCTTCCAGGCCAAATACCGTCCTTCGAGAGCAAGACTGTGGCTGTGACGCCTGCCGCGCCAGCGCCGGCACCCGCACCTGCTCCCGCCGCAATAGCGTCGCCTTCGGCCCACTTCGAAACTGGCGACTACAAGGTATGGGAATGCAATGTATGCGGCTTCCTCTACGATGAGGCCAAGGGGCATCCCGAGGACGGCATTGCGCCGGGCACGCGTTGGGAGGATGTACCCGAAGATTGGGTCTGTCCCAACTGCGCTATCTCAAAAGAGCAGTTCCAAATGGTCGAACGGGCCCGGGTGCAA
>CAZRWX010000229.1:0-5530 GCA_964603925.1 uncultured Bifidobacteriales bacterium | reverse complement strand
TAAAAACAATGATTTTAATCTGAAATCGACAATTTTTTGGTCCGACCCTTATTTTCCACATTAACCCAATTAGATGCCCGATAACATGTACCCTCCTGTTGATTCATAACAACTGTACAACTTTCCTCTTAACATCCTGGTAAAAATCAGGCCATCAAGAGAACGATTACTCACACACACATGCCGCTGATTGCTCACAGGGCGGCGCAGGAGCTACTTCACATACACCACTCTTTTTGCCGCTAACAACACACACCAGGCATTGCAATCAAATTTGTCAGGTTGCCCTGTGTCATTTTTATGGCAGTGTAGTTCGTCCTTACCAGGGTTTGACTCAACTAATAATCCGCTGGGCAGACAAGCTTCACCGAATCATCAGGCAAGCGACACCGTGGAATGCAAAACCGACAGGTCATATTTCCTGAGACCGAGGGCAGATTGAGGTATTAATTGCGGGGACGTTTATTTTCTGTATGCTTAGTTTGATGGTTTCACTTTTATTGCTTATAATCGACACCAATTTATCTCTCAAGGCAATCTGGCTAGATATTCCTTCAGAAGTAAAGTAGTGGCTTTATTCAGTAAAAGCAGCTTGGGACATTGAGCGGGAGCCTGGCAGCATTACCGGGCTGTAAAAATGATTTACCTTCCCAAACACTAAGGTAATCTACCCCAGGTGGGTAGTTACAATTTTCAGTAACCAACGCAATATTTGATAAAAAATGGCTAAATACGGGGAAATTTGCTATGAAGGATAATATATTTTAAAATGGTGGTATAATTATGAATCTAATGAGTAAACATAAATTCCTTTTATTATTGATTCTGATATTGCTGGCGGTACTTGCCGGGGGGTGCCGTAAAGAGACCAAAACTCCAGACAGGGTATCGGTGGCTTTTACAAGTATAGTTCCCCATCAATATGTGGTTGAGCGTATAGCGGGCGCACGCTTCAGTGTGCAGGCCATGGTGGGGCCAGGGCAGAGCGCCCATTCTTTTACCCCCACCCCCGCACAAATGGCTGCTCTTTCTCAGGCTTCACTATTTTTCTTTACTGGTGTGGAGTTTGAGGCAGGTCTGCTGCCAAAAATCCGCAAGGGGTATCCTAATATTACACTGGTAGATCTGCGCCAGGGTCTTACGCTACGGGATATTGACGGCGGCAGCGTCCATCAGCACGACAGCCATACCGGGGTTGGTGACCAAGAATATCAATGGCGCAACAGTAAAGACCCCCATATCTGGTTGTCACCTGTACAGGTTAAAGTCCAGGCCCAAACTATAAAGCAGGCGCTTGTTAAGGCCGATCCCCAGGGCAACAGCCTTTATCATACAAATCTGAGGGCATTCCTTACCGAGCTGGATGACTTAAACACCCATCTGCATAAGGTGTTAAGCCCTTATAAGGGTTCAGATTTCTTTGTGTTTCACCCTGCCTTTGGTTATTTCGCAGATGAATACGGCCTGCGCCAAAGGGCGGTGGAGGTTGAGGGCAAAGAGCCCGGGGCCAGGGATTTAGCCCGCCTTATAGATGAAATTCGCGCCCTTAAGGTTAGTGTAATCTTTACCCAGCCCCAGTATACCAATAAGAGCGTGCGGATTGTGGCTGCTCAGGCCGGCTGTATGGTGGTGCCCATAAACCCTATGCCTCAGGACTATTTTAAAGATATGATGCAGTTAGGCGCTATGGTCAGTACGGGTTTGGCCAGGTAGGTGTTTATGGAGCAGGTTGTCGATTTTAAAAATGTCTGCTTTTCTTACAATGGTCATGAGGTATTACACAATGTATCCTTTACGGCGGGCGCCAACTCTTTTACAGGTATAGTTGGCCCCAATGGCGGCGGCAAAACAACGCTTTTACGCTTAATGCTGGGGCTGATAAAACCCCAGAGGGGGTCTGTTTCCATATTTGGAGCTTCGGCCGAAAAGGCCCGGGGCCGTGTTGGTTATGTAATGCAGCACATGGACTATGATAGCAGCTTCCCGGCTACAGCCCTGGATGTTGCTCTCATGGGGCGTGCGGGTAAGCGCTCCTGGGGCTTTTACGGGGCCAGTGACAAAAAGGCCGCTCTGGATGCTCTGGATATGGTGGGTTTAAGCGGTGCAGCCGGGCGTTCATTTGCCACCCTGTCGGGTGGGCAGCAGCAGCGCTCACTAATTGCACAGGCCCTTGCGGGCAGCCCCCGTCTGCTTTTACTCGATGAGCCTACAGCCAATATAGACGCTGAGGGCGATGAAGCCATACATCGGCTGTTAAATACCCTGGCCAGTCAATTAACTGTTATTACAGTCTCCCATAATATTAATACTGTCCTCAAGTGCGTAAGCCATGTGCTGTGTGTAAATAAGACCGCCGCCATATCCCCCTTGGAGCAATTAAGCCCCGAGACTATATCCTGTGCCTGCGGCAGTGATATGGCCGTACTCCATCATGCCAGGAGCTGTCAGGTGTTTGCCAGAGAGCGTGGTGGTTCATGCGAACATCACGCAGGCGCTATCACGGGGGATGATTCTGCCGGTGACTGAGTTTTTCAACGACCTTCTCCGGTTTCCGTTCCTTCAATTTGCTCTGGCTGCGGGTATACTCTCTTCTGTAGCCGCGGGAGTTGTGGGCAGCCTGGTGGTGGTGCGCCGCTCCACCTATATTGCCGGGGCTATATCCCACTGTGTATTGGGCGGCATGGGGGCGGCCAGGTTTTTCCAAACTGTTTATGGTATTCAATGGTGTACGCCCACCCTGGGCGCATTAGCCGCCGCTCTTGGCGCAGCCTGTATTATAGCCTGGGCTACAGTATATGCCAGGGAGCGGGCGGATTCTGTTCTCAGTATTGTGTGGGCGCTGGGCATGGCTGTGGGTATCACCTTCATTATGAAAACCCCCGGTTACAGTCAGGACCTTATGGGTTACCTGTTCGGCAGTATACTTATGGTCACAAAGGCCGATCTGGTTCTAATGCTGGTTCTGGACTTAATAATTCTGGCGGGTGTATTTCTTTTTTATAACCGCATACTGGCAGTGTGTTTTCATGAAGAGGCCGCTCTTGCCCGGGGCATACCTGTAGGCATATACAACCTGCTCATTTTAGTTGTTACAGCGCTGACTACTGTTTTATTAGCGCGCATTGTGGGCATAGTGCTGGTTATAGCTCTGCTTTCCATACCCGCAGCCACAGTCTCACGTTTTACCAAACGGCTGCCCTCCATGATGATAGCGGCTACAATATTAAGCCTTATAGTGTCTCTTGGCGGCATTGTGCTTAGCTATGGTACCGGGCTGCCGGCGGGGGCCACTATTATCGAGCTGGCCGGGGTTTGCTACCTGTTTGCTATTTTTATTAAAAAGAGCAGTTGAGCAGCGATAGCCGATTGCGGACAGCGCTTAAACCTCAATGATATTAATGCCCGTAAAGGGCGGCGCCGGGCGGGCGATTAAGAAGCCCTGGCCGTAGTGGATACCCATATCTTTAAGAGTGGCGAACTCCTCCTTAGTTTCTATGCCCTCGGCTATAACTTTGGCACCCATGTCTTTTGATATCAAAAGCAGGGAATTGACTACATTCTGTTTAAGTTTGCTTTTATCTATACCGCGGATAAGGGAGATGTCAATTTTAAGAAACTGCAGCTCCAGCTCCACAATACTTTTTAAGTTGGAGTAACCCGCACCAGTATCATCAATGGCAATGGCAAAGCCCAGCCCCGAGTAGTAACGGCTGGCCTCCCGGAATGCCTGGTAGTTCTCAATAATCTGCTGCTCGTTAACCTCCAGCACAACACTGCGTGGCGCAATACGCAGGTCTTTTAAAAAATCTTTTAAGAACTTGCCCCTGAACTCCGGGTCGTGAATGCTGGCGGGAAATATATTTACAAAAAGCAGGCGCCCCTTCTCCAGACCCTTGGCGTTTGAAAAAGCCTTGCGGCGGCAAAGGTTGTCCAGCTCCAGAAGAAGGCCTACCTCTTCTGCAATATTAAACAGGGAGTAGGGGTTCTCATAGACTGTGCCCTGGGGGCCTCGGGAGAGCGCCTCATAACCCAGTGCGGTCATAGTGGACATATCTACAATAGGCTGGTATATGGTTTTTATTTCCTCTTTTAAAATAAGCTCCTGGAGTTTTTCCTGATTTACCGTAATACGGCTGAACTCCTTATATTTGATCATAAGCCGGGCGTCTTCTATAAGCTGCTCGATAAGACGCTCTTCCCTGATAAGGGGGTTGTATATTTTGATAGCGTACCCCACATTTACATTGGGTCGTTTTTTCATAAGTGGGAAGATAGTGTTGAATATCTCTTTGTTAATGTGGCTGTAAATGCGATCGGCGATATTCTCCACTGTGCCAGCCTGGAAGGGTTGGCCCTCCCTGCCCTGGGCTAAGAACAGATAGAACATATCCCCCTGGTGATAATTAACGGTAATAATGTCATTTGTGCGTATTTGTTTACCGTGCATATTGAGAATAATGTCTCTCAAATTGCCCAGAATATCCTCATAAACCATTTTGCCGTAGTCTTTTTCAATTTTATTGATATTGGAGACATCTATTAGAACGAGTTTGAGGTAAGAGTGCTTTTTTAAAGACTTTTTAATGATGGACATTTTTTCGCCAAGTGTGGGTATAAGCTTAAAGTGCAGCGCTGGCTTTTTAGGAGGAAGGACCCGTTTTACTGTTTTTTTAGCGCTTTTTGCCAAGGTCTTTTTTACCTGCTTCTTATTCATGGGAACTCCGGCATTCATCAAAGTGTTTTAACTAGTAGCCTGTCGGAGAAAGCATTTGAGCTGCGCCCGGCTGCAAATCCGCATCTCCGCGTTGCTCTTTTTCGATGTAATTGGCCTTAAAACATCTGCAAAGTGCGCCTTGATATGCGAATTTTCGCTCGGGCTCGCCAATCAAAGTCTTTCTCCGACAGGCTCAAAGTACTAAAGTAAATTTTAACATAATGGGTGGTTAGGTTTTCGTTTCCACAGGCATTATCGCCAATTTAAAAGGTATAGACGGAAAATTACCTTCTGTTTATGGCCTATATTTGTCCAAAGAGATTACGGCAGAAAATCTATCCTTCTCATTCAAGCTGGAAACATACCTGAAAAGTTTGCTACTAAAGGTGTAGAAACAATTAGATTATCATGTCTAGAGAGTAAACTTTGGAGGTATTTATGCAATCTGCAAATTTTTTAGTTAAAGATATGTCCTGCAATCATTGCGTCAGTTCGATATCTAATGCTCTTAAAGATTTAGGAGTAAAAGGGGATGTGGACTTAGACAGCAAAAGAGTGAGGGTTGAATATGATGAAACCGTCACTAGCCTGGAGGTTATAAAAGAGGCTGTTGTTAAAAAAGGTTTTACAGTTTCTTAATATATGGTCGGTAGAGTCTGGTTTCTTATTAGTCTTGCCTTGCTGGCTGTTTGCGCTCAGGTTCGCGCAAAAGTCATCATTCAGATAAAATCAAATCAAATTTGATATCCCGCCTTAACAGAATTGAGGGCCGGAAAAAGGGTGCCAGGCGTATGATTGAAGAAGATATATATTGCG
>CAZRWX010000228.1:0-5555 GCA_964603925.1 uncultured Bifidobacteriales bacterium | reverse complement strand
TGTCTGATTAGCGTTGGAAACGCTCATCAGCTCTCACATTTGTGAAAATGCTCATGGGGCATTATATAAATTGGAGCATTCACAGTTCATTGGAATTAATAGCATTCACTCAACATTGTATGAAAATTTAGAATCTGTATTTTTTAAACAACCTGCATTTTTACAGAAATATTATTTCAGAATTCTATAATTAAATTTGAGACACTAAAGTTAACAACAAGACACAAAATCTCCTCAACCACATGAGTGAAGCAGAGCTGATTTTCACAGCATTAGCTGAGCTCTCTACCCGTCAAATCGCCAAGAGCACCCATTCAACAGGTCTATTTCAAAATAAAGGCACTCTATGTTAATCACAAAATACTGGTTCTGGCTTTTAATGCTGGGCCTTACAACAACCTTGTTAGAAAGGGTGCGGCCCTGGCGGGGGGAGCAGAAGTTTCTGCGCCCCCAGCTTTTACAGGATATTTTCTGGATTGCCTTTAACGGCTACCTGTTTGGCCGGTATTTTGGTTTTATTAACAGCGGTATTAATCTTTATTTATCCAAGACCTTTGAGTTTGTATCGGGTATACGCCCCACGCTGGGTTTAATTGTCGGCTTTCCCTTTCTTATCAAGGTGCTGGTCTCAATTGTTATTCTGGATTTTACCGAATGGTGTGTACACAACCTCCTGCACAGGGTTTCCTGGCTGTGGAGGTTCCATCGTGTACACCACTCCATCAAGGTAATGGACTGGCTTGGCAATTTCCGCTTTCACTGGGCGGAGCTTATCATTTACAATTTTTTCAAATATCTGCCTGTTGTTATCATAAACAACAACCAATGGGAGGTAATACTCACCATCGGTGTTATAGCTACGGCAATTGGCAACCTTAATCACTCCAATTTAAATATTACCTGGGGCCCGCTTCGCTATATTCTTAACTCTCCCCGCATGCATATCTGGCATCATGAAAAGGCCCTCCGCTTTAAAGCAGGATGTAATTTTGCCATTGTATTCAGCATCTGGGACTGGATATTCGGCACCGCATATATGCCCCGGCACACCCTGCCGCAGGCCATTGGTTTTCATAACGATGAGAAGGTCTCTCAAAACCTGTTGATAAGGTTCTTTTTGCCGTTTGTGGGTGGTAAATAAATTAGCTATGCCACAACAAGCTGCTCGGAGTGAATTACCGCATTAAGGTTGCTGTAGTATAAGCTTTGAACGCTTTTATATCGTTTGTTTTTATTAATGAATGTGTTTACTGCGCTCAGCGTGCGGTTGTCAAAATGGGGAAACAGCGGCTGCTCCACTTGTTGGAACCTGTGCATGGCGGAAATAACACGGTTGTCGAAATAATCACCATATGTCAGCATATCATTGCTGCAGATAATGCCCCGGCAGTTTTGTGCTGAGCAAAGACAGTTAAAGGGCTGCTCAACATTAAACAGACCGTAATCATCGGTAATTTCTGCCCCGGCAGGTATATCTGTAACCGCGATTTCAAAGCCCCAGCCCGTACTAAGTGTATTGCTCTCGCAGGAATGGTTTACGTATTTTGCATTGTCCCAGCTTAGAATCCTGTTGCCATGCTGATCGATAAAAGAATATTTATCAACATGGTCCTTGAGACTGCTGTTTAACTTAAAATAAGCTGTATTGTTTATGCTTATCTCAAGGTCGTCTTTAATGTAAGTTACCGTGCCGGCAGGTATGTCCTCCCCTGCTATGAGCCCGTAACCTATTAAGTCATTAATAAAAACAAGCTGAGCTGAAGGGTGTATCATATTGTCTCCTGATGTTTTTTGCAGATAATAAATTAAAGTTTTTAAAAAGGTCAGGCTATTTTTTTTTGCAATTTTAAATTGCAGCTTTTACATAAATTGTAGTGTCGTGGCCCTCATAAACCCGACACAATTAATGATTACGCCAATAATTTATCCCCCCGGCTTTTTTAACCCGGGAAATTAGGCATGCCTCTCCCCCCCCTACAGGTCAGGCACCGGCCACGGTCTAAATGCCATTAACCAGCCAAAGAAACAACATATTCCAATCCTCTGACAAAGAAACCATATCCGGGCGTTGAATAGCTCACCCTTATTTTATACAGTGTCTATAAAACAAAGCTAATATCATGCAAAATACCGAATTTTCCGCCTTCCCTCTGGACCAGGCCATGCTCCATAACCTGGGTGAGCTTGGGTATGTGGCTATGACGCCCGTACAAGCCCAATCGTTACCCCATATACTTAATAATGCCGACGTTATTGTCCAGGCCAAAACCGGCAGCGGCAAAACTGCTGCGTTTGCTATTGGGGTGCTCAACAAGCTTAATCTTAAACTCAATAAACCCCAGTCTCTCATACTCTGCCCCACCAGGGAGCTTGCCGACCAGGTGGCCAAAGAAATCCGCCGTATCGCGCGCTTTGCGCCTAATATTAAAGTACTCACCTTGTGCGGTGGTACCTCCTACGAGCCTCAAATAGAGTCCCTGGACCATGGCGCCCATATTGTAGTAGGCACACCCGGGCGGGTGCTGGGGCTTTTGGAGAACGGGGCCCTCAACCTTAAGGCCACTGATACCCTGGTACTGGACGAGGCCCATCGAATGCTGGATATGGGGTTTTTAGCGGATATCAAAAAGGTAATAGCTTATGTCATCCGTAAGCACCAGACAATGCTCTATTCCGCCACTTACCCCGATGAGATCCTGGAATTAAGCGCCGCTATCCAAGTTAAAGCCGTAAAAATCCA
This sequence comes from uncultured Bifidobacteriales bacterium, assembly GCA_964603925.1. GTDB lineage: Bacteria > Fibrobacterota > Fibrobacteria > UBA11236 > JADFYW01 > CAZRWX01. The sequence goes on along the minus strand of CAZRWX010000228.1, from coordinate 2,815 downwards.
AAGCGGTACCAGCGAAGAACAAAACCCCATTGATGAGTACTTTTTCGCTGCGGCTCCGGAAAAAAAAATAGAAACCATAATAAGGATACTGGCGCATCATAAGCCCGAAAACGCCCTGATTTTTGCCAATACCAAAGTCCAGTGCAAAGATATAACAGCCAGCCTTCAGGCTAAAAAAATCAATGCGCTGGCCATACACGGCGACCTGGAGCAGTACGAGCGTAACGATGTACTTGTGCGCTTTGCCAACAGGAGCTGCTCAGTTATGGTAGCAACAGACTTAGCCGCCCGGGGCCTGGATATCAAAGAGCTCTCCATGGTCATAAATCATGAGGTCCCCTACGACACAGCCACCTACACCCACCGCATTGGGCGCACCGGCCGGGCAGGTCAAACCGGGCAGGCCTTCACTCTTTATTCGGAGAAGCAGCAGTTCCGGGCCGACGGCTACCGGAACAACGAGCGCTTTTTTAAGAACATAGACTCGCTGGTTAAAACCAGTAAATTTACCCTTCAGCCAGCCTACATCACCATAGTTATAGAGTCAGGTAAAAAGCAAAAAATTCGCCCGGGCGACATTCTTGGTGCCCTTACTGGCGATGCTGGTATAGCCGGCACTCACATAGGTAAAATCGACATCTACGAAAAACAGAGCTATGTGGCCATAGAGCGCACAGTTGTAGGCGAAGTTTTCAGCAAAATGAAAAAGTCTAAAATTAAAGGCAAAAAATACCCGGTGTGGATTCTCAAGTAAAAGCTGGCGCCGTAGCAAAAGGGACTGTTGCCGCAATTCAGGCATGCCGCGAGATCGATATGCAGGCTACTGTAACCAGGGATACCAGAAAGGAATTAGCAGGAGTTCCGTAGGGTGCAAAACGCTCCGTGGTTACAGGCAGCAACCAGTCTGTGACAGAGAAGTATTTTCCCAGGCCATATCTTAACGGGAATATTGGGAATAGCAGCTTTTGCGCTTGGGTTAATGGGATAAAAAGTGGCTTTTTCCCTGAAGATTCAAGACAGTAGTAAATCTACAGTTGGTGTTGAGGGCGGAGAGTTGTGGGGGGGGCTGGGGCTGGTTATTTTAAACCCCTCGGAAAAAGACCGAATTATTGATCAAAAAAACAACTTCCTGTGTTTGGACTCTTACCTTAAAAGTCAAACTAAAAGTAAGAATTCTTTTTGGAATAAACTTACAGGCAGAGGGGCTTAGTGGGGTAATTGTAGTCCGCGTTTACGGTAGCTAAAAGGTCGCTGTGCCCTTGGCACCTTATTTTACATAAAATTAAAAGTACCCCTACAACTTAATTAGACCGATGGGTCCGGGGGTTTTGATTGCTCCTTTACAACATCAACCTTGCCGGTTTTTTTACGACGGAAAAGGTAGCGCAGCTTAGTGAAGTTTATCTCTTCAGCCTTTATCTCCTGCCGCTCGTCAATAACGCCCGCACTCATAATAAGCTTGGCTGCCTGATCTACAGAAATATCCAGAACTTGAGTCTGGGTTTTTGGCACAAAGACCAGAACACCGCTGGTAGGGTTTGGAGTGGTGGGTACAAAAACTGTCCAGGTGTCCTGGCCTATACCCTTGTGTACCACACCGCCAGTGTCCGCGCTGACAAAGCCCAGGCTGTATATGCCCTTGCGGGGATACTCTATGAGGACCACTTTGGAGAATGCGGACTTTTTACCGCTCATGATAGCATCTACAATTTGACGGATGGCGGCATAAATAACCCGCACAATGGGCAAACGGTTTATGGTAAAATTAGTGAGAGCGATAATTTTGCGGCCAAGAAAGTTACCGCCAAAGAACCCTATAAGGGCGATAAAAATAAGAAGGGCCATAATGTCTAATAGCGGATGACTGGGGACCCCGAAGAAACCAAATATGGCATGTATAAAATTAAGAGCCAGGGCGTCCAGCAGGCGGTACAGCTGCCAGAAGATAACGGCAGTAGTACCTATAGGTATGAGTATTAAAAGTCCCCGGAACAGATAGATGCGAAAACGCTTAACCATTATTTAGCTTTGCCCTGGGGCCTGTCTAAAATGCGGTATACCTTTTCGTTGGGCTTGGCCATAATAAGCTCAGAGCGGATAACGCGCTCTATGTAAGCGGTATCGCTGGTTAAACGGGACCGTTCTTTGTCCAGTGAGACCTTAAGATTGGTAAGACTGTCTATTTTTTGAGACAATGCCTTGTTAGTGTAATAAATGCGCGCCAGGTTAAAGACACCACTGGTGCCCCCCAGCCAGGGGATAATCCATAAAACCAAGCCCGCAAATACGACTAATTTAACCCAGTTTTTTTTATTAACGACTTTCATAGCATAAACGGGATGCCGTACACTGGCACTGCACCCGGAACCAATAAGATAAATTCCCCCAGTGCCGGAAACCAGTCCGTTATGCATTATTAGAACGAATCTGCCTTAGGCGGATACGTTCTAACAAGCCGATGGGGGGTGTCTGATAAGCGTTGGATACGCTCATCAGCTCTCACATTTGTGAAAATGCTCATCGGGCAATATGGCTTTGCACGCTAAACCAATAAAAAATAAGGGGTAATACACCATGCTAGACCAGGGGTTGCCCGGCTGGTGAAGTAACCTGGGCGGGAATATATATGTTGCCGGGTTTGCGATTGATAAGGCCCTTAATCTCAAGGTTAAGAAGAATACCTGCCAGGCCCGAAGACGACACCGAAACCCTGCTGCAAAGCTCGTCATAGCTGCATTCACCGGTAAAAATGAACTCAGCAACCTCCCGCTCCCGGGTGGAGAGAGTTGATAGCAGACCGGGAGACACCCGCTCC
>CAZRWX010000227.1:0-5556 GCA_964603925.1 uncultured Bifidobacteriales bacterium | reverse complement strand
TAATTAATACCTGTCTAAAATAGCGTATTTTGGACAGATACTAGTTAATACAAATCCTGGTTTGTGCTTAAAGTTTCTGTACGTTTACTCGTGGGTGAATAAATCCAGCCTGCCGTTATCGGTGGTGAAAAGCACCTGACCGGGTAAAGGTGTGACTTTGATATCCGCTGCGGCGGCAGATGTATCCGGGTGGTAGGGCCACCCGCTTAGCGTACTGCCGTCGGTTGTGTTAAGAGCGTGATAGTTGCCGTCCTGTGTGGTCAGATACAGGGTAGAATCCTTAAGGACCATGTTGGAAAAAATGTCACCAGGCAGTGTCTTAGACCATTGTATGGCGGCTGTATTGCCGTTATCTATTATTTTGGCCAGATCAGGACCAGCGCTCACATATATAGCACCACTATCGGCAAAAACCGCGCCCTTAAGCGGTTTACTTAGTGTGTTTAAGGTTATGGCCCACTTACTCTCTAAATTGGATGTGGACATGGCCTCAAAGCTGCCGCTGGCGTTACCGCTGTACAGTGTTGAGTCAACTGTTTCTATTAAAGTATATGGCCCCGCGGGTGAACTGGCGGCCGAAAGGCTGGTTGTCATCGGGGTTCCGTCCAGGTCGAATTTTTTAATCTCACCGGAGTTGGCGGGGAAAAAGATTTCGTCATTGTAACCTGCCGGGGCAGTTGTATGGCTGGCGTTTGCCATGTACTGAGGCCAGCCCGGGGCGGGCGTAAGGGATAATGCCTCAAAGGCAAAAACAGAGTCCGCGGCCGCAACCCAGAGTAATTCAACCTGCTCTCCAGTGTAAGGCACCCCCAGGGGCGCTGTCAGGGGCTTGCTCAACAGCTCCCAGCGGCTGCCCAAATCGTCTATGACAAGCAGGTGGCGGCCGGCGACGGCCGCTATCCTGGGGGTTTGGGCGTTAATGTAGGCGGCCATGTAACCTGGATCGCCATACAGGTGGGTGGACAGGCTCCAGCGCAAATCACCATCACCCGGGCTTAAACTGTATATGTATTTGTTTTTTGAGCTGAGATATATGCTGCTTGGCCCGGCTATTACGCTGTGTAAAGGGCCAATGTCCACCCGTTGCCATACTGGCCTGTTCATGAATGAAGGCGAAGCATTAACAATGGCTGAGGATGTTGTATTACCCCACTTGTCCCGGGCGCGAACTTTAAAATACCAGGCTTGATTCGGGGTGAGGGCCTCTACCAATGTGGTTGTTGCATTGGTATGGGATAAGGAGGGGTCCTTGTCCGCTCCCCAGACCATCACATTGGCGGAGTCACCCATAACCAGCGGCAGCTTAGTGTTGTAGAGTATTTCATAACCGGTTAGTAGACTGTCCCTGGCCGGTATCCAGTTCACTCGCACCGATGTTTCATTGTGTATTTGTGCCCATACACTGTCCAGACCCCGTGGGGGGGTAAAGTCCGCCAGTAAGGGTTTACTAAGGATTGTGTCTGCGTACACGCTGTCACTGGCCGTAAGGCGCATTATTAACAATTCTTCTTTTGTTAAAGTCAGCTGATTGCGGGCATTCCAGCTTATGCGCCTGGTGCCAACTGTAACCTGACCGGTATCACCGGCAGCGCTGGTAACAGGCAGCCAGGGGCCCCCCGGCAAAAGGGAGTATTCAAGAATAACATTTACTGTAGAGTCATCAGGATCAGCAAGGGCGTAATCTATTATCAATGAGTCAGCGGTGGATTGGTAAGCGTTTATTACGCTGCTGCCGTCAATGCCGCTTAAAACAGGGCTTTGAGCATAGGCGGCGCTCCTGCCCGGCCCCTGAGTGAGATAATCAAAAAGAATCCAGTCCCGGGAACGGGTTGTATTGGAGAACCGGACCTCCTCCAGCCGGCCGCTAAACCCGTATTGAGATAGAGGATTGTATCTTCCCATAATAAGGGGGGTGGAGGTTTTATTCAGACTGCGGACATTGACTTGTACAGTGGTATCCAGTTCACCGTTAAGATAAAAGCTTACAAGAGGAACTTGTAACTGGCCGTTAAATACAATGGCAACGTGTTGCCAGGTGTCTGGCATAAGAGCTGAGCGGGATACAACCGTGTCCGTATCACTGCCTTTTAGAATAAGGTGAAGGCGGTTGCCCCCGTGTATATATAGGCCCCAGGAGAAAAGGCTGGATACAGTGTCTCTTTTAACCAATAAACCCTGGAGACTATTGTCGAGGTCCTGAGGGAATATCCACGCTGACAGCGTAAAGCTCGATGTGTTATCCAGAAGTCCCGAATCGGGAAATACGGCCCATTGGCTCCCATCAAAGGACTGACAGCGCCCGGCAAAGCTGGTAACTGTCTGAGAAGTTGTTGTTTGAGCGTGGATGGCATTTGGTGATGCGTCAGTGAGAAGTGAATCCATATGCCATACACCCTGGTAGCTCCCGGCCCCGAATACTTTAAGGGGATTGGCGTTGTCTGCTACAGAGGCGTTACCCCAGTACATGCGTATAAATTGGTTTTTGAGCCCTGCCTTTATCCTGGGAGTGAGTACCCAGAAAATGCCGGTTTTTTTTGAGAGTGACCAGTACTCACGGTAATAATGCACAGGGGCGCCAACTTCATCAGTAAACCGGATATCCCTGCCCAGGGAATCCGCCTGTGCGAAATCAAAACCAGCGCCCTCCAGGCTGATGAGCAGGGGGTACAGGGTTATGTCGGATGTTATGGATGGGCCGGGTACTGAGGTGTTCAGGTAAATATTGCGGTTGTAACTCCACTGGGAGTAATCTTCGCTGTTAAAATACCAGGTGTTATTGCCCCCCTTGTCGCTGCTCTGGGCGGCGTAACCTGAGGAACCCAGGGTTTGGCTGTTGCCAATATCCGCCCAAATCGCGTTTAAGTACCCACCCACATCCAGGGTCCAGCCTTCAACTGGATTAAGATTTAATATATTATTTGACGCTCCCTGAAAATACGCATTACGCCCGGCAGTTATTATACAGCCTCCCAGCTCGGTAATGGCCGGCTGCGGACCGGCAGTGAGGTTAAAATCTTCTACTACAAATACATTTTGCCGGTTTAAATCCAATACGCCAGCGGTCTGGGTAAAAGAGCGGGCCAGGAGATCTTTGTCGCTTAAGATTAGTGTGGCCCCTCCGGAATGAATAATTGCCGGAAGCGTATCCTCTGTATGGGACGAAAATACCTGGGGCGTTGTACCGGTTAGATCCAAGGAGCCTGCGCCAGGTTGGATGCGTTGGAATGAGTTGAAGCTGATAACGCTTCCGCTGGCTCTCAGGATAGAATTGTGGAAATTCAGGCTCCCGGAACCCCATATGTTCCTGACTGTGTGGGTAAAGAACTCACCTAAATCTAATTCACCTTTTTGTACAATCAGATCGAAGGCTGTAAGGTTGGCCTGCAATTCAACCCTGCTGTTGCTGGAGATGATGATATTGGGCAGGGTTTGCCCGGCAAGGGGAGTAAAGGCCCCATAGCCAAGAAAGCGCAAGGCGCCGGTGCCCGCACTGAAGGCTCCGTTTGAATTAAGGTTGGCGTGAGCCTTAACGCTTAAGGTTTCGGCACGAAAGAAAAAGGAACCCTTATAATTTTTTTCAAAATCTATGGAGCGTACTGTATCGGATATATCCAGTATACAGTTGCTGGAAGATGACCCATTAAATAAAACCATGTCTGTGGGCCCGGGAGCTACATCCCCCGACCAGTTTGCGGGGGTACTCCAGTTGTGGCCTGTACCGCCATCATCCCATATCCTGTAACTAACGGGGGCCGCTGTCAGCACTCCTGTGACAATGCTGGTATAAGGGGCTGTATTTATGGTATCCATGTAAGCCCAATCCCAGCTTGCTAACGGGGGAGATGCATTACCCCATACTAAAATCAGGCTTAAAGTATCACCCGAGTAATGTACGCTGTCTATAAATACCCAGAGTGTGGGGTTTTTGTCTGTACCCGACCAGCCGCTGATCAGAGTGGGACGTATGCTGCCTTCGGTTTGAAAAACTCTGACATCGGCCCCTGAAGGCAGAGCCTGGTTAAAGTCTATCAGAGAATCATTAAGCGGTATTTTACAAACAAAGACTGAATCCATGGGCTTTTGGGTGAATACCAAATTTAAGGGCCTGATATAGACAAAGTCCAAAAGCTCCTCGTTTAATGCATGGGAGAACCCTGGTGCTAAAAATGAAATAGCCACCAACAGGAACGCTAACCACGACCATGGGCCCAAACCGGATAACAGTCTGATTTTTGGCATTTTGCGGTTTGTGACAAAGAATTTCAAAACTTTTGCTTTAACGATTTGAAGGAGTTTGAAATATATCAGGATCCTGTTTTTAAGGTTAGCTAATTTGTTAGCTTTAGAGATTAAATATAGGGTTTTTCAGGTATTAATCCATGATGGCAATTTATCTGCCCACTATTTAATATGGGATAATATGGGATAATATGAAATATTTACAGTTATGCTTTCTGGCTATTTGTCTCCAGTTTCAAATTGACGCTCATGCTTCAGCCAGTATTGCGCAGCCTTATGTTTTTATGGATCAAAAGGCCCGGGTCAGCGTTGAGGGCCAAAAGGGCAAGCTTTCATTTAAACTGCGGACAATTACCCCTGAGGGCTGGGGGCCCTCCCAGGAGGTTAAAGGCAAAGTCGACGACAGCGTACTTATGGTAACACCGCTGATTGAGGGTATTCATATTGTGGATTTTGACGATAAAGCCCTTGATCAGGTGCGCTTTCTGGCCATAGAGCCGCCGGTGCTTAAGGATATGGCCCATCTGCTTAAAGCTCTCCCCCGTAACGGCCGCAAATTGCTCTCGGGCAGGGCTTTTAAGTTTCTGGCCATTGCGGCCAGTGGTATTAGTAAATGGGTAGGCGGCTCTATTCAAACTTCGGTTACACTTAAGAATGTGTCCGGCCAGGCAATGGAGGGCGCTGTGCACTTCATAGCCCCCTACGATGCCAAAGTTGTGCCCTCAGAGCCCCAGGCTTTATCATTAAAGTCCGGGGAAGCAAAATCTTTCACCGTCAGCTGGCACGCTGGGTCAATGGCATAGAGGATAATGGCGATTCTCTTACTGAATTTTACAGCCACTGGGCCTTAAAAGCTGCGGATAGCGGTATTTACCTGGCAGCCAAAGGCGTGGGTGTCTGATGGTGATAGCGTTTTTGCCGAGATGTTTGTGCCCTATACTGCCATGATGGCGGGAGCCTGGCCCACATCCGGGGATTTAGGTATGTCTTTATGCTTTGCTTATACCAGCCCCGGTGGCAAAACAACCAGAATCCAATGGTCAGAGGACGGCCACCCCTGGAACACCCGCTGGTACGGCTTAGTTCGCCTGTTAAAAACTCCCGATGAGGAGCTTCCCTATGTGATAAGGGTAAAATAACGGTTTAGGTCATTCCTCCCGGCAGCGGTATGTGTTTTTTCCCGTTACTCCGGCCTGAGCCTGTCCCGCACTCCGATGCGGGAAGCCGTAGTCCACAAACTTCAATATTAGAACGTAAAGCTTTGCTTTGCATTCTAATAAACTGATGGAGCATATCCCAACTTTGTGAGAATGCTCA
>CAZRWX010000226.1:0-5593 GCA_964603925.1 uncultured Bifidobacteriales bacterium | reverse complement strand
TATGCTTAAATCTTTACTCACCCCCTCTTCAATCGCCGTAATAGGTGCCTCGCTTACTCCCGGTACGGCAGAGTATACGGTTCTCAAGAACTTGATAGAGGGCGGGTTTACGGGGCCCATCATACCCGTAAATGCTTCAGCCCGGGAGGTCTTGGGCCGCAAGTGTTATCCGGTATTAGGTGCCAGCGGTCAAAAGGTTGAGCTTTGTATAATTGCGCTTCCACCCGATTTAGTCAACCAGGCGGTAAAAGACGCCGTCGCCGGAGGGGCCGGCAGCATTGTCATTATTACTGCCGGTTTTAAGGAGTCCGGGCCGCCCGGGGCGCAGTTAGAGCAAAGTATTGTGAGCTACTGCCAGGCCCGTAATGTCAGGCTGCTGGGTCCCAACAGCTCAGGTGTTATTAATACTTATCACAAGCTTAATGCCTCCTATACATCTCACATGCCTGCCGTTGGCCATGTATCAGTATTTTCCCAGTCAGGGGCCATTTGCTCAGCCATGATGGGCTGGTACTCATCAAGGGGGCTGGGGGTGGCAACTATGGCGGGTCTGGGTAATAAGGCGGATATATCCGAGGTAGATCTTCTTCAAGTCTGCAGCGCAGACACCGGCACCAGGGTTATAGCCGGTTATCTGGAGAGCGTCAGCCATGGGGGCGATTTTATCCTGGCAGCACAGGCGGCTTCCGCTCTTAAGCCCGTAGTCTTATTTAAATCCGGAGTCACAGGCGTGGGAGGCCGGGCGGCATTAGCCCATACAGGCAGTCTCACAGGTCAGGATATTGCCTATGGCGCAGCCTTTAAACGTTCTGGCATTATCAGGGCCCATACCTTTCAAGCGTTATTGGATTATTCCATGGTGTTTGCCATGCAGCCCCTGCCCCGGGGCAACAGGGTGGCTGTTATTACCAATGCGGGGGGGCCGGGTATTATGGCTGTAGACACTGCAGAGTTGTCAGGCCTCTGCGCCGGGGCCCCTGTTGATATTAAGGGGGACGCCTCTCCCGAGCGCTACACTCTGGCTGTGAAGGCCGCACTTGAAGATGACAATGTAGACTCAGTTGTGGTTATTTTAGCTCCCAACGTCATTACCTGCCCTTTAGAAGTTGCCCGGGCACTGTCTGCGCTTACTGACAGTCCCAAACCTTTACTGGCATGCTTTATGGGCGGTAGTGAGGTACAGGGTGGTGTGGATATACTCTTTAAATCCCAAATTCCAAATTTTGTCTCTCCGGAGGGTGCGCTTAATGCCCTTAAAGCTATGGTAGCCTATGAAGGCTGGCTTGGGCGTCCTCAGCGTGTAGTGGCCCGGTTTCCCGTTAACCGCCGTCGCGTGGAGCGTATTATAAACCGGCAGGTGCGCAGCGGTCAATTGCAGGTTGGCGAAGCCCAGACCAAGGAGATACTCCGCGCCTACCAGTTTAGCATAATGCCCGGCGGTCTGGCCCGCACCCGGCAGGAGGCCGTGGAAAAGGCCCAGCGAGTTGGCTTGCCTGTAGCCATGAAGGCCGCCTCACCGGGCATTATACATAATGCTGAGTCTGGTGGTGTACGTTTGGGCCTTAAAACCCGACAGGATGTAGAGGACGCCTGGGACTTAATAATGCTGCGTGTTGGTGAGCGCGCTGCCGGCGGGGATATTAATGGCATATACATAGAGGCTATGTGCCCCCCGGGTAGGGGCGTTATCCTGGGCATGCAGTGCGATCCCCAATTTGGTCCCATGCTCCGGTTTGGTCTGGCTGGTGTATTTGTCGAGGTTATGAAAGATGTCACCTTCCATATAGCGCCTATTACACACCAGGAGGCCATGCACATGCTGGCCGGCACTAAGAGCTTTGCGCTTCTTAAAAACACCGGGAGCGGGGGCAGCGTAAATTTGTCCGCCATAGCCACCGGGCTGCAGCGCATTAGTCAGCTGGCTACGGATTTCCCCCGAATACAGTCAATGGAATTAACCCCTTTTATTATAAGCAGTGAGGGCGAGGGCTCTTTTGTTGCCGATGCGCGTATGTTGCTAAAGGGGGATGTATGAATACCGCCAATACTATTGTTTACGACAGCGCCTGGCAGGTTAAATACAGCGATCTCATCATGTCCGCATCCCAGGCAGTGGCTAAAATCAACTCCGGGCAGCGGGTGTTTGTGGGCACTGGCTGCGCCCAGCCTCAAGAGCTGGTGAGCGCTCTTACCCAGCGTAAAAATGAGCTGGCCGAAATCGAAGTTGTACATCTTCTCACTCAAGGGGGGGCACCTTATGCCGAAGAGGCTTTAAGCCGGTGTTTCAGGGTCAATAGTTTTTTTATCTCCCCGAATGTAAGAGGCGCCATTCAGCAGGGCCTGGGCGACTACACACCTATTTTCCTTTCTGATATACCGCGTCTTTTCAGCTCGGGTCGGCTGCCTCTTGATGTAGCACTGGTGCAGGTTACACCGCCCGATGAGCACGGCTACTGCAGCTTTGGTATAAGCGTGGATATAGTTAAAAGCGCTGCGGAAAATGCCAGCCTGGTTATAGCGCAGGTTAACTCCAATATGCCCCGCACTCCCGGCGACAGCTCCATACATATTTATGACATTGACTGCCTGGTGGCTGTAGACACCCCCCTGCTGGAGGTTGAGTCGCTGCCTGTCAGCGATGAAGTAAGGCAGATAGGGCAGTATGTGGCCGCCCTTGTAGAGGACGGCTCCACAGTGGAGTTTGGTATAGGCGCCATACCGCAGGCGGTGATGGAGTTTTTAAAAGGTAAAAAAGATCTGGGCATCCATACCGAAATGTTCACAGATGCCATTATCGATCTTCTGGAATCCGGTGCTGTAACCGGAGACAGAAAAACCCTGGACAGGGGTAAGGTGGTGGCAAGCTTCTGTATGGGTACCACACGCATATACAACTATATACACAACAACCCGGCCTTCAGTTTTCACCCTACTGAGTATGTTAACAACCCTTTTACCATCAGCCGCCAGGAGCGTCAGGTGGCCATAAATGTAGCTCTGCAGATAGACTTAACCGGCCAGGTATGCTCCGACAGTCTGGGCACACAGTTTTTTTCGGGTATTGGCGGGCAGGTGGACTTTAACCGGGGGGCGGCAGCCAGCCTCGGGGGCAAGGCCATTATAGCCATGCCCTCTACCGCAAAAGGCGGCACCATCTCGCGCATCACGGGCAGCCTAAGCCCCGGCGCGGGTGTTGTAACCACCAGGGGCGATGTGCATTACGTTGTTACCGAATATGGTACGGCCTATCTTCACGGCAAAAGTGTGCAGGAGCGCGCCATATCTCTCATTTGTGTGGCCCATCCCAAATTTCGTGAACAGCTTATAAAGGAGGCTGTGGACGCAAAATATTTAAGACCTGAACTAAAAAGTATGCAGGGCAAGTTCTTTATTGGCCCCCGGGAATTCGGCAGCGCTCACGTTATGGAGGATGGCACCATGGTGGCGCTGCGCGCCATGCACCCTACAGACGAACCGCGGGTGCGCGACCTTTTTTATGGTCTTAGCCGCCAAACTATTTATTACCGTTTTATGAGTTTCATAAAAAATGTGCCTCGTAAAACAATTCTAAATTTTGTGTTTATAAATCACCGTACCGATGTTGCCATAGTGGCCACAGTGCCCGAGGCCCACGGGGACGACATTGTCGGCATTGGCCGTTATTATCTTGATGAAAAAACTAATATGGCCGAGGTGGCCTTTATTGTGCGGGATACCTGGCAAAAACGCCGGCTGGGTACAGCGCTGTTCCGCCGGCTGGCGCAAATAGCGCGCTCTAACGGTATAAATGGCTTTACCGCCGAGGTACTGGCTGAAAACCGCGGCATGCAGGCAGTGTTTCGCAACAGCGAGTTTAAGGTGTCCAGCCGCCTGGAAGACGGCGTATATAGCTTTCGTATTGAGTTTTAATTTGATACTTTTATTGCTAAATATTAAATATCCAATGAATAACACATTAAATTTTATAAAATTGTATATTTTTTTCAGGTTCTTTTTTTCATATATTATAAAATATTGCGTTCAAAAAATAAAAATATCAAAACTTCCTCTCCGCAATCCCCTGGTAAAGGGGTGCAGCGTGTATGCAGTGTCCTGGTTCTGGACGATGAAGAAATCATCTTAAATTCTCTGGTTCGTCTTCTTTCCTTAAAGGGTTACACAGTAAGGGGCTTTACTGGTTTCGACGGGGCTTGGGCCTATTTTAAAGCCAATGCTGCTTCCATAGATGTCGTTATCGTAGATTTATCCATGCCTGTAATTAACGGTTTGGAGAGCTTTAAAAGGTTCAACGCCCACCGGCCCGGGCTCCCGGTTATTATATCTTCAGGTTTCAGCCACAGTGCTCAAATGGATGAGCTGGCCAAAGCCGGTGTAAAATATTTTTTGCCTAAACCCTATAAGCTTGAAGAGGCCATTACTCTGATTACGTGCGCTGTCTCAAAGAGCATTTAGGGCGTTTTAATACAAATCTAAGTTTTTTTATGGGCTTATTTTGTCAATTAGTATTGCATTGGGTACCCTCAATGGTATAATCTATAGACTTTGGTTTTACCTGTTCCATGGATTTCCTATAGAAATAATGTGGTTAGCTTTATGAATAAAAACTTGCACCTCTGGGGAGTGTCCTCACGTTTGCTCCTCTGGTCGGGTTTAGCTTTTGTTTTCATGGGAGCGCTTCTTATACTGGGCTTAAACCAAGAAATGAAGCATGAAGCTCTACGGGTTGCCCAAGTCAAAGCCAAAATTCTCCTTGACCACAACCTTGCCACACACGCCTATTTAAATAACACCCTGAAACCGGCTGTTTTTGAAGCTACTGAGTCTAATCATGATTCGGATTACTTTGATTCCCGCTGGATGTCGTCAACTTATGCTGTCCGGCAGATAGAAAACCTTTTCCAGGATATTAACACAGATCACTATTACTATAAGGAATGCGCTATAAATGCCCGCACCCCCTTAAACGAGGCTGACTCACTGGAAGCCGCTTTTCTAAAGGGTTTAAATTCAGGCACCAGCCAGGAAATTAAATCGGGTATTCGCTGGGCGGGCGGTCAGAGAGTGTTTTATACCATTCACAAGGGCGAGGTTATGGAGGCACCCTGTCTGCGGTGCCACAGTACCCCCGAGAGAGCGCCCGCCGGGCTGGTAAGGGAATATGGCCCCAGCCGCAGCTTTGGGCGAGCGGCAGGTGAGGTGGTGTCTGCTGTTTCTATCCGCATACCCCTTGAGCAGGCTTATGCATCGGTTAACAATTTATCTTACAGGCTCTCGGGTTCAATGATCCTGGTTCTTGTCTTCTTATTCGGTGTTCAGCATATTATAAATAAGAAGGTAGTTCTGGCTCCTATTGCGGGTCTAAGGGACAGGGTACAGGCCATAGAGAATACTCCAGCGGCGCTGAACGAGCACCTGCCTTTGCCTAAAAGCCGGGAACTGGCAGACCTTACTCAGTCTTTTAATACCATGTCAGATAACCTCAGGGTAAGCATGCAGACATTGGAACATCGGGTTACTGAACGTACTCTGGATCTTCAAAAAGCCAATGAAAATCTACAGCGGGAAGTTGAAGAGCGAAAAAAAGCTGAAATTG
>CAZRWX010000225.1:0-5596 GCA_964603925.1 uncultured Bifidobacteriales bacterium | reverse complement strand
ATTGACTGTTTTTGCACATCCTAGTATTTTTGACCCGTTTTGAAACTTAATATACAGAAAATACAGGAGAGAGACGGCATTTTGCTCTCTGAAGATGGCGCAGAAAATTTTGCGCCTTTAATGGAAGTTGGCTGTAAGGGTCCGGTTTCCGTTAGTTTAAATGTGCTCTCTGCAGGCAGCAAAAAATGCCTGCAAGGCCGGGCATTTGGCTCCTTTAGCTATGAGTGCAATAATTGCGGCAGTAGTTTGCTAAGCAAGTACGATATCCCAATAAAAATATTGCTGGACTTTAGCAATAAATCAGGGGTAGAGTGGCACGACGAAGAAGTTGAAGCCTTTGACGATTATTTAGTAACTATTGGCCCGGAAGTTCAGGAATTAGAAATTACAAATGTCATTCGTGAGCAGATTATATTAAATTATAATCCCGTTATGCCCGGTGAGGGTAATTGGAAGGTAGAGTGTAAAGTATGTTTATCAAAGCCAAAACAAGACAAACGCGAGGGTAGCAAAGACGAAATTGACCCTCGCTGGGAGAAACTTAAATTAATTAAACAAAACAGAAACAAGGATTGAGGGTAATTTTATGGCAGTTCCAAAGGGGAAAACAGCTCACGCAAGAAGAAATAAAAGGCGCAGTCACTGGAATTTAACCGCACCGGCGGTAGCAACCTGTTCCCATTGCGGCAGCAGGGTTATGCCTCACAGGGTGTGCGATAACTGCGGCTTTTATGCAGGCGTAGAAGTTTTCGAACCCAGCGATTCATAATTAGCTGACAATTATTCTATGATTAAGATTGCTGTTGATGCCATGGGTGGTGACAATGCTCCGGCTGTTGTGGTTGAGGGCGCTGTGCAGGCTGTTAAAGGCAGCAGCGAAGATCTTCACATTGTTCTTGCCGGGCCGCAGGCGCTGGTTAAAGCAGAGCTTCAAAAAGCAGGTTATAACGGTTCTGCTATATCCATTTTTAATGCTCCGCAAATTGTGGAGATGGACGATGCTCCTACTAATGTGCTTAAAAGTAAATCTGAGTCAGGGTTAGTTTCATGTGTTGCTCTTCAAAAAAAGGGCATTGTTCAGGCCAGTATCAGCGCTGGTAATTCTGGTGCTATGATGGCAGCATGTCTCATGATACTAGGCCGGGCGGGCAAAATAAGCAGGCCAAGTATTGCCTGCGAGGTTCCATCTTTAAAAAGGAAGGTGGTCCTTTTGGACTGCGGCGCTAATGTTGATGAAAAGCCCATAAATCTTATTCATTTTGCAATTTGCGGCAGTATATACGCAGAGCACGCCCTTAAGTATGATAATCCTAAAGTAGCCCTGCTTAATATTGGTGAAGAGGAAAAAAAAGGTACAGAGACCATTCAAGAGGCATATAAAATTTTAAAAAAGGCACCACTCAATTTTATCGGTAATGTAGAGGGCCACGATATCATTAAAGGCAAGGCCGATGTAGTTGTTACCCATGGCTACACAGGTAATGTTATCCTCAAGCTGATGGAGGGCTTTTACGAACTCCATCATACCATTTTTGGTAAAATTGATACTCCTGAGGGCCGTCGTTTTTCTGAAGAGTGGAATTATGCAAATACTGGCGGCGCCTTGTTACTGGGCCTTAACGGCACAGGTATTATTACTCATGGGCGCGCAGACGCCAAGGTGATAAAAATGGCCATCTTTACAGCCGCTCAGCATGTGTCATCTAAAGTAGCAGAGAAGATCTCCCAAAAAGTAGAGGCCTTCAGCTAGTGTCAGCCATTATATCGGGGTTAGGTGTTTATATTCCAGATCAGGTCCTTACCAACAAGGATCTGGAAAATATGGTCGAAACTTCCGATGAATGGATCACTACCCGTACTGGTATAAAAGAGCGGCGCATCGTTGGTTCAGGCAGCGAGCTTCTTCCTTCCGACATTGGTGCACATGCCGCAAAGCAGGCTATTGAGCAGGCTGGTATTTCACCCCTGGATATCGACGGCATAATGTGTGCTACTG
This sequence comes from uncultured Bifidobacteriales bacterium, assembly GCA_964603925.1. GTDB lineage: Bacteria > Fibrobacterota > Fibrobacteria > UBA11236 > JADFYW01 > CAZRWX01. The sequence continues at coordinate 3,600 of CAZRWX010000225.1, read as the reverse complement.
CTTATGGGGACAAGCAATTCCCGGCCACTGCCTGTTTTATTCAAAAAAAAATTGGCGCTGATAATGCTTTTGCTTTTGATATAACCGCTGCCTGCGCGGGCTTTGTTTTCGGCGTTAATATGGCTTCTCAAATGATAAATTCAGGTCAATGCAAACACATTCTTGTCGTTGGCTCAGAAATCCTCTCCCGTATTGTTAACTGGAAGGACAGGAACACTTGTATTCTTTTTGGCGATGGCGCCGGTGCTGCTGTAATTTCCAAGTCTATGGACGATAACAGGGGTATACTGGCATCTACACTTCAAAGTGATGGCCGTCAATCAGATATCCTTTATATGGAGAATACTTTTAGCCAGCCAAATAATATTCAAATGGATGGTAAACAGGTTTTTAAGGTTGCCGTTAACTCGCTGACCAATATTATTCTTAAAACTTTAAAAAAGGTTGAGTTAGCTTCAACCGATATAGATCTGGCTGTTTTTCATCAGGCAAATCTGCGTATCTTAAACGCTGTCGCTGAACGCCTCGGGCTTAGTCAGGACAAGCTCATTATCAATGTACAAAAATATGGTAATACTTCAGCTGCCTCTGTTCCGCTTACCTTATTTGAAGCACAGGAACAAGGCCTGCTCCATCCTGGTAAGCTGATAGTATTAGCGGCAATTGGCGGGGGTATGAGTTGGGGCTGTAATCTCCTCAGATGGTAGCAGCGCGCGCTTTACTGTATGTCTAAACGAATTTTATTATTTCCAGGCCAGGGCTCGCAGTATGTGGGTATGGGTCGTGCAATATCAGAGGCTTTTAGCCCAGCCAGTCATATTCTAGATCAATCCAGCGAAATTTCCGGCATGGACATGAGAAAGCTTCTTTTTGATGGACCTGAGGATGTCTTGAAACAGACTAATAATACCCAGCCGGCATTATTCATTGTATCCATGATGGTTATGGAGTACTTAAAAAGCCGGGATATTTCGTTTGATGCGGTAGCTGGGCATTCTCTTGGAGAATATTCGGCTCTTTGCGCTGCCGGGGCTTTCACCTTTGAAGACGGCCTCAGGCTTGTGCGTCTCCGGGGCAGGCTCATGGCAAAAGCAGGTGTAGTCAAGCCCGGCACTATGGCTGCTGTACTTGGTTTTCCCGCAGATAAAATTGAGGAATCTCTAAAAGAAGCCAGGAGGGCGGGTATAGTAGTATCGGCAAATTTTAACAGCCTCAGTCAAGTCGTTATCTCCGGGGAAGTCGCTGCCGTGCAAAAGGCTCAAGGTCTTTTATTATCAGCTGGTGCGAAAAAGGTTATAATTTTACCCGTGAGCGGAGCCTTTCATTCTCCTCTAATGGACTTCGCAGTAGAGGGCTTAAGCAATGAACTAAATACCGTTGTTTTTAAGACACCAAAAGTTCCTGTAATTACCAACGTAGACGCCTTACCTCAGCAGGATCCACACCTACTTAAGAGTTCACTTATACGCCAGCTGGTGCAGCCGGTACGGTGGGTGGATTGCGTCAATAAGGCAATAGAATCAGGCTGTAACCAGGCTTTTGAAGTGGGTGCCGGTAAAGTACTCATGGGTCTGGTGCGGGGTATTTCCCGGGATCTTAAAGTAGTTCCCATGGAATCCGCGGCGGACTTTGAGGAGTATGAACAGGCAAATTGATGGTGCCAATTACAGTTCCAATATTTTATATTCACCAAAAAATTGAGGGTAAGGAGAACTAAGTGATAGATTTAAGCGGTAAAACAGCATTGGTAACAGGGGGCGGCCGGGGTATTGGTAAAGAGATAGCCATTCGCCTGGCACAGGCTAAGTGTCAGGTAGCTGTCTGCGATATCGATTTGGACACCGCAACCGCCACATCCAAAGAGTTAGAGGCCATTAGCGGTAAATCCATGGGTTTAAAGGCCAATGTAGCCTCAGCAGCTGATGTAGCCGCCATGTTTAAAGATTTCCTGGCAAGTTTTGGCAAGCTGGACATCCTGGTTAATAACGCGGGTATTACCCGTGATGGGCTGTTGGTTCGCATGAAGGAGGAGGACTGGGACGCAGTCTTAAACGTTAATTTAAAAAGCGCATTTTTATGCTGTAAAGAGGCTGCCAGGCCCATGATGAAGGCTCGTAGTGGCAAAATTATAAATATTGCCTCCGTTGTAGGTAAAATGGGTAACGCGGGTCAGGCTAACTATTCAGCATCCAAAGCGGGCCTTATCGGGCTCACCAAAACCCTTGCAAGAGAGTTTGCGGCCAGGCATATCAATGTTAACGCTGTTGCTCCTGGTTTTATTCAGACAGCCATGACAGAAATGCTTTCTGACGACGATAAAGCTAAACTGGAAGCTCAGATACCCATGAAAAGCTTGGGTACGGCTGCAGATGTAGCCAACACCGTGCTTTTTCTCGCATCACCTTTATCAGATTATATGACTGGCCAGGCGCTTTCTGTTGATGGCGGCATGGCAATGCATTAGCCGTTATGCAGGGGTTTGGTCAAATTGACATTTTTAAAAAAACAGTAAGTAACTATATTTTCAACAAAATAATTAAGGAGGGTATGTAAATGTCAGACGATATTATGGCAAAAATTATTAAAGTAGTTGTGGACAAGTTGGGTGTTACAGAGGACCAGGTTAAACCTGAGTCCACATTTGTAGACGATTTGGGCGCAGATTCTCTCGACCAGGTCGAGCTTATCATGGCACTTGAGGACGAATTTAACATTGAGATTCCCGACGAAGAAGCCGAAAAGCTCAAAACTATAAATGAGGTAGTAGCTTACATCACCAGCAAGGTCTGATAACATATTTTGGTAGTGCCCATAAGCGCATCATGTTTAATGAATGCGCTTTTTTTATGATTAACGTTTTTAAAAAGATATTCTTAAGATTTTCCCCCTCTGGTCAATCATCATTTGCCAGGTTGGAAGCATCCCTTGGTTATACTTTTAAGCAATTGCATTATCTGGAGACAGCACTTTCCCACCGTTCTTTTATTTACCATAAAGAAAAATCCGCTAATTTTGAGACATCCAACGAGCGGCTGGAGTTTCTAGGGGACGCAGTTCTGGATCTTATTATAACAGAATATCTTTTCAACAGGTTTCCCAGTGAGCGGGAGGGTAAGCTTTCCAAAATGAAGTCACTGGTAGTCAGTGCCAGGGTTCTGGCCATAAGCGCAAAGCGTTTTAATCTGGGTGACCATATACTGCTTAGCCGCTCGGAGGCTAAGTCTGGTGGCAGGGAGCGCATGAGTATCCTTGCGGATACCTGGGAGGCTGTCTTAGGGGCAGTATATCTTGACGGTGGCTTGTCGGCAGCTCAGAACATGGTTCAAATGTCGCTCATAGAGATTATTGATGAAGTATTATCAGATGAGGATCTTAAAAACTATAAAAGCAAACTTTTGGAATATGCTCAAAGCAAAGGTTATGGTACTCCCGATTACAAAATCATAGAAGAAAGCGGCCCCGAGCACAGCAAACGTTTTTCCATTGGTGTATATGTCAAGAACAGGAAATGGGGTGAGGGTTTGGGTCAATCTAAAAAAGATGCCGAACAGTCGGCAGCACGGGAGGCTCTTGATAATAATGTTGATTAAATAATATTTA
>CAZRWX010000224.1:0-5617 GCA_964603925.1 uncultured Bifidobacteriales bacterium | reverse complement strand
ACAAGAACTAACTAGACCCAAAAATTTTCATCACAATTAATTTATCTAAGCAAAAAGACCTAAATTTATTCAAACCTTAAAAAAGACAAAAAACTTGAAACTGGAAATAATTGAAAACGATTCCTGGTTAAAAGCCTATGAAAAAATAATTCAGGAAAGACTTATAAAAGCAGAGGCAAAAGAAAAACAACTGCTGTTAAACGCCAAATCCCTGTATGAATTTGCTTCAGGTCATTTGTTTTATGGACTGCACAAATTAGAGAATAACTGGGTTTTTCGTGAATGGGCACCGAATGCCACAAAAATGTATTTAATAGGAGAATTCTCAAATTGGCAGGAACAACATATATATACCCTCAAACAAAAAGAGCATGGAGTATGGGAGCTGGAGTTACCTTTGGACAAGCTCCATCATGGCGGACTATATAAGTTATCGATCCATTGGAATGGAGGCCAGGGTGAGCGGATTCCTGTCTGGGTGAGGCGTGTGGTACAGGATGATAATTCAAAACTTTTTTCTGCACAGGTATGGGAACCCGAAAATGCTTACAAATGGGCGGTAAAAAAATTTGTACCAACTTTTCAACATCCGTTCATCTACGAGGCTCACATTGGAATGGCCACTGAAGATGAGAAAGTTGGCTCATACACTGAGTTCAAAGAATCTTTACTTCCAAAAGTCATTGAAGGTGGTTATAATACCATTCAACTAATGGCCATTCAGGAACATCCCTATTATGGCTCATTTGGTTACCATGTTTCTAATTTTTTTGCCCCTTCATCGCGCTTTGGTACCCCAGAGGAGCTTAAAGCCCTTATAGATGAAGCCCATAAAAACGGCATTGCTGTAATTATGGATATTGTTCATTCTCACGCAGTTAGAAATGAATTAGAAGGGCTTGGAAACTTTGCAGGAACCCGTACTCAATATTTTCACCCTGGCGAAAGGGGTGAGCACACTGCATGGGGTTCTTACTGTTTTGATTATGGAAAAAACGAAGTGCTCCACTTTTTGCTTTCCAATTGTAAATATTGGCTCCAAGAATTTAAATTCGACGGGTTCAGGTTTGATGGCGTGACCAGTATGCTTTATTATGATCATGGTTTGGATCGTACTTTTACAGGTTATGACGCCTATTTCGATGGTGGGCAGGACGAAGATGCTATTGCCTATTTTATTTTAGCTAATAAATTAATTCACGAAACCAATAAAAAAGCCATTACCATTGCTGAGGAAATGAGCGGAATGCCTGGTTTGGCGGCTAAAGTTGCCGATGGTGGGCTTGGTTTTGATTTCAGAATGGCCATGGGGGTCCCTGATTACTGGATAAAATTAATTAAAGAAAGAAAGGATGAAGAATGGGCGGTAGGAGAGATTTTCCATGAGCTGACCAACCGAAGGGCCGAAGAGAAAACAGTAAGTTATGTTGAGTCCCATGATCAAGCTCTCGTAGGAGATACAACAATATTTTTCAGGCTGGTAGATAAAGAAACGTACACGGCTATGAGCAATGATAGCCAAAACCTGGTTGTAGATCGGGGAATTGCGCTTCATAAAATGATAAGGCTTATTACACTATCTACCGGTGGTGGCGCTTATCTTAATTTTATGGGGAATGAGTTTGGACACCCCGAATGGATTGATTTTCCCCGCGAAGGCAATAACTGGTCGTATAAATATGCCAGGCGTCAATGGTCTCTGGTAAAAAATGAATTGCTAAGATACCATGCACTGGATGACTTCGACAAAGCCATGGTAAAACTAATTAAAGCGGAAAAATGTTATGATGATATGTATTGTTATTTAAATTTGGAAAATAATACCCAACAAGTGCTTGCTTATTCAAGAGGGGAGCTGCTTTTTGTGTTTAATTTTAGTCCGAATCAGGCATATACCGATTATAAAATTCCAACAGGGGCCGGGGAATTTAAAATTGTACTTGATACTGATTCGAAGGCATATGGCGGATTTGGCTTAATAGACGAAAATTTCCTTTATTTTGCTGCTAAGGAGGGCGAAATATCTTCCACAGAACCCTGCTTTATAAAACTTTATCTTCCACCGCGGGTGGGTTTGGTATTAAAGAAGATTCCCAGTAAGTCGGTGCACTGATTCCTGCGCCCGGGGGGCATAATATGGTGCAGTGGTCTACGTGCTGTGGTACCTGTAGTAGTCCCGGTAACACTTGTATGACCAGTAGCAAAGCAAACACCCCAGGCCCATACCGATAATGGGGAAAAAATAGCGGATTTCATTGCCGAAGGGGGAAAACTGGGTGGTGTATTTTATGCTGATAAGCAGCGATACCAAATATCCCGCAAGATTAACCAGGGTGCTGCCTGGTGCGGAGCGAAAGCGGAACCCCAGATAAGCCAGGGCAAAGCCAATGAATATGAATAGTGTAAGATGACTGATAATTATACTTGTCCATAAAGCATTGGGACTGGTGACCATTGGTGTATCGTACAGGGGCAGTATGCGGGCAAGATCCATATTACCCGGCAGGGCGGAGCTGAATATTTGAGCGCATATAAAACCTGTAGTAACCCAGAATAGGAATACAATTACGAGCCTGCGCTGGGGCATGTATTTGAAGATAATAACACCCGTTGAACATCCTATCAGGATAGAAGCGTATTCGAGGATGCCTGGCAGGCGGGAAAGTATGATAAACTGTGTTGTTTCCAGGAAAAAGCCATAAAGGACGTATATAACAAGTGCCCAAAGCAGGTGATGGCGAATTTTATTTTCATAAAGCCAGGCTGTAAATACTGCTGTACCCATTGCAAAGATGAGCCCATAGCGGCCAAGCAGCATAAGGAACTGCAAGTTTGGGGTAATGGAAAAAAAGAGGTCTGTTTTAACGGGAAACTGGTTTACTGTCAGGGTAAAATTAAAGGGTTGCAGCGCCTCCAACAATACCATAAATGCCAGTGCTAAGGCAGGCAATGACCAGCGGGTCTGAAAAATCTGTCTGAATACGCGCTTTTGCCCTGCCATAAATTTTGGAACTCTTATGAACCTGGCGCCTAATGCTCCCATAAGGCCTGAGAGTACATTTGATATGATATCCACGTATGAGGTATGGCGATGGGGCATATATATTTGGATATACTCCACAGTACTGGAAAGCAGGAATGATAAAATAGCAGCCGTAAAAAGGCCCGGCCAGGGCCGGCGGCCGCCCACATATTTTCCCAGAAAATACCCGAAGGGTAAAAAGAATAAAAGATTCTGAATATTATCACTGACAAGAATCTCGCTGGGTCTGGTAAATAATAAGGTGAATGAACGGAAAGTAAATTTGGCCAGGAAATCCTGCCAGCCGGGGAGCATAAAGGGGTAGGAAGTACCATAAATTATAAATATGGCATACAACAAGGCCAACCCGGCCCACAGGCGTTTAAGTCTCATTAATCGTTAAATTACAATATAGCGCTCTATATTATTTACTTATTTAACAGTTGGAAAGTTGTAGTAAAGGAGGCTAAAGCGCTGTCGTTAATGGCCGGTGCTGTGATAAGGATAGTACGGTGGTAAACTAACGGGTTTAACGTGGAACAAACGTTGTATTTATTATTATTCTGCAAATGTTTTTTGATTTTTCCCGGAACCGCCATCCACTGTCCCTTTTTCTTCTGATCTCTTTATAAATGGCCCTAATATCACTAAAAAACCTTTCCTACGCTTTTGGCGGTCCCCCTTTACTGGATAACCTGGATTTCCACATTCAGGAGGGGGAGCGTGTCGCCCTTATTGGGCGCAATGGGGCAGGTAAAACCACTTTAATGAGGATTTTAAATGGTGATATTTCTCCTGATTCCGGGGATATGGCCTTTCAGCAGGGTGTTAGTGTTTCCAGGCTGGAGCAGGAAGTGCCCGGTTCTCTTGGGGGTACTTGTATGGACCTTGTTCTTGGTGGTCTGGGGCCGTTCAGCGGGATATTGGCCAGTTACCACGAATTGAGTAGTCAGGTAGCTGCCGGGGCCGGGGGGGATGTAATAAAAGCCCTTACCAAAGTTCAGCATCAAATTGAGGAAAATGACGGATGGACTCTGGAGAGCAGAGCGGATGCCATACTCAATAAACTGGGTATTGACCCAAAGCTTAAATTTGCAGAACTAAGCGGCGGCCGTAAGCGTCAGGTACTACTGGCCCGTGCTCTGGTTGGGGAGCCCGATGTACTATTGCTGGACGAGCCCACAAACCATTTGGATATACACGCCATCAGGTGGATGGAGTCCTTTTTCCTGCGTTATCGCAAATCTATTCTTTTTGTTACCCATGATCGCGCTTTTCTTCGCTCTATTGCTACGCGTATAGTAGAGCTGGACAGGGGCAGGGTCAGGAGCTGGGACTGTAATTATCGTCAGTATCTGGAGCGGCGGGAGGGTGTGCTGGAGGCGGAGCAAAAGGCCAACGCAGATTTTGACAAACGTCTCTCCCAGGAGGAGACCTGGATCCGCAAAGGCATTAAGGCCCGGCGTACGCGCAATGAGGGCAGGGTGCGCTCACTTTTTAAGATGCGCTCCGAACGGCAAGCGCGGCGCGACCTTATGGGTCAGGTTAAACTGGAGCTTAACCAAAGCGCACCTTCAGGCAGAATTGTAGCAACGGCCCGTAATGTATCCTTTGGTTATGAGGATAGCCTCATTGTTAAGGACTTTTCCACCATAATTCTCCGGGGCGACCGTATAGGTTTGGTAGGTCCCAATGGGTCTGGTAAAACCACATTAATCAATTTGTTATTGGGCCGCCTCAAACCTAAATCTGGTACACTGGTTCAGGGTGTTAATCTGGATGTATCCTATTTTGATCAGCTTCGCGGCAGCCTGGTTGAAGAAAAAACCGTACTGGAGAATCTTGATATGTCCGGGGATGCTGTTAACATTAACGGCAAATCCAGGCACATTATGGGCTATCTTCAGGATTTTCTCTTTTCGCCTCAGCAAATCCGCAATCCGGTATCATATCTCTCAGGCGGGGAAAAAAACCGGCTGCTTCTGGCCAAGTTATTCACACGGCCCAGCAATGTTCTGGTACTTGACGAGCCTACTAATGATCTGGATATCGAAACTCTGGAACTTTTTGAAGAGCTGCTCATGGAGTATACGGGTACCGTTCTGCTGGTAAGCCACGACCGGGCCTTCGTCAATAATGTAGCCACTTTTACCCTGGTTCTAGAGGGTGACGGAAGTGTGGGGGAATATGCTGGCGGTTATGACAGCTGGCTTAAAGACTGGGACCTTCGTCAAAAGCAGAAAGAAAAAAAACCGACACAGTCTAAACCCCAACCCCTAAAAACTAAACCGGTCAAACTTTCTTTTAAAGAAACCAGAGAGCTGGAGGGGCTGCCGGGTGCAATAGAGGTTCTGGAAAAGGAAATGGAAACTATTAACCGCGATCTTGGGGACCCAGCCGTATACAGGGAACGGCCTCAGGAGGTTTCAGGGATGAGTGAGCGTTTATCCGCTATCGAGAAAGAGCTGGAGATATTGTATACCAGATGGGAAGATTTAGAATCTAAAACAACCGAATAGTCACTAACAGCAGAGAACCACTAATGTCTGATGAGCATTCTCACAAAGTTGGGATATGCTCCATCAGTTTATTAGA
>CAZRWX010000223.1:1942-5622 GCA_964603925.1 uncultured Bifidobacteriales bacterium | reverse complement strand
TATTGTTAAAATTACCTTTAGAGGGGAGGCTAAATATTAAAAAACAAGTTTTTTTACTATTATTGATCATGAATTTACTTGAAATACCAATTAGTGTTACGTAATAATTTGAAACCACATCAATTTACATATCTTAAGAAAAGCCTCTTTTTCTTATCCTGCATAATGAAACCAGCTCCGTACGTTATTACAATTCAAAGCAGCGCTGTTAAACCCACGCGCTTTTTTACCCTGAACGCTACAAGCAAGTACATTATAATTACCCTTTCTGTCGTATTTTTTACCGGCATAGCCTTTTTCCTTAGTTCCATACTCTTATTTCTCCATCACGAATCATCATACAAGTATTATACTCTGCAAAATGCATCCCTTAAACAAGAGCTTTCACAGGCAGTTTTAAAGCAGCAAACCCTGGAGAGCGAGCTTTATAGTATCCGTAACATAGAGCAAACCTTGCTGCTGCAATATGGCCTTAATGAAGATCAAGTATTTCAACAATACGCTGTTGGCGGCACCCAGTCTTCTCAAGATCTTTTCATCCAGCTTACAAACCCACTCCAGCAGGCGCTCAGCAGTATAGATTCCCGTACAGACGCTTTGTTCTTTAATATCAAATCAACCTTGAGTCATCTCAAGGAGATCCAGTCTTACGCCAAATATAAAAAGGACATCTGGCAGCATACACCTTCTACTATGCCTGCCAAAGGCCGTTTTACCAGCGGCTTCGGTTACCGTATTCACCCTATCACCGGTGAAAGAGCCTTTCATTTCGGGCTGGATATTGCGGAGCAAAAATGGACACCTGTACGTTCTACAGCTGATGGGGTTGTACAATCATCATCCACCAGCCAAACTTTCGGTATTTTCGTTGAAATCGATCATGGCAATGGGTATTCAACTAAATACGCCCACCTCTCCAAATCCCTGGTTAAAAAAGGGCAATTAGTTAAAAGGTATGAACTCATAGGTTATTTAGGGGAGTCCGGCATTAGTACTGGCCCTCATCTACACTATGAGGTGCACCGTGACAAATTAGCTCGAGATCCCAAAACCTATATTCTACCCGAAGGGGTAATAGTAGACTGAAAAAGGCTGTGTCTTTTTTCCTCCATTACAACTTAATTAAGCAACCCGTTTGTTTCTTCAAATGGGTGTCTCTCTTGATTGTTTGCTGCATTAATTTTTCTTTTTCCGAAGAATATGCAGGCGAAATATATCTCATCGGTTATAATGTACCAGCTAACGGCCTGGGGAGGACCATTCCCTCAACCATATACTCACCGTCTCAATTTGTTGATTTTCCTGCTATTCCAGGCAACTCAGATAACAGTATTGAAGTTGCTGCTATACCTCAATTTGGGTCCCTGGGCAGTCTCTTTCTCGGCTCTGTACTTTTTTCATTAGATTCTCTCAGCCAGATAGGTCTGGCAGCCGCTATGGGCATTGTAGACGGAATTATCAGTAATCCGGCTCCAAACTATACTCAGGAGGAGCGCTATAACGACCCTGATAAACGCCTTCAGGCTTGCCCCACATGCCCTCAGAACCGCAATGCCGATTACTTGATTTTTGTCAATTTCCAAAGGAGCTACAATGGCGAGCTTCCCAGAATAGATTTCACCAGCAGACCCATACCCATTTGCTTCACCTGGGGTACTACTGTAAAATATTTTAAAGAAGAACTGGAGGGGCAGGATTACATTGCTCAGAACCTTAATATGGACATGGGGGCATCCCTCAAGCTGGACTGGGGTTATAATCCTGCCATTAATAAATCTTCCCGAGCCTTTTCTCTGGATTTAAACGGTTTTGAGCTTCTCCAAACCAGCCAGGCCAGCAAATACGCCAGAGAGAAAATCGCCAGCCGGTTCTATATGGGCCTGTACTGGCAGGAGAACCTGGAGAAATACCGCAGTAAGTTTACTCTGGGTATCAGACAAAAACCCGGATGGGGGCGCCTGCCAGGTATTGGCATGGAATGGAATTATGCAAACCTGCTGGCGGTACGGGCCGGTGCGCAGACAGGTTTTATTACCGGCGGCATAGGTTTTAATTATCATATTTTCAATCTTCATTACTCGCTGAGTTATCACGAACTCAGCTACACTTTAAACCAGATATCACTGCAGTTAAACTTCCACTGATAACAGGTTACACTCCTTAAAAAACATCTTTATTCTTTTCTAAAGCGGGACATATTAAAGCCGATATTATGTTTAAACGGAGTTAGAATGAAAATAAATAACATACCTGACTGGCAAAATTACCAGCCCAAAGAAGCAGGCCCTAACAATAGGCAGGCCAAAACCAGCGATGGAGTTGCCCTGCCCAAAGACTTGGTTAACCTCTCTAACCAGGGTTTAAAAATGTCTAAGGAAAACCAGGACTACAACCTGGTAATGAGCAGGCTTAAGGTAATGCCCGAAGTTCGCCCAAATCTGCTTTCTCAGGTACGGAACAGGGTAATAAACAATTTTTATAACAGCTCAGCAGTAGCCGAAAAAGTAGCCGAGCGAGCTCTCGCTCTGTCCGAATAACCCCAAAAAGAGCATCGTCATTCAAGGGGCCGCCTTGCATTGCCCCCCCTCCCCCTTTTTTCTCAAAATTACCCATTATTTGTTATTTTCCTATCTTAAAATGGCGGGGTTATGGCAATAATAATTGATGTTCAAACAGGACAGGTTAAATGCGCCCAGGCTCCGGCTCTACTCCAGTGCAACGCTCTTGGCTCCTGTATCAGCCTGCTTGCCCTGTGTCCAGGGGTAAAAATTGGCGGTATAGCCCACATTATGCTGCCGGGAGCTGCTCCCGCCACCGGTAATACTATAGAGACCAGATATTGCCACAATGCCGTTGACCTGTTATTAGCTCAATTACATGATCTGGGCGTGTCTTTAGTCGACCTGCTTTTCTTTGCTGCCGGGGCTGGCAATGTGCTCAAAAAAATTGATGACACTATCTGTCAGTCAAATATTGATTCCCTTAGCCATGAGTTGCAGTTCAGGAACATAAGCTTAACCTCCCAGTCACTGGGAGGCACTCAACGAAGGAGGGTGTCCATGGATTTAGATAAATGCCAGATATTTTTAACTGAGGGAGACGAAGCCCAGTCTCAGCTCTGGCCTGTTAACTAAAAGGTTAATTTACTCCCAAAGCAATTGTCTGATTAATGCGATTGGCTATTTATTTCCTTGAATTTAAAGTAATAATTGCGGAAAATAGTAATGTCTGAATGTTTTAAGCTGAGCTTCAAACAGGCGCTTATGCCTCAGCCGGGAGATTAAAAATGGCCTATAATGTACTCATAGTGGATGATTCCGAGACCATCCGCGCAGTTCTCATAAAAACCCTTAAAATGACAGGCATTGACCTTGGTGAGGTTAAGCAGGCCGAAAATGGCAAAGAGGCTCTGGCAATAATGGAGGACAGCTGGATGGACATAGTCTTTGCCGACATTAACATGCCCATAATGAATGGCAATGAGATGGTTGACGAAATGGTCAAAAGCGGCGCAATTCAGTCTATACCTGTAGTTATTGTTTCCACAGAAGGCAGCCAGGCACGCATCGAGGAGATGATCAAAAAAGGCGTAAGGGCCTTCATACGCAAACCCATGACACCCGAAATCTTCAAACAGGTAATTGACGATGTATTGGGGTAGCCCCAAACCCCTTGTAGGG
>CAZRWX010000223.1:0-1842 GCA_964603925.1 uncultured Bifidobacteriales bacterium | reverse complement strand
GGGGATCACGAACCACCAAAATTATGGAGACTATATGACAACAGACATTACCGCCCCCCTGGCGGACTCCTTCATCAAGGTCATAGAGCAGATGGCCTTTATGTTCACAGAGCCGGCCACACCCTACGACTTTTCCCCTGACGACACCATCAAACTTACAGCCACCATGGCTTTTTCCGGGGCCGTAAGCGGTAATTTATCCCTGGCTACAAATGCCGCGCTGGGCCGTGAGCTGGCCGGCAATATGCTGGGCATAGAGCCCACAGAGCCCGAAGCAGAGGAAAAGTCCAAAGACGCTCTCAAAGAGGCCCTTAATACATTTTGCGGTAATTTTCTCATAGCCTGGAAGGGGGAAACAGCCGTATTCGATCTTACCCCTCCCGTCATACAAGACTTAAACGAGGATGGCTGGCGGGGGGTTATGAATGACCACTCCTATATGTGCTTCCGGGTGGAAGACCAACCAGTATTAATCAAAGCCGAAATCACCAGTGCCTGAGGGCGGCCCCACATGAAAATCAACACCATAATTAAAACCTTAATCGTGGATGACTCAGCCATAGTAAGGCAAATTTTTACACGCGAACTGGCCCAGGACAAAGACATTGAAGTTGTAGGCTCAGCTCCCGACCCCTATGTGGCACGGGACAAAATTGTCCGTCTTCAGCCGGATATAATCACTCTGGATATTGAAATGCCCCGTATGGACGGCGTTACTTTTTTGCGCAAGCTTATGAAACACCACCCCATGCCTGTAATAGTAGTATCCTCTTTAACTCCCAAAGGCGGGCGTCTGGCCATGGAGGCCCTGGAGGCCGGCGCGCTGGATGTAATGTGCAAGCCCGGTGCTGCTTATACAGTAGAGGACATGAGCGAAGATCTTATTTGTAAGATTAAGGCCTGCGCCAGGGTGGACGTAAAGGGCCGTATGAAGGGCATGACAGTCAGGCCTGTTCCAAAGCCGCGCCTGTCTCTTACCCGCACCACCAATAAAGTTATTGCCATCGGGGCTTCCACTGGCGGTACCGAGGCTATTAAAGAGGTACTGCAGTCCTTCCCTGTCAATGCGCCCGGTACCATTATAGTACAGCACATGCCGGAGAATTTTACCCATTCCTTTGCCCAGCGCCTTAATGAGTTGTGCGCTATTGAGGTTAAAGAGGCCGAAAACGGGGAGAGCGTTATCCCCGGCAAGGCCCTTATAGCCCCTGGTAACAAGCACATGGTGCTGCGCCGCTCAGGCGCCCGTTACTATGTAGAGGTTAAGGACGGCCCCTTTGTACACCACCAGCGCCCCTCTGTAGAGGTGCTGTTCAGCTCTGTGGCCCGTTACGCTGGCGCCAACTCCATTGGCGTTATGCTTACCGGCATGGGGGGGGACGGCGCCCAGGCCATGCTGGAGATGAGGGAGGCCGGTGCCTATACAGTGGCACAGGATGAGCGCACCTGCGTAGTATACGGTATGCCCAAGGAGGCTGTAAATGTAGGGGCTGTAAAAAAGGTACTGCCCCTGGGCGATATTGCCCGGGAAATAATTTTCAGAGCCCAAGCGGAAAACAGCTAAAAGCACCAGTTATAAGCAGGCCTTCTCCCACCCCGATTTTTACCCCGGCATCAAGGCCATAACCGATATCCGCACAGCCGACCCCTACTCTCTCAAAGAGGATGTGCCTAAACTCGCCGATTTTGTTTATTTGCCCAGACCGTAAAAGAACTGGGGGCAATATCGGGAAATCTTGTCCATGACGCACATATCGCCGCGCTTATGAATCAGGAAGGCGCCAAAAGAATATACACTTTGGACACCCATTTCCGCATGTTTCCTTTTTTAGAAGTGGTGAA
>CAZRWX010000222.1:0-5682 GCA_964603925.1 uncultured Bifidobacteriales bacterium | reverse complement strand
TTAAATCATTATTCTATTGTTCGAATTTCTGTAGGGAAAAGGCACCAAAAAAAAGTACCCCGAAACGGGGCCCCTGAACAATTATTAACCAAATGTAACCTAGAAAAGGCCCTGGACCTTGCCGGTCTCGGTATCCACATCTATACGATGGTAGGCGGGGTTACTGCCTGTGCCGGGCATAAGGCGGATAGCGCCGGCAACAGGAACCACGAAGCCCGCACCCTGGTAAGTGAGGATATTGCGGATACCCAGGCGCCAGCCGCCAGGTACGCCCTTGAGGGCGGGGTTGTCAGACAGGGACAGATGGGTTTTGACCATGCAGGTGGCCAGTTTGGAGAGCTCCGGGTCTTTTTCCATACGTTCGGCTTTGGCTGCTGCCTCGGGTGTATAGTCTATGCCGTCGGCGCCGTAAACGGTTTTAGCAATTTTGTCGATACGCTCGCGCAGAGGGAGCTCCAACTCATAAAGAAGTTGGATGATCAGGACAAAAGACCACGGTAAATTCCGAAATCGATAAAATTATTGTGGATGACGGCAGCACTTTATCAAGCGGTATTAAATACCATAAATGGTACCCCTTATTTAGCAGCTCTATAAATTTATAAGTTGGTTATAAAGTATTATTTGCTAATGCCTCGTTACAATTTATCCATGAAGATTTTGGTCAATTTAAAACAGTAACGGGTGAAAAAATAATCCTCTATTTCCACGGCAATGCAGGCTCTT
Organism: uncultured Bifidobacteriales bacterium; assembly: GCA_964603925.1. Lineage (GTDB taxonomy): Bacteria > Fibrobacterota > Fibrobacteria > UBA11236 > JADFYW01 > CAZRWX01. Next base: position 4,956 of record CAZRWX010000222.1, on the reverse strand, counting down.
TGGATTCGTGGCGATATGAATATGGTGCATTGGAATATCTTAAAAAAGATATGATTATTTTTGATTACCGCGGTTATGGTAAAAGCCAAGGAAGTGTTTCGGAAAAAGGTTTGTACTTGGATGCAAAGGCTGTTTATGATTACGTCCGTGCACAAGGTTATAATGACAGTAATATAATAGCTGCGAAAAAATCAAAAATGTTAAAACTAGGGTTTTAATAATTCATGGGACTAAAGACAATGAATAGGTTTTAATAAAGGCCCCCGAGCTCCTCAGTTATCAGCAGGTGATTGCGGCTCCCCGGCAGACTTGCTGCGTGAGAATATCTCCATTAAAAGGAGCGTATACACTGTAAAACCCAGAAGGGCTATGGAAGAGACCGTGAGAAGGATATATAAAAAATAAATATTAAAAAAGCTCGCAACCAGCACTGCCACCACGATAAAGTCTTTTTTTAAAACCTTGAAGCCCAGAGTGATAAAATTAAGCGGTGCCTGCTTTTCGTTCTCCTCTTTAAAGCGCTCTAAAAGGCCTGCAAACTCCCGGATATTAAGAGAATGACCCTTGATTTTGAGATAACCATACACCAGTAGCGCACACGCTATAAGGCAGAATACTGCTGCCAGATTATAATATCTGAGAAAAGCTATTTGAGCGCGAGCGTAGGTAACCTCGCAGACCATGATCTCGTACCAGATAAAAAATAGCATGGCCGCGGGTATGGGAATAATGGCCTGGCACCTGCTCCTTTTACCGTAGTGGGTCTCCAATACAGGAAGGGCGTAGTCCAGCAGCACATAAAGCATAAGCAGTACTGGCGATAGCATGGTAAGGTATATATTGGGAAAAAGGTTATGAAATAAAAGGGGAAGGGGCGCGGTAAGGCCTATGATAAAAATGATGATATCTACCTGTGAAAACTTCCAGTTACGCCCTATGAGGAATTTGGACGTGAAAGAGACAATTTGTTCGGAGAAAGGGAAAAAAAAGGGGGAAGTGGCACTGCTCATAGTGAATCCTTTGTTAAACTCGGGATTTTGTTAAGAAGATAGGATTTTTTAGTTTAAATACAAAGACCAAATAAGAAGAATTAAATCAGCTCAAACAGGAAAAATTGAAGGGAATTGCCAGGCAGAAGGGTAATCTTAAGATAGGTGACATCCGGTGACAGCATGGGCTTATTTTCCTGACTTTGAGCAGGGAATACAAATTTACCCAAGTAACGGTATTCATATTTAAAGATATCACCCCTTACCCATTTACCATTAATATGCTGGACAGTGTAAATGACGCTTAGGCTTTTAGCCGTTTGCCCGTAGCTGTTTATAAGAACAACAGGTGTCTGTTTTAAATCAAGGAGTTTTTGAGATTCCAGCACAAAGCTAAAAACCAGACCCCCATCCATTTGCCGGGAGAGCTCCCCCGAAGCGGTGTGTAAGTTGGACCCCTCCCTCTCCAGTTTGGCTCTCTCACTTACTATATAACGCATATAATCGTTAACATGAGTAAGATAGGACGTGGGTAAAAATACCGGACCCTCCGATACCATTACCGAGCGGCTGCTGCCCACACATTTCATCTCTTCATTTAAACCAAACTTGCCTAAATCTTCAATAATTGCAGCCACACGCCCAGTATCGATACGGGTAAGCTCTATACGGGTAAGGCGGCCCTTTGAGGGAATTGGACTGACAGAAATATTAAAGTGCCGGAGCTTGGCTATGCGCTCCTGGTTGGCGCAGGAAGATAAAAATATAAAGCAAAGGGTCAGAGAACAGATAATAGTGAACCGGTAATTACAATTATAAGGACTGCGCCAGGAGGTAACCCGATTGCCTGAAGCACTAACTCGAGATGCTGCAAAAAAAGAGCGTTGCCCTTTGTTAACTGAGCCCCTGCCTTTGATCATATATATGTCAAAATTAATTTAACATGACCTGACCGCCGGTTACTGGTACTGCCTGGCCGGTTTCATACTTTTGCTCAATAATGTAACGGATAGCGGTGACAACATCCTCCACTGTACAGCCGCGCCCCATGGGCACTTTAGCTTCGTAAAAGGCCCTGACATCTTCGATAGTTTTGGCCCCGGGTACTTTGCGGGCAGCCAGGTATTGAACAAAAAGGCCTTTTTCAGGATCTGACCATAAGGGGCCGTCAAAGAAATTACCTGGGCAGACAGCGTTGACTTTAATGCGTTTATCTACCAGCTCCAAAGCGAAACTCTGGGTAAGACCAATACCCCCGAACTTACCGCCGGCATAGGCGAAGTTTTTGTTGCTGCCCTCCAGACCGGATTTAGAGTTGATTTGAATTATATCTGACCAGTGAGAGAGTGCCGCGCTGTTCTGCCTGGCCATAATGGGAGAAATAGCCTGCACTCCAAGGTAATAGCCTTTATAATTAACAGCTGTAACCAGGTCAAATTCCTTTTCTGTGAGGGTGCCCAGAGGGCCTGCTTTAAGCACGCCGGCATTACTCACCAGGACGTCGATACCACCGAACTGCTCCAGCAAAAATGCGCCTAGAACCCCCCAGCTGGCGCTGTCGGCCACATTCAGCATATGAAAGAACGCTCGCTGACCGGGAAAACACAAGTTGCAGTCACGTACAAAACGCGCCCCGGCCTCTTGGTTAATATCGGCAGCCACAACTATGGCACCCTTTTCTAAAAGACCCTGTGCGATACCCGCGCCAAAGCCCTGGGCCCCGCCTGTTACCACACACACTTTATTAAGGAGTTCACAATTGTTGTTGGCGCAGCAGCGATGAGGTTTAGGAACAGGCTGCCCCTGCCATAAGGCCATGTGAGACTCCAGATTGTCTGAGACCAGGTAAGAGGCACCTTGCCATTTAACTAACAGCGGATAAGAGCGCTTGCCGGGTAGGGCCCCCTGTACCAGCTCGCTCAGCTCCAGCTCTTTACATACACCACTCAGGCGCTTAACCCGTGCGGGGTTTAAAGCGCGTACAAAGACCGGTACCCCAAGACTGTTCAGATAACCCCTTAATTGTGCGCTTTCATAACCCGTTGATTTCAAAATATCGCTCCTTTAAAATTTGATTAGAAAAAAAATAATTAACATTTTAAGAACAGGCGAAAAACAGGTCAGCGCTCCAGGGCGCTTATACAACTAAGCCAGGTATTGAGAGTATCACCCCCGCCAGCCAGTAAACCCTGTGTCTGCTGACGTAAAAGCCCCAGAGTACCATGATAAAATGCCTGACCGAGGGCCGGTGGTATGAGCGCCCCCCCCTTACAAGCGGGCAGCATGGGCTCCATTTCTGCTGTATTGTGCTCTGTACCCACAGTTACATTAAACCCGTGCGAAATTAGCTCACTTGCAGCCTCTTCGAGATACCCCACATCATTGCGGGTGGAAATAAACTCAACGGTATCTATGCCCCAGGCTGACAGTTTTTGAGTAAGAGCAGGCAAATGCCTCTCAAACTCTGAAATACCGGGTATGCCATCGCCAATTATGGGATAAACCCGGCGGCCTCCCAGTTCATCGATAAGCTCCAGGGCCTGCTCTATAGTTAAAAAATCCTCTGGAGCAAAAGCGGGACAACCGGCTTTTAAAAGGCTGCTGCGCAAGGCATTTTGAGTAGCAGCCGGACCCCAGTCGCTTTGCCACCCCTTACACAGGCCGGCATATGCGCCCGGAACGGACTCCAGGGCATGGTAAAGGCCCTGGGCAATATGGCGCTCCTGAAGATATACCCAAGCCTGGGGCAGATCGTAACGGCTACTTAGATCTGCACGAATAACCTCCAGACTTAAGGATGCAGTAATACCCTGACTTTTTAAAAAGGCATTGAGCTTTTCGATCATATTTTGGACCCGTGCTTCATCATTATGACGAATAAGGCCCATGAGCTCCTGAGCGCGCGGGGTAAGGCTCTCAAAACGTGTAATAGCCTTACCGCAGATATAAATTTTGCCTGGATTGCCAGGGTCGTTAACTCTTATACTCTGAGCGGCCAGGGCCCTGTCCAGGGCGACAATCTCCAGACCGTAAACAGGAAGTACACCCTGCCCCAGGCATTGTGAAGTTAGAGTCTCATAAACATGAAAATCGTAATAATTACTGAGCCCCAGAAGCCCGCACCCCTGCTGCCCTGCCAGGGCCGCAACCTGCTCCAAAGAGGAAAAAGCGCAAAAATTGGGTGGAATATGAATATGACTGTTGTGGCCGGGGATGATGGACTGCTCTGCTTGTGCCTTGATGGCCTGGGCCGTATCGATATTATTTAACCATATTTCTTTAATCATAGGCCTAAAAGTAGAAATTAGAGTAATTTAGGTCAGCGGCAGTTCCAAAATTGTAATACTGACTTTGTTCTGCATGGCTTTCAGGTAGCATGGGGTGATGACCCTCCCCCCCCAATACAACTTTGTATTACGGCATCCTCACATCTGTGAGGTTCATTTAAAAGACGGCACAGGTTTTGATATTGGTGTCAGCGAGCCACTGGGTAAAGGCCCAGTAACAAGTTGTGACTCCCATGGTTGGCTAATGCCGTTTACCTGGTTTCTTGTAAGGTAGGTTTTCCAACTGTACGCTGTTTACTAGTTGCTCAAACTCCGGATCTTTGTGTACAAGTATACCGGATACTGCACTGGCAGTAGCTGCAATAAAGGCATCCCCAAGAGATAAACGATTGGCGGTCTTAATTTGACCGGCTGTTAAAGTTAGTTTTTCTTCTGATTCTATAACCGTTACAGAAAGGGATTTAATATATGCTGTAAGCTCTACAGCCGCATCCTCACCTTGCTGTTGAGCGCATATATAATAGCATTCCGCTAAAGTGATAAAAGATATATAGATATTTATACTGCCGTATTTGGCCTGTTTTAGTAAGGACTCTACCCTGGCAGCCCCACTCTCATCCTCCAATAAGGCGATAATGGCAGAAGTATCAAGCACATAAACTTTAGCCAAAGCTACGCTC
>CAZRWX010000221.1:0-5732 GCA_964603925.1 uncultured Bifidobacteriales bacterium | reverse complement strand
CAGAAGAACTTAAATTGCCAATACGGAAGGTAAAACTTATGATACAGTACACTAGCCCTTACCCATTAACCGGCTCAGGAGCTCCAGCATAATCTTTTTGGTAAAAGGCTTACTCAGGCTGGCTGTAAAACCAAAATTCTCCGGATTGGCCATGATTGGGTCCCGAGCATAACCGCTGGAAACAATTACGGGTACCGATTTATCCATTTTTCGTATTTCGGAAATGGCTTCTTTACCTCCCATACCACCGGGAATGGTAAGGTCGAAAATAGCAGCTTTAAAAGGCGCACCCGCCTTCCTTGCCTCCTGAAAGGCACTTATGGCCTGGGCACCATCATCAACACAATCTACAGTATAGCCGGCACCTTCCAGCATTTTTTTGATCACATTACGTAAAACCGGGACATCGTCCATAATAAGCACCCGACCCTGGCCACTGGGTGCAGATGTTTGGGAAACAGGCTCTTCAGCATCGGCATGGTCAACGGCAGGCAGGAGAATGGTGAACACAGAGCCATTGCAGGGCTCAGACTCCGCCCGCAGATCACCGCCGTGGCGGGATACTATGGAATGGCAGGTGGCCAGACCCAGACCATGGCCTTTGGTTTTGGTGGTAAAAAAGGGATCGAAAATATTAGGAAGGATATTCTGGGGGATACCAATACCCTGATCTTTAATAGAAAGCCGCACATAGGAGCCGTTTGGAAGAATGCCATGACCTTGCAACTCCTCGTTAGCGGCTGTTATTAAAATATTACCCCCCTTGGGCATAGCCTGCTGGGCGTTGAAAATAATATTGTCGATAACCTGGCCCATCTGGTTTTTATCATAGCTGCAATAATGCACGTTATCTGGAACCTGGAAGCTGCAGGATACATTGGAGCCGCTTAAAGCGAACTTGGCCGCCTCCTCTACAAAAGGGAAGAGAGGGGCGTTCTTTTTGACAGGCGACCCGCCTTTGGAGAAGGTTAACAGCTGCTGGGTTAGAGCCCTGGCCCTCTCCATGACATTCATGGCCTCCTCAAGGTAATGCTGGGCTGGTGTACCCTTTACATGTTCCAGAGACAGGTCAATGGCCCCGAAAATACCGCCCAGAAGATTATTAAAATCGTGCGCTATGCCCCCTGCCAGCACCCCCAGGCTTTCCAGCTTCTGGTTATTTTGTGCGGCCTCTACTAACCTTGTTTTTTCTGTCATGTCACGAAATACCAGTACCACACCTATGACCTCCCCCTGTGAGCTGGTAATAGGCGCGCCGCTGTCGGCAATTATACGCTCCACACCGTCTCGAGATATAAGCACCGTATGATTGGCCAGCTCAATTATTTTGCCCGATGCCAAAACCTTTTCTGCCGGATTTTCACATGGCTGGCGGGTGATTTCGTTAACAATATTAAAAACCTTTGTCAGGGGTTTGCCACAGGCCTTATCCTGGACCCAGCCGCACAGCGCCTCAGCCACCTTATTCATTAATACCACATTGCCCCGGGTATCGGTGGTAATTACGCCGTCCCCAATGCTCTTTAAGGTAACAGCCAGACGCTCCCGCTCTGTGAGCAGGGCCTCCTCTGCGCGCTTGCGCTCTGTAATATCAAAAAATAAAGCCGCCATACGCCCCGGTGAGGTTTGGAAAGCCACTACATCAAAGGCACCGCGGATACCAGCATCGTCGTAGTCTATCTGCTCAGTGCGCCAGAGCTCACCCTGCCCCGCAGCAGCCCGGTACCTCTGGGGCACCTCTGTCTGTGCTAAGGGCGCAAAAGCCTCTTCGATAGTTTTACCCATGAACTGAGCGTGATCCACACCCAGAATTTTGTCGGCTGCAGGATTAGCGCCCGTAAAAACCAGACTATTGTCAGATTTAAGCTGATACATATGTATGCCCATGGGTGAGGCGTTTACAATATTTTTAAAGCGGTCTTCGCTTAAGCTTAATGCCTCTGTAGCCTGTTTACGGGCCTCCAACTCACTCTGGGAGGCTTCAAAATTAAGGGCATTGGTAAGGTTTAAGGACATTTGGTGGGAGATGCTTTCGATGAAATCTTTATGACCCTCAAAACAACGCTGGGTGCAGGATGCTATACCCATAAAGCCCAGTAAAATGCTGCCGCGGAAAAGGGGAAGGGTGGCGAGAGATTTAAAACCAGCGTTTTTACACTCATCGCGCGTGCAGCGAACATCAGAAAAAATATCGGAGGAATAAATGGGCTTGCCGCCGGAAGCTGTAAGGCCGCAAAGGCACTCCCCGAGCAGGTGGTTGTCAAAACCCTTAAGACGGGGCCGCTCACTCTCCGGGCTAATTTCTTTAAATACCAGCTTACGCCCCTGGCACTCCACCATAAAAACCAGGTCTGCCTTGAGGATGGCCCTTACACCCTCCAGGCCTGCTTTAACTACGTCGGAATATGAAAGGGAAGCGCTTAAGGTACGGCTGAGACTGTTTAGGGCAATAAGCTCGTCAATACGAACGGGCACAGATGGGCTCGCGGCTTTTTCCGAATTTGAATCCTGGCTCATCTAATTAAACTCCTTGATAACCCTAAAGCCCCTGCACTCGGCCCCGGCAACAAATAATAATAATTATTAAAGGCATTTTTAAAAGAAATTTATCTAAATCCACCCAAAACCCGTCATTGGCTATTAGAACGAATCCGCCTTAAGCGGATACGTTCTAATAAACCGATGGAGCGTGACCCACCTGTCATCCTGATGGCCTGTCCTGATCCCGCTCTGCGGGACGAAGAAGAGACGAAGGATGTGAAAATGCTCATCGGGCATTATCGATAGACCTGAGTTGCCGCCTGCTTGTCAATTGAGTCAATTATTTACTGTAAAATATTTAAATAAAGACCAGATAAAGGCCGCCACAATAATAAAAGTAATGCAAATGCCTTTAACTCCGCATCTTTATGAGAAATGAGCCCTTTGCCTTCCAGGACTTTATAATGGTTAAATTCCAGAAATTTATTTACTGAATCCGCCAGCCCTTCCATAGTCAAGGTAGTTCTGTTTTCAATGAGACGTTCGATATAATCAAAATAGCCGGAGACGCTTCTTTCAAGTTTTTTTATTTCTTCTTCTTTCAGATAATTCTTGGCAATGACTGTATCCGATTTTAAGATCCTGCCATTTGGGGCGTTTTTCCAGGTCATCATTCCCATAAAGGGTTTGTCTTTGTCTGCGTTAGAGTGGATAATCTCCGCTGCTGTTTGCCCGGTTATGGCATAGTGGAACTTGTTCTGTACCATGGCATAAAATGTTTTGGTAATATCGGATGCAGGGTCATAATCTATGCTGCATTCCGCGAAAATATCCGTAATTTGCTGGTAAATCCGCCTTTCACTGGTCCGGATTGACCGTACTCTTTCGAGTAGTTCTTTGAAGTAGTCTTGCCCGAAAAACCTGCCGTTTTTAAGCCTTTCATCATCCATGGCAAAGCCTTTGATGATATATTCTTTTAATATCTGGGTGGCCCAGATTCTGAATTGGGTGGCCTGGCGGGAATTTACACGGTATCCTACCGATAAAATGGCATCCAGGTTATAAAAATGGACTTCCCGCTTTACCTCTCTTTTACCCTCCTTTTGAACTATTGGGTATTTCCCAATAGTTGCCTCTTGAGCCAGTTCGCCAGTTTGGTAGATGTTTTTCAGATGTTCGTTTATTGTTGAAGTGTCTACACCAAAAAGTTCCGCCATACGCTTTTGAGTAAGCCAGACCGATTCCTTTCTGATAAATATTTCAACTTTTACCTGCCCTTCTGGTGTAGTATAAAGCAAGAACTCGGTTAACTCATCCTTAACAGTGAGTGCCTTTGTTTTAGGTTTAGGCGCTTTTGTTGGTTTATCTTTTCTCATCAAATCACCGTTACCCTGGTTTCCGGGGAAAGCCTTTTAAACCGCTCTTCCACATTGATACGGTCTTTGTCATCTTTGAAGCTTGAATCTTTAAATACAACTTTTAAAGGCTTAAGCTTCGCGATTTCATCCATGATTTTAAAATTGATTTTGTCATCAAAGCAGGCAACCAGGGCGTTGGTTTGTACGATGAATACATCATTGTCATGTATCTTTTTGGTTTCGATGGGTAAGGACAATTCCAGGCCAAGATCGAGAATTACCTGGGTCAAAAGGTCTTCTGGTGTGCGGTCTTCTTTTATGTTGCTTTGCAGGAGGTCAAGTTGCTTTTGGTTGAGTTCGGTTGGATGATAGAATACATCTTTCATGTTTGTGTCTGCTGTTTTGTAGACGCGGAACCCAATGTCAAGTTTTGATGGGTCAACTTGTTCTTCACCAAGTTTTTGTTGCTGATTTTTTTCTAAAAGTTCCTTAACGATTTTCTTACCGGCACGGCGGATGCGCTCTTTCCCGATTTCGGCTATGGTTTTGAAACTGGCTTTGTAAGCTTCACTGCTTTCATCGCAGGATTCGGGGAGTTGAACCATAACAAAATTACAGTGGCATCCATTATCTACATTATACTGTAATACAGCATGCGCCGTAGAAGCTGATCCAGAAAAATAGTCTAGAATTATGTCATTATTTTTTGTTCCAACTAAGCCTGTCAGGTATTTTATCAAATTAGTTGGTTTTGCGAAATCAAAAGGGATTTTTAGTTCTTTTAGTTCAGAAGAACTCTGGCGGTTTTCAAAGTTACCAATGAAATTAGAAGGGACGGCTCCTTTTTCCTGCTGTTCATTTAACCAAAGTTTATTGTAAATATTCCAATGACTTTTTTTGCCATTTTGATCAACTAAGGCGGAAGTATTGGTGCTTTTAAAAACTATGTTCCCTTGGGTTAACTCAGTTTTATACCTATCAAAAATCCATTTCCAAACTCCATCTTCAGAAGTAGGCAATACTTTTTCCCCTTGACCTTTCTTATGAGGAAAATTTACTCCTGGTGGTATTACAAACGAACCATCAGGACATTGAATATAATAACGCTGATTTGGACGATGATCTAAACTTGCTTTATACAACCTTTCTTCGCCATACAATTCACCTTTTCTAGGACCTTCCAGTTCAATTTTATTGTAGAACCTTTCTATTTGTTCTTTTGTTAAAGGTTTTCTGAAATAATTTGTGCTTTCAATTGACTTTGAATACACCAGAATATAGTCAATACTTGGTGTGTAAAAGCGGCCCTTTGCGCCTCCTGATTTCATCATTCTAGAGAATGTGAGAATGAAATTGTCCTGTCCATAAATTTCATCACAGAGTTTTTTGACATTATGTATTTCATCATCACCTATTGAAATCATGATAACCCCATCATCCCGCAACAGATCCCGCGCCACCACGAGCCTCTCATACATCATACTCAACCAATCAGAATGAAATCGGCCATTACTGTCGGTGTTTTTAAACAGCTTCCCACCTTCATCGTCTTCAACGCCTATTTCTTCTTCATAATCATCTTTACTTTTTTTAAAATCATCTCTATAAATGAAATCATTCCCGGTATTATATGGCGGATCGATGTATATCATCTTCACCTTATCCAGATAACTTTCCTGTAATATTTTCAGAACTTCAAAATTATCGCCTTCGATATATAAGTTCTCCGTCGTGTCGAAATTAACACTTTCTTCCCTGCATGGCCTGAGCGTCTTTGTAATGGGTGTATTAGCTTTTAATAATGACGCTTTTTTCCCAGGCCAGTCCAGCCGATATCGCTCATCACTATCTTCCACAAGTTCTTTTGATAATGCCTGCCGCAATAAATCAAAA
>CAZRWX010000220.1:0-5735 GCA_964603925.1 uncultured Bifidobacteriales bacterium | reverse complement strand
TAATTAAGATGCCGCAAGCAGGTAAAAATCTCTATTTTTAGATTATGCCCATGAACTGTCCTGCACCAGAAAGCTAATCTATTGAAACCTGCTTTTCTTAATACCCGGCTCTGGTTTGGCATAGGCCTTATTATTCTGCTTTGGGTGTTGTGCGCTTTCACTCTTAATCAGGCAGACAAAGCCCGACCCGGGGACTGGTATGAGTCTCAGCTCACATATCTGCCTTCGGGTAGGGTTTTAAAGCCGGCTGTTCTGGGTTTTGATGAGGCGGCCGCCAGCTTTATATGGGTAAAGGGCATACTCTATTTTGCCAATGCTTATATGAAGCATGAGAGCTATGAGTGGATAGGCCACATTGTTAAAATTGTGGTCACTCTGGATCCCCGCTTTGAATACGCTTATCAGTTTGGGGGGCTTATTCTGCAGGAGAATGTGTCAACTTATCCCCAATCTCTGGAGTTACTCTTAAAAGGCATAGCCCAGTTTCCACAAAATTATGAGATGCGCATTTTCGCGGCTATGGCACGCCTTACCATAGACTCTAATTATACCGAGGCGGGGAAAATTTTAATGCCTGTTCTGGGGATGAAAAACGCGCCCGAGTTTGCCAGGGGTCTGGCTCTCTCTCTTTTGACCCGAACATACACCAGGGAGCAGTCTCTGGCTTTTTTTGTATCTACCTATATGGTTTCTCAAAGCCCCATTAACCGGGAGATCCTTCTTCAAAAAATGTCCAAAGTATACAACCACCCCCTGGAAGACAAAAACGAAATAAAAATTTTGCAGGGGTTGCTGGAGATCCTGGAGACTGAACCGCAGGTCCAGGTTTTGGTTACACGGGTACTAGATGAGTATTATACCGGAACATTGAGTGTGGAATCCCAAAGGGTGCTGGATGCCGTAAAGCAGCAGCCTTAGGCTGCGGTGCTGTTTATTTAGAAAAGGGATACTCGTATTCCACAATGTCCAGCACTCTTTTAACTGTATCCACTTCCTCAGTATTCAGCTTCATTTCTTTTGCGCCTTTAACCCTGACAGGGCTCGTCTCCCTGGTGGTATGGGAGGGCCTTTTAACCAGGGCTTCCAGGTTGGAGGGCACATTAATATCCAACTCCCTGCATATGGCCTTAAACTCAGACACAGGGTTTTTTAAAAAAGTTTCGTAGTACAGGGGTTTAATATCCCATTTATCGCCGTACTTAAGCAGATAAAGGTTCTCAATAACCCAGCGCAGGGCCAGTTTGCCAATAGGCGTGCATGCCTGAGGAGTTAGTTTGCTTATGGGTATATTGTACTCCTCGAAAAACGCCTGGTTGCCAAGAAGGCTGGAAATATCATAGAGCCAGTCCCAGTTCTTGCTGTATTGGCTGTTAATGGTTTTGTAAGGGTTCCGTACAATAAAGAGGATGGGAAGACCCGGTCCCCCAATAGTGCGCAGGCAGGGCGCAAACAAGTTAACGCGAATGGCCTTAATTATTCGACAGCGCGCCCACAGGGGCCAGCGGTGCATGTAAAACCGCCTGTTACAGGCCTGAGCAACCCAGTCTCCGGATATTTTATCATTAAATACACGGTCACACAAAGTGACCATGGAAGGTGTGATATCCGCGAGATGTATGTATTTGCCGGCAACCTCAGCGGCCTCTTTTACATAATAATCGTAAAATGGTTCAAATAAAAGCTTGTAGCGAAATGGGCTGGCAAGTACATTGGCAATCCACGTAGTGCCACCGCGGGGAGAGCCCAGTATAAGGATGGTTTTGCGGTTTATTTTAATCATGGTGCTTATTCAGACATGATTTTAACAGCTTGAGCGGAAAGGCAGGAAAGCATAAAGGTTGTCATTTCTTTCATATCATTACTTTCATAAAAGGCCAGCATCAGCCCGTTAAACTCTAATTGCCTTTTGGCGGGCAAATTAATAGCCGGATAGCCCTGGCTCAATAACAGACCATTCATCAAAAAGCGGCCCATCCTCTTATTTACATCATAAAAAAACTGGGTGCGTGCCATAGTAAGAAAAACAAAAACAGCCCTTTTGTATACATCTTTTATTTCTTCTGATTCAGATACCATTTTATCCCACAATTTATCCAGGTCATCGGCAGCAGGAGGGATATAGTCTGTACCCGCAATAGTGACCCCGCCGGTACGGAACAGCCCCCAGGTAAGGGCCTCCTCTCTGGCAGCAATCTCATGGCATTTACAGGCAAAGGCCTTTTTCATATTAAAGACATTGTCTTCAATTGATTTGAATAACAGTCTCCAGGTATTGGCTTGATTAAGTGTGATATTTTCATCGGATAACTTGTGGCCGCCTACAGTTATGCCCTCCAGAAGAGTCTGGACTTCGGGGATAGTATAATTAATGCCCTCCAGATTAACCGCATCACACACAAACTCCGGCAGCTGCCTTTTAGCAAGGAAGAGGGCCTTTTTAATATTTGGTTTTATATCCTGTAAATTCATATTGTTAATTTTACATCTATTCAGGGAAAAAACAAAGCTAACTAAAATGAATACACCGGAATCACCACAGAGGCGCAGAGGACACAGAGGAACTTTTTTAAAAGGTTACTTCTTCAAATCCGCATACTCTGTGTCCTCTGGGCCTCTGTGGTGAACAATTACAAACCCTATTCTATAGCGTCAAACTCACAGGCCCCATAGCAGCTGAGGCACTTGGTGCATTTGCTTTTATCAATACTTGCCACCTGTTTTTTTTCCCATACCACAGCGCCCGCCGGGCACACCTTGCTGCATTTGCCGCACTTGGTACACTTGTCGGGGATAACGGTAAAATCAAGGAGAGCGGCACAGCGTTTGGCCGGGCACTTTTTGTCCTTGATGTGGGCCTCATACTCCTCGCGGAAATACTTGATAGTGGTAAGTACGGGGTTGGGGGACGTTTGGCCCAGGCCGCACAGGCTGGTATCAATAATGTAGTGGCAGAGCTCTTCGAGCTCTTCCAGGTCGCCCTCTTTACCGCGGCCCTCAGTAATGTCCGTGAGTTTTTTAAGTAATAGCGCATTACCCTCGCGGCAGGGGGTGCACTTGCCGCAGCTCTCTTCGGCCGTAAAGCCCAGGAAGAATTTGGCTACATCCACCATACAGCTTTTGTTGTCCATAACCACCATACCACCCGAACCCATAATAGCGCCGGTTTTGGTTATGGAGTCGTAGTCCACAGGGGTATCCATAAGGCTCTCAGGCAGACAACCGCCGGAGGGGCCCCCGATTTGTATGGCCTTAAACTTGCGTTTGCGGCCTTTGATACCGCCGCAAATATCGTTTACAATAGTGCCCAGAGTGGTACCCATGGGCACTTCTATAAGGCCTATGTTATTAATACAGCCTGATACCGCGAATACTTTTGTGCCTTTGCTTTTTTCTGTGCCTAAGCCATTGTACCATTTTGCACCTTTAAGAATAATGCGGGGTACATTGGCCAGGGTTTCCACGTTGTTTAACACAGAGGGTTTGCCAAATAAACCTTGATAGGCCGGGAAAGGCGGGCGGGGGCGGGGCATACCGCGTTTACCTTCGATGGAACGTATGAGGGCCGTCTCCTCACCGCAGACAAAAGCTCCCGCACCCTGATATATGTCTATGTTAAGATCATAACTTGAACCCAGGATATCCTTACCCAGAAGGCCGTAGGCCTTAGCCTGATCGATAGCCTGATAAAGGCGGCGGATAGCCAGGGGATACTCGGCACGTACATAAATATAACCATGCGTGGCACCAATAGCCCTGCCGGCTATTATCATACCCTCTATAACTACATGGGGGTCCGCCTCTAAAAGGGAGCGGTCCATAAAAGCACCAGGGTCACCCTCATCACCATTACACAGGATATACTTTACATCGCCTTTGGCGCCCGCGCAGAACTTCCATTTCATACCTGTTGTAAAACCAGCCCCACCACGACCTCGGAGACCGGATTTTTCCACCTCTGACACAATTGACTCAGGCGTCATCTCCAGAAGGGCTTTGGCCGCTGCCTGATACCCGTCCCGGCCGATGTATTCATCGATATAATCGGGGTTGATAACACCACGGTTGCGAAGCGCCACCAGGCGCTGGTGTTTGAAAAAACCAAGTTCTCTGAGTTCTGGAGTTTTTGTCTCTGCCATTTTATCTCTGGGGTTTAAGCCTCTGTCTCCACGCCCTGAGCCAGGGCGTGTTTAGTTACGATGTTACCTTCAAGGACATGTTCGGTAAAAATAACTTTAGCCTTGTCGGCATCTACATAGATGTATTTAACCGGACTTTGGCCCTTAAGCTGTACGGTAATCATGGGTTCCTGACTACAGGGCCCGGGGCAGCCGGATTCCGTAAGCTGTATGTCCTTACTACCGGACTTTGCCAGCTCCTCTTTTAAAGACTCCATAACGGGCCTGGCCCCGGCGGATATGCCGCAGGTTCCCATGTGTACCACAACCTTGGCCCGGTAATCGCTCTGGTTTATATCCAGCTCGGGCTGAATTTTAGCCTTTATCTCTTTTAATTTATCAACTGTCATTTTTTGCATTAAAATTCTCCTGATCCTGGTTCGCAGGGTTCATGAACCCTGCCTGTAGGGCTAGTTCGTGAACTAGCCCTACAAGCCATGCAAATCACATGTTTTTATAACGTTCTATAATCCCTTTAACCTTATCGGCGTTCATGGCGCCATGAGTGTCGTCGTTTACCATTATAACCGGGGCCAGGCCGCAGGCGCCCAGACAGCGTACAGTCTCCAGACCGAACATTTTATCCTTTGTAACTTCTCCGGTTTTTACATTCAGAACATCCTCAAAACGGCTGGTAATTTCACCGGCACCCATTACATAACAGGCAGTGCCCATGCAGACCTTAATGGTGTACTTGCCTGAGGGTACTTGAGAAAAGAAAGCGTAAAAACTTACAATGCCGTAAACGTCGCTGTCCGGCAGGTTCATACCCAAGGCAATGTAACTCTGTACCACTGTGGGTAGATAGCCGATAATCTTCTGCACCTTTTGCAGCACGGGTATAATAGCGCCAGGGATATTGCGGTGGCTTTTAAGAACGTCATCCACCTGAGACTTTTTTTCCGCCAAGCCTTCTACTGTAAGGAACTCCACAAAAGCGTCTTCAATATCACGGCTGTTGAGTTGGATGTCCAGCTGGCCCCAGCGTTTTTTGCCTTTGGATTTGCTGCCAGCCTCTATGGTGACTGCGCACACTTTAAGCTCGGGGATTTTACATACAGGATCCAATGCCGCGTTAGTAAGCCGGTTAGCGGCCGCGTTAGCAAAGTGAAAGGGAATGAACACTGTGCCGGGCATCATTTTATCTGAAATATGGGCCTCAGCTGTTATAGACCCGCGCCTGGAAGCCACCTTGACGGGCTGGTTCTGGCTGATGTTGTATTGTTTGGCATCCTCATTGGAAATTTCAATAAAACACTCCGGTACTCTTTCGTTCAACCCCGGGCTCTTCATAGTCATGGTGCCGGTATGATAATGATACAACAGTCGCCCTGTTGTAAGGGTTAGCGGATACTTGTCATCCGCACCCTCTGCAGGTGGTATAAATGGCACCGCGTGAAACTTGCCCAGGCCATGCGTAAACTTGCCTATATGAAGGATAGGTGTGCCGGGGTGATCGGCTGTGGGACAGGGCCAGCAGAGGCCGTCCTCTTTTTTAAGACGGTCGTGGGTCATGCCGCCATAGGAGGGCGTAAGTTTCACTATTTCCTCAAAAATAGC
>CAZRWX010000219.1:0-5763 GCA_964603925.1 uncultured Bifidobacteriales bacterium | reverse complement strand
GAGAGACGAAGGATGTGAAAATGCTCATCGGGCATAATTTATCTGAAATGACCGGTCAGGAATTTTAAATTAAGGGTGTGGATTAAATCTCAGCCAGGTATTTTGAAATAATAATGGATTAAACAAGATAAGGCCGTCTTATTCGGCTGTTGATCTGGTAAAATCAGGAGCTTATATGAAAAAATCACAATTATTTACCTCTATGATGGTGCTGGCATTGTTGAGTGCCACCAGTTTTGGGGAGGTTTTTACAGGTATTAAAGGCGGGGGCATTATCAGGCAGCTCTGGTCACCTCCTCTTGATTTTAGCGGTCCCACTCTGGGTATCGGAGGTGGTGTTTTTCTCCGGGTTAAGTTTCATGAGCTATTTTCCCTACAGCCCGAGCTCCTTTATATAATGAAAGGCGGTAAGGAGAGCGTGTTTCACAAAGAGGCAAATCCGTTAGTAGGTCCTATGATGGAAACAGATACCACCACCACCAACACTGCTAAAATCGATTATATCGAAATACCGCTTTTATTCAAACTTTATGCTCCGGGGTTTACGGCTAATGAGCCCCATCTGCTTTTGGGGCCATATTTTGGGTATCAAATATCCAAAAGTGTAGAAATCACTCAATCTGGTAACAGGCATGGCAATATTATTTCTATACCTCCTCAACCCGGCAATTATGACAAAAATAATGACGAAAAACAAGCTTATGGCCTGGTAATTGGCGGCGGGCTGGATTTTGGGCTGGGAACCTTTGATATTCGTTATATTATCAGCTTTTCAAAAATAAACAAGGAGGGGGACGAAAATCCCCAATCGCTTACGGCCTTGGCCATGTTCGGGTTTGCTTTTTAGCGGCAAAAGGCATATTACCCTTGATTTCCCTGAGTTGATTTTATAAAATCTAAGTAACCTGTTACTACGTTTATGGTGATTTTATGGGGGTACATTAGCCCACCGGGCTCAGGCTGATTTACAAAAGCGTGCTCATTGCTACATTTACCCAAAATATTTAATAAAATCACCATCAATAGCGAAAAGGAACCACTTAATGAAATTGCTCATTTTCACAAACTATAAAAGGATAAAACTTGCCATCTCCAATATGATTGGCAAAACTCAATATGAGGCAGTTTACAACAATTTTGAAGAACTTACCAGTAACCGCGAAGTTGAGCAGTTTGACGCTATAATTGTAGATCGCAAAACATGGCAGACCCATGCATCCCTGCTCAAGTATTTTGGTCTTTTAGATGCTCTCAATCAAAAGCCTCTTTTAGTACTGGCCAATGAGTACGGGTCCTCACATATTAAGTTTCGTGATTCTAAATCCTTCACAGGTCTGTTTTCCACAAGTATGGATATCAGTGAGTTCACAGCCGTTCTGGATAAGGCCCAAAGCATTCCGGCATAGTCAGGTTTTATGAAAATTCCGCTGATATTCGCCGACAGGGAAAGAGGCGGCATCATACAAATTGCCAATATTAAGGGCGGTGTCGGCAAATCCACCTTAGCTACTAATTTAGCCAGTATTCTATCCAAAAAGGGCCGTACGCTTATTGTAGACCTGGACGCTCAGGGTAGCGCTACCTCAGCTCTGGGTCTGGAGCCGGGCAAGCTTAAATATTCCAGTTTTGAGTTATTTAACCGCCGCATATACCACAGCCCCAATGCTCCCTACGAGGCGGCTTATTACAAAATAACTACCGCCATGCAGGCAGTGCGCAGTATTAGCGGCACCTCTGGCCAGCAGGCTTCAGAGTTTTCCCACTACACTAATAAGGTTCACTCAGGGCTGGATCTTATCGGTGGTAATCGGGACCTGTATTATTCAATGGATGCCCGCAGAGTTAAGAACCTGGTCCATAATCTGGTCAGGTTAAGGGACGTATACAAATACATTATTCTGGATACACCATCTGCATGGAACATTATGATCTCCAAACTTTACCCGCTTGCCGATCTTACCCTTATACCCGTTACCCTCAATGCTTTATCCACCAGGTCCTTAAAAGAGTACCTTATACATCTAAAAACTCTTGTCCGCAACAATTCCGGCCTTAAGATCCGCATTGTCAAAAACGAGGTATATGGTAGCGGCAGTTCTAAAAAAGTCGGTAAGGTCCGCACCATGTGCGAGAACAGGGAGTTTCTAAAAACTCTGGTAGAAACAGTCCAGTATGGTAACAAAAAGAGCCGTTTATTTTTACCTGAGTCCATTGTTTTTGATTTGGAAATTCCTGAGAGCGTGGCAATTCGCAACTCTCAGGACGAAGGCCATTCCATACCGGAGGACAAAAAACACGAGCTGCTGATAAGCGCCTTCACTTCTCTTGCCAGGATGGTACAGTCAGTTCTCAACCAGTCATCACGTTCGGGGCTGCCTAAACGAGGGTGGCGCATGCAGGATATCGTTACCACCCGGCGTCTGGTTAAGGCCGCGGTATTTCTGGCGGTAATATTCTGGAACCGGGAGCTTTTACAAAGCAAAATCCCCGTACCCTATGCCATGGGCCAAATGGAGACTATCTCCCAGCCTCGAGTCAAATACAGGTTCAGTCAGTCTGAGTCCGTTTACCGGGTGGCCAAGTATGCCATTTCCCGTTACCGGGCAATAGTACCTTCCCAAAGCCAGGTGGAAAATTATGTCCGGGAGGTGGTGGCTTATCATAATCTGCGTGCTCCTGCCACCCAGCAGATTAAGTCAGATTTTTTAATACCCACCGGGTCTGTGGTGGAGTTTTTTCCCCCTTCCCTTATTAATAATCCCAGCTATCCCATTGACAAACCCGCTTATGACAGCTTTTTACAAATGGTCAGCGATCCTTTCCCTTATATCACGGGGACATGGGCGGAGCGCGGTTATGGGGGCGGTCTCAAGCACGAGGGTGTAGATGTAGCCGCGGCTTTCGGCAGCAAAATAATTTCCCCGGTTTCCGGTCGGGCTTTTTGCGCCGTTTATAAAATGGCAGGACGTCTGGTTGCCATAGAGCGTGACAAAGACGTATTGCTCTTTGCTCATATGGATGAACGTCTGGTTAAAACCGGGGACTGGGTGGAGAAGGGTCAGGTTATTGGCACTGTGGGTATGACAGGGCATACTACTGGTCCCCATGTTCATGTGGGCTATGGGCTCAGGTTTCCTACAGGTATGCCTTTTGGCAAACATAACTATAAGCTAACCGACCCAATGCTCTGGTACTATCGTCAGCATTACCAGAATACCATTTTTTAATAGCTTTTATTCTCGTGAAAGTTAACACTAAAGAGCCGGAGTGGTTCCAGCGCTGGTTTAATGAGGATTATGCCGAACTCTACAGTCATCGTGACCTTAAGCAGGCATGTAATCAGGTGCAGGTGTGCGTGTCCCATGCCAACATTAAGAAAAGAGACCTCATACTGGATTTAGCCTGCGGCAGCGGTCGGCATCTGGCCGCCTGGCGTTCACTAGGGTACAGGGCCATAGGTGTAGACTTAAGCCATGTGCTGCTGGGTCAGTCAAAAAAGGCTGGTCACAAAGTTGCTCAAGTCGATATGCGTCACTTACCCTTTGGTTCGGGGGTGTTTTCCCTGGTCACATCTTTCTTCTCTTCCTATGGCTATTTTAAGACCGCTGAGGAGGACGCTCAGGTATTAAGGGGCGTTTATAATATTTTGCTGCCGTCGGGCTGGTTTTATCTGGACTTGGCTAATAAGGTCCCCATTGTTAATGGGCTTATACCCAGGGACGAAAAAATCCTGGATAATGGCAGGGTGATTCAACAGCGTAAAATGCAGGGCAGTGTAGTAGTAAAGCGCATTGAGCTTATTAAGGCCCATCATACTCCCAGGTTATTTGAAGAGCGTCTGCGTTTGTATACTCTGGAGGAGATTAAAGCTGCTTGTATAAGTCATGGTTTTACCATCCATAGTGTGTTGGGAGATGAAGCGGGCAATGTGTATGAGAGCGAACTCTCACCGCGCATGTCGCTTTTATTGAGGAAGCCTGCATGAGGGCTTACCATATACATAAATGTCCCAGAAGTTTATCTGTCTGGGAGCGTCTCTGGCAAACGGGCCAGGGCAATTTTGTAAAAAATATTATGGATGATGCCGCTCTTGCAGAGCGGGTTGATTTCCTGCAGTCTCCTGAGCGCGGTTGGAGCTACCAGGCCATTAACAGCCTTTTCAGGCAAGAAATGTCCCTGTTGCCCTTAACACCTTCTCAGGAAGATAACCTTAAACTTATAGGCTCTAAAAAACCTGTTTTTGTTTTTACCGGCCAGCAGCCTGGTCTTCTGGGGGGCCCTTTGCTCAGCATTTATAAGGCCCTTACCGCTGTTAGTTTATGCCGCCGCCTGGGGGTGAAAACCGGCAAGGTCTTTATCCCGGTTTTCTGGATAGCGGGTGATGACTCCGACCTGCTGGAGTGTAACCGGGTAGAGTTGTTGGAGGCTCCGGCAGTATCTGGCTTTTTTAAGCTGCCCTTTGAGGGTGAGCGGGAGCTTATACCAGTAGGTGCGCGTAATTTTGGTAATAACAGTATTGATGTTCTGGAGTCTTTTAAGGCCTACTGGGGCCCGGAGACCATGGATATTGCCAGGGAGGCTCTCAAACCTCAAAACTCTTTTTCGTCAGGTTTTCAATATATACTCCAGAAGTTTCTGGGACCTTTGGGTGTATTGTTTATCAATGGCTATTCCGGTAAATTCCGGCAGCTGGCAGCCAGCGCCATGAGTAGTGTTGTACAACGGGCACCGGAGTTTGAATCTCTCTATGAAAAAGCCACTGGCGAAATAGGGGGTCTTGGCTTAAAGCCACAGGCCAGTTTCCCCTCTGGTACCGTACATGCATTCAGCTTGAATGAGGATGTGCGTCAATCCTTGACGTTGAAGGTACGCCAAAGGCTGACAATGGGTGGTGGCCGCATATTTAACGGGTCGGTGCCGTTGGATGTCTCCTCCTATAGCGCCAGTGGTGCGGGTCTGCAACTCAGCCATGATGCCGTTAGCCGTCCCCTTCTTATAGATTCAGTTTTCCCCGTGGCAGGCCATGTACTTGGTCCCAGTGAGATGGGCTATTTTTGCCAGCTGCGCGATGTTTTTCCGGCGTTTACCGGCGGGCGGCCTCTGGTGTTTCCCAGGGCTACAGTTACGGTATTGCCTCAGGCTATGGGTGCTGCCTTTGAATCCCACAAATTAATGCTGCCGGACTTAATCAGTCTGCAGCCCTCTCAGCTCAAGGCCGCCTTTACCAGCGAAGTCTGGGCAGGCAGTAAAGGGGCGGGCAGTTTAAACCAGACCCTGTTTGATGATATTTTTAAACAAGTCCAGGAGCGCCATAAGGGTGCTCTGCCATCCGATTTAAGGCGCCAGCATCTGCTAAATTATTTAAAATCTGGCCTGAGCAAAAGCTGGAGCAGGTATTTATCCAAGGCGGCATTGTCCCTGTACCAGGATAATAAGGAGGCATACACGCCATTTTTTAAGCACCTGCGCTGGGTGGGTGAGGGCCGTGGCCAGGACCGCCACCTTAATATTCTCTCGCTGGTAAACGCCCTGGGTGTGGGGGACTTTGTCTCGCTGCTGCATAGCGTGGATCCCTTGAGTCTGGAGCACCAGGTGGTTACCTGGAAATAAGGGGTAATTGTTTTATTTATATCACCCGGTTTATGTCTGTGCTCCCGGCTAATTATTAGAACGCATCCGCCTATCTTAGGCGGATGCGTTCTAATAAACCGGTTATAAGAGACTCTCTGTCAAGCAATTAATTCATATTTTTTTATCCTCTTC
>CAZRWX010000218.1:0-5767 GCA_964603925.1 uncultured Bifidobacteriales bacterium | reverse complement strand
TAATAATACAGACGATGGTCCTGTAAGCCTGTGGCCTTTTGGTGATGTCAGCGGCAGCGCTGATCAGGGACCATGGATAGATCCTTCCACAAGTACGGTAGTTTTCAGCTCTACCGGCGGTGATTTGGACGGGTTTACCATTCCTTAGGCAGGATATAAACATCATATCTGCTCCTGAATCGCTGTCGCAATCTTCATCCTGATCCAGATCACCAGCCTGCGGGGTGGTTGAGCTTCCTGGTATGGAACCAGAAGGATAATGATGGTGTTTTTGTTTCTCACGGCGTTTATGTCTGGAAGGTGATTTATAAGTTCAAGAGCGGTGCTAGTACAGTTAAAACCTACCGTCAGGACATAGCGCGCGGTGAGTTACCAGCATCAAATTGCGCTCAGTAGGCGCTTATCGGAATTTGTTAACTTTTGGGACTCCTCCAATAAAGAGTGAGTTCTTGCCTGGGGACAGGGCAGAATTCCCTGTGCTCCTGTTCCCAAAAAAGACATAATTACATTTTTTTTACATATTAATAATAGCTGTCAGCGTCAGAATACGCCTGTCACCCTGAGCCCTTCGGCTGCTAGCTGGTAAACCAGCAGGCGCTCAGCATGAGCGGGCTCAGGACAGGCTTAGTCGAAGGGGGCGTATTTTTTACCATAAATGCTGTGCATTTAAGATATCAGCTTTAAACAGTCAGAATGTTAATTTAACGTTAGTAATTATGAAATCACCAAAAGAACAACTGGAAATTATAAAACGCGGCACTGTGGAAATCCTCTCTGAAGAGGATTTGTTAAAAAAGCTCGAAACCGGGCGGCAGCTTAATATCAAACTAGGTGTAGACCCCACGGCCCCCCGATACACATCTGGGGTTTACGGTCGTCATGCGCAAGCTGCGGGATTTTCAGGAACTGGGGCACAAAGTCATTCTCATTATCGGCGATTACACCGCCACTGTGGGCGACCCTTCGGGTAAAAATAAAACCCGTCCCATGCTTACCCATGAGGAGGTGTTGGAGCATGCCAAAACCTATCAGGAGCAGTTTTTTAAAATAGTGGACAGGGAGCATACGGAGATAGTGTATAACGGTAGCTGGTTTAAGGGCCTTAGTTTTGATAAGGTTACCTACCTTATGAGTAAAATTACCGTGGCCCAAATGCTGGAGCGGGAGGACTTTCAAAACCGCTACCGTGGCGGCCAGCCCATAAGTCTGCATGAGTTTCTCTATCCCATAATGCAGGGCTATGATTCTGTCATGATAAAGGCCGATGTGGAACTTGGCGGCACCGATCAAAAGTTTAATATTATTCGGGGTAAGGACTTACAAAAAGCCGAGGGTCAGGAACCTCAGGTTGGTCTCTTTATGCCTATTCTTTTAGGCACCTGTGGCAGGGAGAAGATGAGCAAAAGTCTGGGTAATTACATAGGCATAAGCGAGACCCCCCAGTCCATGTATCATAAGCTCTACAACCTGCCGGACTCCATGATGGAGGACTACTTTACCTTGCTTACCAATGTGCCTGTGGAGGAGATTAAGCAGAACGCGGCGGATATGAAGTCAGGTAAAATCAATCCTAACGATCTTAAAACCCGTCTGGCAAAAGATATTGTCACCCAGTATCACGGCGCTGATAAGGCCGATGCAGCCCAGGCGGACGAACGTAAAATCCATGCCGGGGTAACTCTTCCAGAGGATATTCCGGTTACCAAGGTGGAAAAAGGCCCCCATTGGGTGCCCGCCCTTTTAGCAGCTGCCGGTCTGGTCAATAGTAACGGTGAGGGCCGCCGCATGGTGCAAAACGGGGGTGTGAGTTTTGACGGGGAAAAGATAACAGACCCCAAAGCTAATGTAGAGGTTACAGGTGAGCATGTGCTTAAAATGGGCAAGAGGACGTTTGTAAAAATTCAAGCAGGCAATTGACTGTTCAGCGAATGTTTTTTTACGCAAACGAGCACGATCCTGTCACTTCGAACATGGCATATTTTTGAGATAATGTGAGAAGTCTCCGTGGAATTGCTGGGAGATTTCTCAAAATATCATTTAGTCGGGTCAATTCGAAATGACAGTGGCAGGTCATGGATATTGCTAAGTTGACAAACAGAGAGCGGGACGATAAATGGCTTGCTGAATACTGCTTACAATTCAATATACTGCCTGGGTGATATACCAGTATGTTTATGGAAAACCCGGGAAAAGTACAATGGGTCCTGGTAACCAACTTTAAAGGCTATTTCTTTAACTGACAGGTTTGCCTCCTTAAGCAGCCTTTTTGCATGATTCATTCTGATTAAGGTTAAATAAGCCAGGGGAGTGGTACGGCAATGGGTCTTAAATAAAAAATTCAGGTGCTCGGGGGTGATACGCAGGCTCCTGGCCAGACTGACACGCGTAATGGGGTGATAGTAAAAATTCTTTATGTAAGCGCGGGCATTTGTAACAGTATCGGGTATGTTGTGCTGCTGTTGCCTGCACCGTAAAATCCGCAACCAGATCTCTGTTAATTGAGAAGACATAATAGTGCTTACATAGGGGGAGCGGTTGTCATATTCCCCTGCTATGGATTTAAACAAAAACAGAATATTATGGTCGCCCGATACATCAAAAATAGCTGACTTAAAGAACTTGACCTGTGGAGTAAAAGAAAAATGTATGCAGCTTATAATGCTTGCTTCAGGTCCGGGGCACAAGAACGTATGCTCTGTGTCCGGGGGTATAAGCAGCACCTGGTCCTGCTTTAACGGCCTGGGCAATCCATTGCTTTCGAGGTATTGACCGCTGCCTTCAACCTGGTAAATAAGCTCATAATCGGCGATAATGCGCGGCCCCCAGGAGGCCCTGCCGGGGCCAGGAGAGAAATAATTAGCAATACAAGGTATGGGCGCGTTCTTGTTTGAAATCAGGCTTAGAATATTATTAATGTCCATGTAATATTACCTTTGTCTATTATAATCTATTAAAAATACGGTAAATTAGGTTGTGAATAAGGAGAGTTTATTATGG
Organism: uncultured Bifidobacteriales bacterium; assembly: GCA_964603925.1. Classification (GTDB taxonomy): domain Bacteria; phylum Fibrobacterota; class Fibrobacteria; order UBA11236; family JADFYW01; genus CAZRWX01. The sequence goes on along the minus strand of CAZRWX010000218.1, from coordinate 2,770 downwards.
AAGTCCATGAATTTGCGGAATTATATTCAAAATTGGGTAGTTATGAAAATGTTAAAGTGGCTTCGGGGGAGATGGCGCCTCTGGAGAGGTTTAACAATATTATGGATTTTAAAAAGGTTGATCGTGTAATTGACGCGGAATTCGGCTATTGGAATGATACATTGCGCCGCTGGCACAGTGAGGGCCTGCCTTCCCATGTAGACTGCATCGAGAAGGCCGATGTCTATTTTGGGTTTGATGTCTGGCGCAAAGGGTTATCGGTGGATAACGGCCTTAAGCCATGTTTTGAACCGGAGGTTATTGAGGATAATGGCACTCACAAAATAATGTATGATAACCACCGGGTTAAGTGTAAGGTCTTCTCAAACGGCACAGACTCTATCCCCCATTATCTGGATTTTCCCATTAAAGACAAGGCGTCTTATCAGCCTTTTAAGGAGAGGTTGATAGCTGACGCAAATAACCGGGTTTTTGTTGACTGGGCACAGAATCTGGAGTTATTAAAAAACAGGAATTATGTATTAGAGTGCAACGGCGGTAGTACGGCGGGCATTATACGCAACTGGATGGGCTTTGAGGGTATATGTATGGGCATTTTTGAACAGCCCGATTTACTGGAAGAAATATTAGAAGATCTCAGTAATGTGAGTGCGGCTAATGCCCGGGCAGTTACGCAGCATATTTCTCCTGACCTTATAGGCTGGTGGGAGGATATCGCCTTTAAAAACGGGCCCATTGTTACGCCGGATTTTTTCATTGGAAGCTGCGGCAGGGCCATGAAAAAGGTAATGGATGTGTATACAAAGTCCGGTACCCGTTTTGCCTATGTGGATTGTGACGGGGACTTCCGGGCCTTAATGCCCGGCTGGCTTAATAACAGCGTTAATATAATGTTCCCCCTGGAGGTGGCATCCGGTGTAGACCCGGTGGATCTGCGTAAGAATAATTCCGGTATCCGCATGATGGGGGGGGTAAATAAAGTTGTACTGATAGAGGGTAAACAGGCTATTAAAAAAGAACTGCTGAGAATAAAACCTATTGTGGAGGAGGGCGGCTTTATCCCCCATGTAGACCACCGGGTGCAGGCTGATGTCTCCTACGATAATTACCTGTATTATCTGGAGGTCAAACGGGATTTGTTTGGCATGCCCAATAGCGTGCAGGTTTAGGTATCTCGCTTTCAGCCTTCCGCTCTTACTTCGACTATTCCGCTGTAAGCGGAACGCTCAGCATGAGCGGGCGCACAGCCTCCCGCTCTTACTTCGACTATTCCGTTTGAACAGGTGCGCTTAGGGTGACGTCTTAATATTGCCATTATTCGCTGTCACTTCGAACGGAACATAATTTTAAGGTAAAGTGAGAAGTCTCCATGGAATAGCAAGGAGATTTCTCTAAATAGCTCTCAGTTGGGCAAATTCGAAATGACAGTAGTTGGGTCTCGTATTATTACGTTGAAACGATCATCACGGCTTCTTGTCAAGTGCGGATCCAAAATGCTATAATCAGCTCAATGCATGAAGTTTCTATCGCTCATCATATCCTGGACGCTATCGGGGATAAAGTAGGGGGGCAAAAGCCTCTTGACGCTGTCTATTTAACCGTGGGGCCCTTGTCAGGTGTATCACCAGAGGCGCTGGAGTTTTGCTTTGGGCTGGTTGCAGGTGAGCGGGGGTTCGGCTCACCCAGTCTGGTCATACAAAAGCCCTGTGCTCAGGCCGTATGCGGGGCTTGCGCTCTGGAGTACCAGCTGGACGATATGTATACACTCTGTCCTAATTGCGGTTCGCTGCAAAGGCAAATTTTATCGGGTAATGAGTTTACTGTGGATTCCGTAGAAATAAAGGAGAAATTAGATGTGTGAAGATTGCGGATGTTCGGCGGGTGCCGTTAACAGTACTGGCCATACCCATACCCATACCCATACCCATACCCATACCTCACCTGATACCAGAGTAGATATTGGTGTTAATGTTCTGGCAAAAAATGATAACCTGGCGGCGGGCAATCGTGAGTTTTTTAAATCAAAAAAGCTTTTCGCGGTAAACATTATCAGCTCCCCGGGCAGCGGTAAAACCTCTATCCTGGAGCGTATGGCCGCTTACTTTGGATCCCGGATGGCGGTAGTAGTAGGGGACGAGCAAACCACCCGTGACGCCGAGCGCGTTATACGGGCAGGGTCCAGCGCTTATCAGATACAAACCGGCGGCGGTTGTCATCTGGATGCCCATGGCGTGGCCCACGCTTTGGAGCATTTGCAGCTGGCGGGGGTAGAGTTCCTTATTATTGAGAATGTAGGCAACCTGGTCTGCCCTGCGGCCTTCGATTTAGGGGAACATGTAAAAGCCGCAATTTTATCCACCCCTGAGGGTGACGATAAGGTACTTAAATATCCATCAATTTTTTCCAGGGTTAACACACTCATAATTAATAAAATTGACTTACTGGATTATGTAAGTTTTGATGTGGAAAAAGCCGTTAATGAGTGTAAGAGCCTTAACAGGGGTTTTAATGTATACAAAACCTCAGCCAAGACAGGGGAGGGTCTACTGGAATTTTATGAGAGCCTGGAGAAGCAGAGGGCGGCAGTTTATAATTAAATATTACGGGTGCAGTCCTGATATTACGCTCAATTTTATCTAGGGCAATCATGTTAAATCCCAATATAAAAATCCTAAATCCCAAACAAATCCCAATAGTTCAAATACAAAATTATCCTTGTCTTCGACTGCGTCTGCTCTCGGCTTTCCAGCCTCGGAGGCAAAACAAAAAA
>CAZRWX010000217.1:0-5814 GCA_964603925.1 uncultured Bifidobacteriales bacterium | reverse complement strand
AAAGCCTGAAAGGATGAAATACAAAACTACAAACTGGCCCTTACTCCGGAAAAAGGCCCATTTCATTACACTTTAAAATAGTAACTACTCAGGGGTATTCATGCTAATCTATCACCTTTCTAAGCATTTTTTAGGCCGAAAATAAATTCATTTTTAGCTGAACTCACTGAAACAAGGAACTTATGTTAGTTCTATGATTTTAGAACAAGTAGTTCAAGGGCGTTCAATCGGAGAAGCCGAAATTGGATTAATTCGCACCCTGCTCTCTAAAAACCCGGATTGGCATAGGACCCGCTTATCACGGGAATTATGTACCCACTGGAATTGGCGCAAGATGATAAAGATTCCACGTGAGGAAATATTATCGGTGTATGATGCCGGACCTGAAGCGGTTGTAGGGATTTATTCGGCCATTCAATCAGTGAGGGAACAATTTTCAATGTTGGCGCATCCTGCTTCAGTCGTTTGAATAGTTTTGAAGACTCAGTAAAATCCCAATTGATTGATATCAAAAATGTTGTAGAAGACCCAATTGGTCTTTGTGCATTGAGTTAGAGACCAAAAAATAAGCTGATTATTGAACTCTAAGAGGTATGATTTAGTTTGTAATTGCTGAATTTATCGGAATTTCGTTAAATATTTGGTCCGACCCTTTTTACCTGCCCTTTTCCCTTTTTACCTGCCCTTTTTACCTGGCGGCATCTTTACGGCTATGATTGGGGTTTTTTGAAATCAAGTTTTTGATGAAACCAATGTCATCACTGCTTGCAACCCTTCCTCGATATTTAATTAGAACATCCATTTAAAAAAAATGGAGTATGAATCGATGGAACGTAAGAAATATTTTACATTTTAAGGTAAATTGCCTCAACTTATTGAGAAGTTACGTTTCGGGAGCTTTATTACGGGTTCGCTGTTATTATGTTACAGACGTAAACCAGACAGGTTTATTTTTCTACTTTCTGATTTTATGGGCTACATTAAATGTATAAGACTACCAGCCGCTAACTACAAGGTGACTTATTATGTCCTTCCAATGGGATGATTTATTTAATGACATTGAACAAAGTCTCGACTTTAAGCTCGATGATGACATTCTCAAAGAGTATTATGATGTTGATGGTGATGATGCGGGTTTTCCTGTCAACATCATGCCGGCCAGGGGGCTTAGGGGTATTGAACCTGGCAAAAAAGGGCTTGATCAGCTTTTTGTACAGCCTCAAATACTCAAACTTGACAGGAGTATTGCTGCTCAATTAGAGGCTGACGGTCCCAAAAGTCCTTCACTGGAAAAGTCCCTAAAGCAGCTGGCTCCTTCAGAACGTGAACCGGAGTATAAGGAGTCTCTAGAAAAACGATATAAAATTGCTGTAGGCGAAACTGAGCAATTTTACCGTCATCTGGCAGGTCTAGAGGAGATTCACTTCCAGAATATCCACAATTTGGTGATGAATTTTTATCAAACACTGGTATTGGACAAAAACATTCTGCTAAACCTGTCTTCTTTTCGTGATGCTTCTGCAGGCAGTGATTATCTGTTTTTACATGCCTTAAATGTCTGTATTATTTCCTTAAATATTGCTACAGCCTCCAAGTTTTCCAAACAGCAGGTGCTGGAGATAGGGCAGGCGGCTCTGTTGGCTGATATTGGTATGATGCTTATTCCTCAATCTATCCGTTTTAAGAAGGATGACCTTACCCAGGAGGAGCATTATGAGGTTCAGAAACATCCCATGCTTGGCTGTCATTTGCTGGAGTCTATCCCTGATATTCCCCAACGGGTGGTCCTGGCTGTTTATCAGCATCATGAGCGGGAATCGGGCATCGGTTACCCAAAACAGCGCAAGAGCCGTTTTATTCACAGCTATGCCAAAATTATAAGTATTGCGGATGTTTACGAAGCCGTTTCCAGTAACCGAATGCACCGTGAGGCCTTTATCCCGTACAGAGCTATGGAGTTTATTGTCAAGCTTGCAGGTAAGGGTGTGCTCAGTGCTGAAAAGGTACGCAACTTTCTTCGCTACATGTCTCTCTTTCCGGTCGGGTCTCTGGTACAGCTTAAAAGTGGCCGTGTGGGCAAAGTAATAGCCGCTAATGATCATGCCTTTACCAGACCGGTAGTCGCCATTATTGTTGATGAAAAAGGGCAGTTGCTGGCTGAAGATCAAATTATTCATCTCGATCTTCTGGAGATGAAGGACGACGCCATAGATAAGCCTCTGGAGTCAGGTTTTATTAACAGAGGTTTAATGTCGGGTTTTTGAGCTTTTTTCGTAGAAAAAGGCAAAATGTGTTTTATTTCACATTAATATCCTGAAAAAGAAGGTAAAATTAAAGGAAAAGCAAGAGGTTGGTTGATCTCTCTTTGAGGTTAATCTACTGGTAGCAAGGAACCTTAGTTAAATTTGTTATCTTCGAATGAATGAAAATTGTCAATATTGTTTTTTGAGATGAAAATTTCGGTAAGCCAATGAATAATAGATCCGAAGATGAAGAAATTCGGGATTTGCTCAATTTAAAAATTGAGGATCTGGATCCTGTAGACTGGATAGATGAAGAATCTGATCCACAAACCCTGGGCGGTTTCGGCCCCATTCTTTATGATGTGCCCAAGGGTCGCGAGGGCTTAAATAAGCTTCTCAACAACCCCGCTCTCACTCGCCTGGACAATAAAATCGATCAGAAGTCTATTTCTGATAAGGCATTTGGCGCAGCCTATAGCAGCAAGCTGGTGCAAATGGGTGTTAAAGAACGTTCACCCAGCTACAAAGCCGCCACTCAGCAGCAGTATGAGGCAGCCATTGCCGGTACAGTTAAGCTTTATCAAAGGCTTGCGAAGGGTGATAAAATTTCTGCCCCCGCAGTGGCTAATCTGGTAGATTCATTTGTAGGTACTTTTGAGGTAGATAAGGCCCTTTTACTTAATCTGGCATCCTGGCAGGCTGATGGTGTAGATTATCTGTTTCAGCATTCCGTAAATGTAGCTATACTAAGCATGAATATTGCGGCTGCCGCCGGTTTTTCCAGATCACAGGCGCGCGATATCAGCGTCGGCGGGCTTCTAGCCGATATCGGCATGATGGCTATTCCTAAAAGTATTCGTCTTAAAAAAGGCACACTTACCCGTGATGATACTTATGAATTGCACAAACATCCAATTTTAGGCTTTCATCTGCTGGAGTCTCTGCCCGGTATCAGTGAGGTCATTCCTATCACCGCTTATCAGCATCATGAACGCTTAAGCGGTGTAGGTTATCCAAAAAACCGGCAGGGGCGTTTCATTAATCACTTTTCCCGGATAGTGGCCATTGCCGATGTATATGAGGCACTATCTTCTCAAAGGCCATACAGGGACGCCTTCATGCCTTACCGTTGTATGGAGACCGTTCTCAAACTCGGCAGTTCCGGGTTTCTGGATGTTGACCATATCCGCAGCTTTATAAGCTACATGTCTTTGTTCCCAATAGGGTCACTGGTTAAGCTTAAGAGCGGTTGTATAGCAAAAGTAGTGGAGGCCAACGAGGCAGAATTTACACGGCCTGTTGTTTCCGTGTTAACAGACACAAGTGGAAGCTCGCTTAGCAATGACGCTATCTTCCAGACAAATCTGTCAAAAGATTCATCTGACCCTATTATAGCGGCCCTGGACTCTAAAGACTTCCCCGGTAACAATGTCATGACAGGTTTCTAAACCGCAGCAAGTTAACATTCATGATTTTAATTACAGGCGGAGCCGGCGTCATGGGGCGAAGGTTGGCAGCGGGTCTGACTGCCCTGGGGCAAAAAGTCAGAATAATATCCCTTCCCGGTGATAGTCTCGGTGAAAAAGCCCGTAAGGAAGGGGCCGATGTCTTTTTTGGTGATATTACGCGCAAGGGCGATGTGCAGGCTGCATTTGCCGATGTAGACTGTGTTTACCATTTGGCCGCTATTATTCTCAGTCCTCATAAAAAAGCCCTGTTTGGGGCTGTCAACTACCAGGGCACACGTAATATGGTAGAGTTGAGCAGCGAACACGGGGTTGAACAGTTTATCTATGTATCTTCTGCTTCTGTAGCATATACATCTTCCAATCATTATTCCCGGTCTAAGAAAATGGCTGAAGATTTTGTTCGTGCTTCATCCATAAAATGTAAAGTTGTAGCTCGTCCCACTTTAGCTTATGAACGGGGCGGCGCTCAGGAGTTTATGTATTTCGCCCATTATTTAAAAAAGTTCCCGGTCATACCCTTTATAGGTCCAGGTACAGCTCTTAAACGTCCAGTTTATGTGCAGGACATAATACACGCTCTTACCGCTATGTTGCATAATGATAAATGCTGTGATAAGGTATATGACCTGGCTGGAAGCGAGACTCTTACTATTAAGCAGGTCGCCCATCAAATTCTTTCACATATGGGTACTCCCAAGCCATTTATACATTTACCTGTGTGGTTTTGCCGTATTCTGGCGGCGGCTGCGGAGTTTGGGGCACAACGCACTGGTCGCCAGCCATTATTGACCTGGCAGACCATTACTGGCATGACTCAGGACGCAAATCCCGATATAACGCCTGCCTGTAAAGATCTGGGTTATAACCCAATCGGATTTACAGAAGGCCTAAAGCTGGTGGGGGAGCTGTGATAGCTGGAGCTGAGCTGTGGAATTAGTATTTAGTAAAAAGTGAAAAAATAAAAGTGATAAACGAAATATAATTCTTGTCGATTTTTACTTCTCGCTTTTCGCTTGGGTCAATTTTCCTCTGTCGCTAAAGCCCCAATCCATTGCTATCTGTCCTCTGAATTCAAAACCCCACTAGTTTAAGCCAACGTTCACATAGGGGTACCCATTGACCGGCGTGAGGTCTGTCACCTGCAAGGGCCAGGCCATGACCTCCCCGGGGGAATATATGTAACTCATATGGGATACCATGTCGGGCCAGAGCATGAGCAAACAGCAGGCTATGACCCGAAGGTACCTGGTTATCATCGGCAGTGTGCCATATAAAAACAGGCGGCATGTCCCTATGGACTTTAAGGTCAAGGGAGAGGCTTTCTATCAGCTCTTGTGAAGCACCATTGCCGATAAGGGCCTCTATGGCGGATTGTTGCGGGTACCGCAGGAAGGAAACTACAGGATAGGCAAGTAACAGGGCATCTGGGCGGGCATTCAGTTTATCAATCTCGTCAACAGGCTGTGCCAGCTTATACTGGCAGTAAACGGCTGCTGATGCAGCCAGATGACCGCCGGCTGAAAATCCCATCAAGCCAACCTTCTCGGGGTTAATGTTCCACGCCCGGGCACGGAAACGCACCATACGTAAGGCGCGTTGAGCGTCTATAAGGGGCCAGGGGTGAAAGTAGGGGTGTGTGCGGTATTCTAATACAAATGCAGATATGCCAAAGCTGTTAAGCCATTTTGCAATTGGCTCTTTTTCATTAGTATGTTTAAATTTATAACCCCCGCCAGGGCAGATAATAACGGCTGAATTAGGCTGGGTGCTGTCTGCCAGGTAGGGAGTAATGGAGGGCTGGCTCTGGTGAATGCCCTGATCCCACCCTGGGGTATTTTTGTGCCAGAGTACAACTGAATTTGTTTGTGCGGGATAATATTCTTTACCCATAAGTCAGGTAGGTTTGACGAGTTTCTGGAATGTGCTTTTTGATAGCTAGTTCTTGTCTAAAATGTTTTTTTTAACCACAGAGGGCCACAAGTGGGCAGAGGACACAGAGAAATTCGGTTAAATATTATAAACTAAGCTTTGCTTTATTGTAAAAAACAGCATTTAAATAAATCAAAAACCACTTCTCTGTGTCCTCTGCGTCTCTGTGGTGA
>CAZRWX010000216.1:0-5832 GCA_964603925.1 uncultured Bifidobacteriales bacterium | reverse complement strand
GCCTAAGGCTGAAGTGCCTAAGGCTGAAGTGCCTAAGGCTGAAGTGCCTAAGGCTGAAGAGCCTAAGGCTGAAGAGCCTAAAGCTGAAGAGCCTAAGGCTGAAGCTGCTCCTGAGGAGGAGAAGACCTAAGCCTCTCTGTATCTTTAAATAATTGACTTTTATTATGACCAGCGCAGAAACGCTGGTCTTTTCTTTATCCTTCCAATTTATACTCATTATTGTAAATCGTATTTGACAGCAACTTACAGTACAACTCTATTATAGACCTGAATATTTTGAAACCAATAATGTTATGACAAAGCCCCAGGAAAATAAAACAAACTCAGAAGATAGCTTGATAATTATTGGCCAGGTCATCAAACCTTTTGGGCTTACAGGGGAGCTTAAAGTCAAGCCTGAAACCTTTGATATTGAAAGGCACAGCCTCTTAAAGTCTGTCCAGTTTAAAAAGCACCCCAAATCCAGTATAATTGAACTGCAAATCACCAAATCACGCATAATGTCCAGCAACTGGCTTATTAATTTTAAAGGCTATAATACACCCGAAACAGCAAAAGCCCTCAGCGGTGGGCTCATTTACATACTTAGCCGTGAGCGTTTACCTCTACCGGAGGGTAAAATATATCACTCAGACGCCATCGGTATGCAGGTTTTTAATACAAGTGGCGATATCATGGGTACTATTACTAATGTTTTGGATCAGACCCATCAAAAGCTTTTAGAAGTAACTAAAGGCTCTAAAGTTCATATGGTACCATGGAACAACCAGTTTGTTAAAGCCATCAAGACTAAGGACAAAGCCTTTTTCATAGATTATTCAATGCTGGAGGGTCTTTATGAGATTTGACGTACTCACCCTCTTCCCGGAAATGTTTTCATCCCTAAATTCCAGTATTACGGGCCGGGCCCAAAAACAAGGGATCATAAACCTTCATTGCCATAATCTCAGAGATTATGCCGGCAATAGTCATGGTTCTATAGATGATACCGCTTTTGGTGGAGAACCGGGTATGGTAATACGACCAGAACCCCTGGAGGCCGCTATTACTGATATTTGCGGCGAAACCCCCACTCACATAGTTTTTTGTACCCCCCAGGGTGCACCATTTACCCAGGATAGAGCAAAAAAATTGTCCAAAAGGGGAAAAATTCTTATAATTTGCGGTCATTATAAAGGTATTGATGACAGAATAAGGCAAATGTACGTGAATGAAGAGCTAAGTATAGGCGATTATGTATTAACTGGCGGAGAGTTACCAGCTATGGTTATTATCGATGCGGTTTCCCGCCTGTTACCCGGGGCCATATCGGATCGGGCATCCCTGGAGACAGACTCTTTCTATAAATCACAGCGCCTGGGCTGGCCCGTTTATACCAGGCCGGAGGTATTTAAAGGCCAGGCTGTACCCCCCGTTTTGTTAAGTGGTAACCATAAAAAAATAGAAGAATGGCGCCTTGAGGCCAGTTTACAACGCACTCGTCAGAATCGTCCCGATCTCTTAACAAAGCACCAGTCTACACCTTAATTTTTTTTTATTAAATACAGTTTTCAGTTAAAAAATATATTACAATCAAAGGAAAACATATGAAAAACGCCATTCAAGAATACGAGAATTCAGCTAAGAAGGATAAACTTCCTGAGTTCAAATCTGGTGATACTGTTACCATCAGTGTTAAAATTAAAGAAGGCGAAAAAGAGCGTATACAAATATACACAGGTACAGTCATCCAACGTCACGGCAGCGGTCTGGGCGAGACATTCACCGTACGCAAAATTTCCGGTGGTGTGGCCGTAGAGCGGGTATTTCCCCTTCACTCCCCCATTATCAGCAAGATCAAAGTAGATCGCCATGGCCTGATAAGGCAATCACGCATCTATTATTTAAGAAATCGTATTGGTAAAAAAGCTCGTATTAAGGAAAAAATCACAAAACGTTGATTTTGCATTTATAGGAGGCTATGGCCTATCACAATACAGCGATATCCGGCTCAACGTTCACCCGGACAGCCCTAAAAACCGGAAGAAGGCCGCCTCCAAGTAACACCAAGGTTTTTCCTCCTGGTGCTATCCTTTTTGAAGAAGGCGAAAAAGGCCGTGAGCTCTTTATTATCACCGAAGGCGAAATCTCCATATACAAGGGTAAAAAAGAAGACGAAGTAGAGCTAGCACGTCTGGGTACTGGTGCCATTATCGGTGAAATGTCCCTGCTGGACAGCCTGCCCCGGTCAGCGTCAGCCAGGGTTATCAAAGAGACAAAAACAGTCATCATCAACGAAGTTACTTTTAACGCTGTAAGTAAGCTCCTGCCCGTGTGGCTTACATCCATCATTAAAATTATCACTTCCAGGCTCCGGGACACCAACAAGTCCATCGGACTTTCCATACTTAAAGACAGGCAAAGAGGTTTAGCCAAAATTCTCAGTATCATGATTGAGAGTGAAGCAAAAAAATCCCCGGGAGCTGATATTAACCTCGATTATTACGACATTCTCAGTGAGGCTATTTTTATCACCCGGCTTAAGCGCGGCGATATTGACAATAACCTCAATGCCTTAGAGGACAAGGGTCTGATAAAGGTTACACCTGTTGAGGGTACACGCCTGATTGGTGTTCCCGACAGGGATGGTCTGGATTTTTTTGTTGAATTTCAAACCTTTAAAGAACAGAATAAAATGCCGCCGGCACTCAAACTGGACGAAAATGCCCAGAAAGCCATCAAGCTGATTATTGCCTTTATTCCAGTTATAGGTACTGCCAAAGAGCATAATATATTTTTTGACCTGGATAAACTGCACAGCGGGATTAAGCAAAAGCTACCCACATTTACACCCGCCTGGCTGCAGCACCTCAGGGTTATGGGTATTCTTAAACTTATACCCGTAGAGGGCAAACCCAATGGCCAGTATGTTACTCAAAGGGCCTCATTGGAGCGGGTACTCAAATCCATCGTCTGGTTTAAAAAATTTCAAGGGGATAGCTGAGTCATGCTCCCCAGCCAGAATACTGGTCCCTCTAAAATCGGCACCCGGCAAAAAGCCGCAGGTCCGGCAGCCGCAGGCATAGTGCCAAAAACCAAGTTTGAAAGGACTATAAAAGCTGGGGATTTCCTGTTTCTGGAAGGGGATAGCGGCACAGAAATGTTCATAATAAAAAGGGGCAAGGCCAAAATACTCAAACAGGAAGGCTCCATAATGGTGGAGCTGGTTACATTGGGGCCCGGCGCGGTGCTCGGGGAGATGAGCCTGCTGGACAATGCCCCCCGGTCAGCATCCGCTAAGGCCGTTGAAGAACTCACCGTAACAGTTATTGATCAAACCCATCTTAATAATACACTTGGCAAAGTACCAAAATGGATTACCAGCATTATTAAAGTAGTAGTTCAAAGGCTCAGAGAGACAACAAACCGTAATTACCGTGACACCCTGCGTAATGGTCTGTCAGCAGTATTAAAGGTTGTATCACACCTGGGCCGCCTTCAGGGTCTTAAAGATGGCGAAATACTATACATACCCATGGAGGATATAAAAGACCATTCATACAATATTTTCGGTCTTGCCCATGCCGACTCCGCCAAAGTCATCAAATACCTCGCTCTTATTAATTTAAGTGCCACCGCCAAAAACAAAGCCGGCAAAGAGTTTTTAAAAATTAAGGATCTTGAGACCATTGAGCTCTACTACTTATACCTTAAAATACGATTTGAAGGCAAGGTGCCATTAACAGAAAAAGTTGGAGAAAAAGCCGTGGATCTGGCTGCTTTAATTGTAGAGGCCGGCCGTACCAGAGGCACACGCCGTGACGATATTATATCTGTGGATTCCAAACAGGTACTTCTGCACATGGAACAAAAGGGCCAGAGGGCCGAAGAGCTGGACAAGGCTCTACTTAAAGAATTGCGGCAGGCAGAGCTTATTACCATGAAAGTTAAGGAAACAAAAACTCAAAACAGCACCTACAACCGTCAGCTTATCAGCTACAAACCCGACGGCCTGCCTGTACTGGTTAAACAATACCAGTACAGGAGTGTATTTGATATGGATATAAACGAAGCACTGTAATATTGTCATACATCTTGACACAGCATTTTTTTTTGGAGGTTGCCCCCTCTCAGGCCAATACCGGGGAAGAATGTGCGGGCTTACCCAGAGGGCCGCAGGTAAGTACATCCAGAACATTGATAGATATATGGTAGTTATTTATTCAACTAAAGGATTAACATGAGACACCTTACATTCACTGTATATATAATGTGTATGGGGTTTATGTACCCTGTGTATGCTGCTTTTCAAAAGGCGGATTCCAAAATCACTTCTGTCATAGTATACAGCGACCGCGCAGAGGTTACACGTTCAGCAACAATTAATATCAGTAAAGGCGAACACACCATTTCATTCAACCGCCTGCCCAATAATCTGGAGAAGAACAGTCTGCGTGTAGGCGGCACTGGAGCTTTTTCTTTAAAGGATATAAAACACACAACCAGGCAGTTTAAAGACATCCCCGATGAAGCCCGTAAAAGGCTGTATGATAAACGCGACGCCCTTAAGCTGGAAATTAGTTCTTTTAAATCTCAAGTTACCCGCATAAATGATGCCCGGGAGTTTGTAAATGCCATAACCAAACGAGTAACTACCCAGAGTGAGAAGGAAACTCAACCGGTATTAGAACCGGCTAAATGGAAGGAGATGGTGGCCTTTTATGAGGCAGAAATGAAAAAAGCGGATAATGGTATTGCCAGCGCCAATATAGAGATAAAACAGATTGAAAGCCTGCTGGACTCCATTGAAAGCCAGATCCGGGAGCTCTCCTACGATGAAAGCAAACGCAAAAACACCGTTCTTATCACTGTTTTGGCGCTAAAAGAGGGTACCATCAATATAAATCTGACATACATGGTCTATGGTCCCAGGTGGTACCCCAGCTATGATATCCGCGTGGACAGCGACAATAAAAATTTAAACCTCACCTGCTACGGCAACCTTACCCAGAATACAGGGGAAAACTGGGAGGACGTTAAGGTAAAACTGAGTACAGCACAGCCCATAATCAGCGGACAGGAGCCCGCCCTTAAGCCCTGGTTTATCGGAGAGTTCCAACCCAGGCCCCAAATGCAATTGATGAGGATGTCAGGAACTTCAGCCAACAAACCGGCCAGTCAGATGATGTCTGCAAGGAGTCAAAGCATGGATATGGAGCTTGCAGAAGAGCCACCACCAGCGCCGGCCATGGAGGTTGTCACCGCCGATGTAGAAACCAATACTACCTCAGTACTGTTCACCATCCCAGGCAAAGCCACAGTTAAAAGCGATAATAGTCCAGGTAAGGTAACTATTATGATCAAGGATTTTACCGCTTACTTCCGCTATTCCACAGTACCAAAGCTTTCACCATACGCTTACCTAAAGGCCAAGGTCACAAATACTACAGAATATCCCTTCCTGCCTGGTGAAACACACATATTCCTGAATAACAACTTTGTAGCCAACGCCAGAATGGAGTCTGTAGCACCCACTGAGGAATTCTGGACCAGCCTGGGCGTGGAGCAGGGTATTAAAATTGAGTACAAGCTCGTGCGGCGTTTTCAGGATAACGGTGGAATTATAAGTAAAAAGGTAAAAACTATTTATGAGTACCTGATCAAAATCAAAAACAATAAAAAGACCGAAGAAGAGCTGGTGGTATGGGACCAGTTGCCTATATCCAATCATGAAGATATTATGGTAGAAATCCTTAACCCAAAATATCAGAAGGACAATGCTTACCTTAAAATGAACGAACACAAGTTCCTGGAATGGAAATTCAAACCCAAAGCAGGGCAGGAGATGGATGT
>CAZRWX010000215.1:1266-5840 GCA_964603925.1 uncultured Bifidobacteriales bacterium | reverse complement strand
GTAAAATAGCATTATTTAGGCGTCACCCTGAGCCTGTCGAAGGGGCGACTCTTTAAAGGAATGAATTATAGACAGAATCCAATTATGCATAATCAGATTTAATAATGCCTGCTGCCAGGCAAAATCCTTTATCATAACTATTGATAAAGTAAAAAGTTCAGGGACTAAAAACACAATATGAACAATTAGCGGGGTGAATAATGGCGCTCTTATTGAAAACAACTTGTTAGAAAAGTATTTTCAGCCCCAAGTTGTAGATTAAAGGGGGGTGTGTGTCAGCCTTAATGCGTTCAGTGTCAGGAATCCGCGGTATTGTGGGTGAAAGTCTGGTTCCACCCATGCTTCTTCAGTATATCAATGCCTTTCTCCAGTTAATTCAGGCAAAAACCGTGGTTATCGGCAGGGACACCCGTTGTACGGGGCCACTGGTTGAAGATTTGACGGTTTTGGGCTGTAGCGCGGCCGGTGTCCGCTGTATTACTCTGGGCATAGCTACCACTCCCACTGTGGAGATGATGGTGCCTCATCTTAAGGCCTCCGGCGGCATAATTATCACCGCTTCCCACAATCCTATAGAGTGGAATGCCTTAAAATTTCTCAACAGCCGCGGAGAGTTTCTCGATGAAGCTGATATTAAGAAATTATTTAAAATGGTAGACAACAATTCCTTTAAGTGGTGCGACTATAAGAGCCTCCAAACCGCCGAAAAAGCTGCGGGCGCAGACACCTACCATCTAAAGTCCGTATGTGCCCTGCCATTTATCCACACCGGCGCTATCCGTAAAAAGCGCTTGAGGGTGGCCTATGACGGCGTTAATGGCGCGGGGAGCAGTATTGTACCCCGGTTGCTGCAAATGCTGGGCTGCATCGTTTTTACTATACATACTAAACCCAACGGGCTTTTCCCCCATAACCCCGAACCCACTCCCGGCAATTTAAAAGATCTGTGCAAACTGGTTGTGGACAAAAAATGTGATATTGGTTTTGCCACTGACCCAGATGGGGACAGGTGTGCCATTGTCAGCGATCAGGGCAAGGCTATTGGTGAGGAGTACACACTGGTTCTCTGCGCGGTTCTCTATCTTAAATATAAAAAGGGCCCTGTAACGGTTAATCTCTCCACCAGCCGTATGATTGAAGACCTGGCAGCTTCTCTTGGATTAGAGGTATTCCGTTCAAAAGTTGGGGAAATTAACGTCAGCTCTTTAATGAAAGAGAACAACAGTGTCATAGGCGGGGAGGGCAATGGCGGCGTTATCCTGCCTGAGCTTCACTATGGCCGGGATGGGGTCCTGGCTATTGCCATGGCTTTGCAATTGTTGACACAAGAGAGTGTGCCTCTTTCTCAGATTGTAAATTCCATGCCCAAATATCATATCGAGAAACAAAAGGTAGATTTCAGCAATAAACCCCTGTCTAATATTTTTGGCAGGCTTTTAGCCAAGTTTCAAGACGCCAAATTAAACGAACTAGATGGTTTAAGGTTCGAATGGCCCACCAAATGGGTGCATGTCAGGGCCTCTAATACAGAGCCTGTAATTCGCATTATAGCCGAGGCCCCTACCGCTAAAGAGGCCAAAAGCCTTTGCCTGCAGATTTCGGGTGAAATTTAATATTTCAGGTTCCAGAATTAACATTCTGTTATTTTGTAAGAATATATGGAACCCCCAAGGTTAATTCTGTATTCTATAAGTAATTAAAGGAGAATTATATGTGTGGAATCGTAGCTTACAGCGGCAGTAAGGATGTTCAAAAGCTTTTACTAAAAGGTCTCTATCGTATGGAGTACCGGGGTTATGACAGCGCGGGTATCTGTGTTCAGGAGAACGGCAGCCTTAAGATGATTAAAACCGCTGGCAAGCTCATAAATCTGGAAGAAGAACTAAAAAGAAATATCCTGAACAGCACTGTGGGCATTGGCCACACCCGCTGGGCCACACATGGGGCTCCCAACCAGGTAAATGCCCATCCACATTTAAGCGCGGACGGTAAATTTGGGTTAGTACATAACGGCATCATTGAAAATTATGCCGAGATACGTAAAAAACTGGAGTCTGAGGGCATTAAATTTTCCTCTGAAACCGATTCTGAGGTTATTGTCCAGCTGGTGCAAAAACTTTACAAAGGTGATCTGTCCCAGGCTATTATGGATACCATGCAATACCTGGAGGGCGCTTTTGGTATTGCGTGTATTTGCGCCCATGAGCCGGGTACTTTGGTTGGCGCCCGCCGCGGCAGCCCTCTGGTAGTTGGCCTGGCCGAAAATGAGTTTTTTCTCGCCTCGGATACTGCCCCCCTTATTGAGTATACACAGAAGGTCATATATCTAAATGACAATGACGTAATCTGCTACAGCGGCGGCAAATACAAAATCTCCGCGCTGGGCAAAGCCGAAGTTAAACGCGAAATCCAGCAAGTCACCTTTTCCCTGGATTCTATCCAGAAAGGCGGCTATGAACATTTCATGCTTAAAGAAATTATGGAGCAGACCAACACTATAAAAAACACCATGCGGGGGCGCATACTTAACGATTTCGGCACTGCCCGGCTGGACGGCCTTAATCTGGTGCAGCAGGAGCTTCGCAGCATAAACCGTATCATTATTATTGCCTGCGGCACATCATTTTATGCGGGCATGGTGGGCGAATATATTATTGAAGATTTAGCCGGGATACCCGTGGAGGTGGAATACGCCTCCGAATTCCGCTACCGCAACCCCATTATTGACGATAAAACAGTAGTTTTCTGTATATCCCAGTCCGGGGAGACCGCAGACACTCTGGCAGCCCTAAGGGAGGCAAAACATAAGGGGGCCACAGTACTGGGCATTTGCAATGTGGTAGGCTCAAGCATAGCCAGGGACACCGACGGCGGCGTTTACCTGCATGCTGGGCCAGAAATTGGTGTTGCTTCTACCAAGGCCTTTACCTCTCAGGTTACAGTTTTATCCATGCTGGCGCTTCTTTTAGGTAGAATGCGCAGGATGTCCGCCGATGAGGGTATTGAAATATGCAAGGCTCTTAAACAAATTCCCTCCCAGGTGGAGGAAATCCTCAAACTAAGTGATGAAATAAAAGCAATTGCCCAGGAGTACAAAGATGCCTCCAACTTCCTATATCTGGGCAGGGGCTACAGCTATCCTGTGGCACTGGAGGGCGCCCTCAAACTCAAGGAAATTTCCTATCTGCACGCTGAGGGTTACCCGGCAGCCGAAATGAAACACGGCCCCATTGCCCTGATTGACGAGAAAATGCCTACCGTTGTTATTGCCCCTAATGATGCCCTGTTTGATAAAACCATGTCTAACATGCAGGAGATAAAGGCCCGCGGGGGTAGAATCCTTGCTATTACCACTGTACCCAAATCTGAGCTCGGGGACGCGGTAGATCATGTCATTCAAATTCCTTCCACACTCAGTGTATTAACTCCACTTTTAAGTGTTATTCCTCTTCAGCTTCTGGCTTACCATATGGCCGTAATACGGGGCTGCAATGTAGATCAACCCAGAAACCTGGCAAAGAGTGTGACAGTGGAGTAGTCTTTGGGTTATATTAAGCTAAGGTTATGAATGCCGCAAATGAATTCCTCACAGATTACGAAGTCCGTATAGAGGTCTTTGAAGGGCCCCTGGATCTTCTCCTTTATCTGGTTCAAAAAAATGAACTGGATCCCAAAGACATCCCCATTGCCACTATTACAGATCAATACCTGGTCTTTTTACAGCAGGGTACCCAAAATCTCACAAAGGCTGGCGAATTCCTTGTCATGGCCGCCCGCTTGATAAGGCTTAAAGCCCGTGAACTCCTGCCCGCAGAGGAGAAGGATGAGCTGGAGGAGATGGAATATGAGCTGGATCGTAACGCACTCATAAAGCAAATGCTGGAGTACCAGAAATACAAAGAGGTTTCCAAATATTTTCGGTTCTTAGAGGCCAAGAACTTTGGCGCTTTGGGTCGTGGTCTCAAAGACAGGCCCCCAACTCAAAAGCAAACCTCCGAAGAACTTACTATGGAGGCGGGGATATATGAATTATTATCCGCCTACTCATCGGCTATAAAAGAGCGCCGCCAGGAGCATTTTCATGAGGTAGAAATCGACGATGTTACTATCGAAAACCAGATGAAGGCTATTCAGAATTACCTCTCAGAATATATACAGGGAGAGTTTGAGGCTATTTTTGATAATGACAGGCGCTCTATTGTTATTGCGGTCTCTTTTATGGCCCTGCTGGAGCTTACCAAGCTCGATTTCGCCGCCATTCGTCAGCACAGGCATTGCGGCCCTATCTGGATTTACCTTAAAAATAAGCTGTCTGAGCTGGGCGATGAGGTTAAACCTGGTTATATCGAAGACTCTGATGTCGGGGAGCTTAAGCCGGGCCTTGTGGAGTATATTCAAGGGGAAATATTACGCCGTAAAGAGGAGAATAAGCTGGAGAAATTCCTGCGGGAACTTGAGGAAGGTGTCCCGTTGGAAGAACCGGCGTTGGGCGTCTCAACGGGTGTCCCGTTGGAAGAACCGGCGTTGGGCGTCTCAACGGGTGTCCCGTTGGAAGACACGGCGTTGGGCGACTC
>CAZRWX010000215.1:0-1166 GCA_964603925.1 uncultured Bifidobacteriales bacterium | reverse complement strand
GACACGGCGTTGGGCGACTCAACGGGTGTCCCGTTGGAAGACACGGCGTTGGGCGACTCAACGGGTGTCCCGTTGGAAGACACGGCGTTGGGCGTCTCAACGGGTGTCCTTGTTGATGAACAGGAGTTGGGCAGCTCACAAGGTGTCCCGTTGGAAGACACGGCGTTGGACGTCTCAACGGGTGCCCCATTGGATGAACCGGCGTCTGACGTCCTTGTGGATGAAGGAGCAGATTTGGAAAAATTAGCGAATAAATCGGACTTAAATGCAGAATCGCAGGATGCGAACCCGGAAGAGGGGGCGGGAGCTCAAACCCAACCCGGGGGTCCAAATTAACTGGCATTTCTTTACACTTAATCAGGCAACAGAAATTAAATTATGACTATGGAAGACAATAATATTAACCCTGAAGAGCAATCCCCATCTACCCATCAGGAGACACCTTATATTGCTTCCTCCGAGGATAATTCCCCCATTGGGGATATAGTTGAAGAGGTTGACAGCGGCAAAGAGGTCCATGATTTAGAGTTTATTCCCGATCCGGAAAACTTAATCAAGGCTATGATATTTGCTTCTCCGGAGTTTGTAACTGTCACCACACTTAAAAAAATCCTGGGTCCGGAGTGGGATGTCCGCAGAATCAGGGCCTGCATTAAGATCATAAACGACAGTCTTCGTATCCATAACGAGCCTTTTGAGGTTATCGAGGTTAATAACAGTTTCAGGTATCGCACTCAAACCCAATATTATCCCTGGGTCAAACAGCTCTTTAAGGAGTCTAACTCCCGCAGGCTTTCTCCTGCCGCTCTGGAGATTTTATCCATTGTGGCTTATAAACAGCCCATAACCAAGGCTGAAATAGAGGAAATACGCGGCGTTAACGTGGACAGCGCTCTAAAAGGCCTGCTCGACCGCAAGCTCATTGCCATCATCGGTAAGTCAGACAAAATCGGCGGGGCTTACAATTATGGTACCACCAAAGAGTTTATGCAGTATTTTGGCATAAATAATGTTCCAAGCGATCTTCCCAAACTCTCGGAATTCGAGGAGCTCATTAGCTCCAGCGCCCTTTTACCGCAAATGTCCCCGGAGGGTAATATGGTAGCACAAGACCAGAATGAAGTAGAGGAAAATGAATAGCGCCATAAAATTCCAAATTCCAAAAA
>CAZRWX010000214.1:0-5857 GCA_964603925.1 uncultured Bifidobacteriales bacterium | reverse complement strand
TTATTATTAGTATTGCAAATAATAAGGCTTTTTTATTGAAATTTAGCCAAAAGGCTAATAATATGGTCACATCTCATTCTCAATATTGCAATGACGATATGTTGCTTTTTCAAAAATCCACTTTTCGGTGATAAACGAGTAAGCTCTGTCGCTAGATCACGTTGAGGGTTAAAATTTTGTCATATTCCAGGTCTTGCTCCTGACTTGCATAAATCGGATAATTATGGCAATGGGATTTCATTATTTCAATTTAGGGTTTGCGGCCATTTCGGCGTTAGCTAAAAATTACTATAACGACGTACCTAAAGCTGTGCAAATCTATTGCAGACAGCGTATTTTCCAAGTACTTTTCCTTTAAATTTTAAAAAAATCAGCTATTTCTTAGTTATGAAAAAAACCCCTCTATTTCAGGAGCACATTAATCTTAAAGCCAAAATGGCCTCGTTTGGCGGTTTTGATATGCCTATTCAGTATGAGGGCATTCTAGCCGAGCATCAGGCCGTGCGGCAGGCGGCTGGCATATTCGATACCTGCCATATGGGGGAGTTTCTTTTTAAGGGTCCTGGTGCACTGCAAGATCTGGAGACTTTAATTACGCGCCAAATCAGCGACATGCCTGTCGGCAGGTGCCGCAATTCCTTTATGTGCAATGAGATCGGCGGCGTTTTAGACGACCTTATTATTTGCCGCCTGCAACAGGAGGAGTTTTTAATGGTGGTTAATGCCGCCACCCAGGGGGCGGATTTTTCCTGGATCGCACAGCATATTTCCAATAACACCTCTGTGCAAAATTTATCAGACACCATGGGCAAAATAGACCTTCAAGGCCCTCATTCACCCAAAATTCTTCAGCAATTGCTGGGAGAAGGTCTGAATGACTTTGGGTTTTATCATATTAAAAGTTTTGACTGGCGTGGGACTCCGCTTCTGGTAAGCCGCACAGGCTATACGGGCGAAGTCGGCTTTGAGTTATTTATTGAAGAACAAAAGGTTTGTGAGTTATGGCAGCAGCTTTTAACCCTGGGGGCCACACCAGCTGGTCTGGGCGCGCGAGACACCCTGCGTATAGAAATGTGTTTCCCGCTTTATGGCCATGAGCTTATCGACAGCCGCAGTCCCTTACAAGCAGGCATGAATCTATTGATTTCTGATGACAAGGACTTTATCGGAGCTGAGGCCATGTATAATATTTCCAAGAGGCAGGACACTCTGGCTGCAATTCTTTTAGACGGCAGGAAGTCCGTCCATACGGACGACATTATATACAACACATCCGGTCAATCTATTGGGCGGGTTACCAGCGCAAGTTTTGCCCCCAGTCTCAAACAGTCCGTCGCATTGGGGTATATTAACATGTCAAATTCCATGTTCGGCACCAAGGTCTACCTGGACATTAATAACAAAAATCTTCAAGGCCAAATCATTGAGAAACCATTTTACAAACATGCAACCGGCCGTAAACGGCTGTCTCATTTTTTATAAGGAGGATCCATGTCCACTCTAAGCGACCGTAAATACCGCACTACCCATGAATGGGTTAAGATTGAGGGCCAAGTCGCCATTGTAGGTATCAGCGACTATGCTCAGGAGTCTCTGGGCGATATAACTTACCTGGAGTTGCCTCAGGCCGGCAAGGTTGTTAAAAAGGGGGATGAGATTGCATCCATTGAGTCTGTAAAAGCTGCCAGCGATATTTACACTCCTCTTTCGGGTAAAATTTCCGAAGTCAACGGCAACCTGGACAGTGCTCCGGAAATTATTAACAGCAACCCCTACGATCAGGGGTGGATATTCAAACTAACCAGTTTTGATGCCACGGATATGGAAGACCTTATGGACGCTCAGGCCTACGACGCTTTTGTAGCCACAATTCAATGACATTCATCGCCAATACCCCACCCCAGCAAACCGAAATGCTCAAGGCATGCGGCCAGGAGTCCATAGAGTCTCTTTTTAAGGATATCCCCGCCGGCTTAAGGGCCAGGCCTCTGAATATCCCCCAGGGTAAGTCTGAGTTAGAGGTATACAGCTACTTCCAGAATCTGGCCGGTATGAACTACTCCCATCTCACCTGCTTTATAGGGGGCGGTTTTTATGACCACTTTATACCGGCAGCGGTAGACGCCCTGGCTGGCCGTAGTGAGTTTTATACATCCTACACACCCTATCAGCCGGAGCTATCCCAGGGCATACTGCAATCCATATATGAGTATCAAACCCATATTTGCCGCCTCACAGAGTTAGATGTTAGTAACGCCTCACTGTATGAAGGCGGCACAGCTCTATATGAAGCATGCCAGATGGCCATTAGTGCAACCGGCCGCAACAAAATTGTAATAGATTCAGGCGTAAATCCCATCTATCGTAAAATGATATACTCCTACTCATCTAACCTCTCAATAGATTTTCAGGAGATTCCCATCTACCGCGGGCAGAGTAACAGGTAGCGAATGTTTGATGCCGTAGACCAGGAGACCGCCGCTGTTATAGTGCAAAACCCCAATTTTTTTGGCGGTATAGACGACCATACAGACTTTGTAAAACACTGCCACGCCAAAGGCGCAATTGCCATTCAATCAGTTAACCCCATTGCCCTGGCTGTCTTAAAGACACCTGGTGAAATGGGTTTTGATATTGCCACCGGAGAGGGCCAGAGTCTGGGTCTTCCTCTTTCCTTCGGAGGCCCTTATCTGGGTTTTATGGCAGCTACCAAAAAGCTGGTACGTAAAATGCCCGGCCGTATTGCCGGGCGCACCCTGGACAAAAACGGCAAGGAAGGGTTTGTACTTACTCTTCAAGCCAGGGAACAGCACATCAGGCGGGAGAAGGCCACATCCAATATATGCACTAACCAGGGCCTGTGCGCTCTGCGCGCAAATATATATTTGTCTCTGTTAGGCAAGCAGGGGCTTAGAGATGTAGCCACCCTGTGCCACAACAAGGCCGAATACGCCAAGCAGCGCATCAAGGCCATACCAAAACTGCAGATTTTTAATACAAGCCCTACTTTTAACGAGTTTACCATTAAGCTGCCTATGGACGCGGGCGAGGTTGTGGGCCGCCTTATTGAGAACGGTATAGCCGCCGGGTTCCCCCTTGGCCGTTATTATAAACGCATGAATAACTACCTGCTGGTGGCAGTTACAGAAAAGCGCACCAAGCACGAAATTGGCCTTCTGGCCGAGGCCCTGGAGGCAGCTCTATGTCAGTAATATTTAAGAAGTCTGTCCCCCAACGCAGAGGCATAAGGCTTCCAGTTCGTGACGTGCCAGTTTCCATGGAGATTGAGGAAAAATATGCACGTACCCACCCCGCTGAGTTATGCGAATTATCCGAGCTGGATGTTGTTCGTCATTTTACAGAATTATCCCGCAAGAATTTTGGAGTAGACTCCAATTTTTACCCCCTTGGTTCCTGTACAATGAAGTACAATCCCAAAATTTCAGAAAAAATTGCATCTCTTCCGGGGTTTAGCGAACTTCACCCCCTTATGCCACAGTTGCGCCGGGGGGGTATGCTTACCCAGGGGGCGCTGACTGTTGTTTATGAGCTGGAACGCGCCCTGTGTGAGATAGCGGGGATGAAGGCCTTTACCCTGCAGCCTCTGGCCGGTGCCCATGGCGAGCTTACCGGTATGATGCTTATCGCTGCCTATCACAAGCATAAGGGCAACCAAAAATCAGAAGTTCTTATTCCAGATGAGTCACACGGTACTAATCCTTCCAGCGCCGCTATTGCCGGGTATTCGGTTCGTACAGTACCCACAAACAGGCAGACGGGTCTATTGGATGTAGATGCCCTGAAAGAAATAGTTTCAGACAAGACTGCTGCCCTAATGCTCACCAATCCCAATACTCTAGGTATTTTTAACTCCGATATCCAAAGGATTTCGGACATTGTCCATAAAGTAGATGCCCAGCTTTACTATGATGGTGCCAATCTCAACGCTATCCTTGGTAAATTCCGTCCCGGGGACGCCAAATTCGATGTAGTTCACTTAAACCTGCACAAAACTTTTGCCACTCCCCACGGAGGGGGCGGACCGGGCGCTGGTCCTGTAGGCGTAAGGGAGCATCTCGAGCCTTTTCTGCCCATATCAAGAGTTGTTAAACGTGACGATAATACCCTGGCCCTGGAATACGGCTACAAGCACTCCATTGGATATATAGCCCCATTCTATGGCAACTTCAGTATCTGCCTGCGAGCTTATGTCTATATTAAGTTGCTGGGCGCAGAAGGTCTGGAGGCTGTCAGCGAGAATGCTGTACTCAATGCCAACTACCTCATGAATGCACTGAAAGGCTCTTACGACCTGCCATATGACCGCGTGTGTATGCACGAGTTTGTGCTTTCAGCTACCAGGCAGGCCAAAAATGGAGTACATGCTCTGGATATTGCTAAAGCCCTTATTGACGAAGGCTTCCACCCTCCCACAGCCTACTTTCCCTTAATAGTTAAAGAAGCTTTGATGATTGAGCCAACCGAATGTGAGAGCAAAGAGACCCTGGATTCATTTGCCGCGGCCCTTACCCGCATTGCCGAAAAAGCAATTTCCAATCCGGAAGAACTGCAAAAAGCCCCTGTTACCACCCCCGTAACCCGCCTCGATGAGACTAAAGCAGCCCGTGATATGGATTTTTGCTATAAGGACGGCTCTTAAATTTGTTCTGTTCACCACCCCTGGAGCAGTTGTGGATTTGCGTTCTAACAATCCGTGTTCCCGTAGGTTTTTAAGTACCGTTAAGAAAAGATCATGCTGTTATTTTTCCAGGCTTTAATGCCTTTTGAATATTCTTTATTTAGTTTTTCATGCGAGGATCTCTTGATTATAAATCCATTTTGAAGCCGTTATGACGGAGATATTGGTGAGAGTCTCTTTTTTAAATTTATTGATAAAAAAACCCATTTTTTTCTATTCAGCTATTTGACTTATTTAATAAATATACGTAAAATAAGTATATATGGATTTATGTTTTGTAGAGACAAAGATTTTTGAAACTGTTATTACCAATTTTTTCTCTGATGAAGAATTTAGGCTTATTCAATTTGAATTACTCACGGATCCTAAAAAAGGTAATGTTATAAAGGGAACAGGTGGAGCAAGAAAGATACGAATAGGCTCTAAAGGCAAAGGTAAAAGAGGCGGAGCAAGGATCATCTACTATTACCAGGATGACGAAGGTAAAATTTGGTTTTTAGCCGCTTATATGAAGAATAGAAAGACAGATCTTACAGAACAAGAACGAAAATGGGTTGCAGCATATATTGCTGAAATCAAGGAGGCCAAAAAATGAAAAAGATTCCTTCACTCATAGAACAGTGCAAACAGGGCATCAAGGATGTTAAACTTTATAAGCAAGGCAAGCTCACTTTTAAATCCTACAAAATAAACCTTCCCAAAGAGGAGTTTTCACCCGATGACATTAAGCAAATTAGGGAAACTGACTTACATGTATCTCAGAAGATTCTTGCAGAAAGCCTAGGTATAAGCGTTAGAACCTTACAAGGTTGGGAAATTGGTCGTTCCAAGCCTATCGGACCAGCTGCAAGGTTATTAAAACTTCTAAAGGAAATGCCCTCGGTTAGAAGAAAACTACTGGTTGCGTAAGACCTCCTCCCCCAAGGAATGTTTAAGTTTTGCCGAATAATGTTTCATTGTTGTCTCCAGTCCCCTGAATTTTTATTTCAAAAAGTCTACAAATTTCCTGAGACCGGGGGAATATCATATATCGGGCGGTATAGAATAATTTCAAAAGTACAGCGAGTAGAAAATCTGTTCCTTTTTATAGGCAGTAAGATCAAATGTCCGGTATTTTCCCATCCACCCCCGGAACAGGGTCATAGCCGCTGGTACCCC
>CAZRWX010000213.1:0-5871 GCA_964603925.1 uncultured Bifidobacteriales bacterium | reverse complement strand
GGGCCCTGGCCCTACCGGCGCACCATATACGGGCGTTTACAAAGGCTTGCAGCCAGGGGGTGCATTTATCCTCTTTGCGGCGGTTATAGGGGTAATATGCCCATTGCCAGGGGAATATGGCCCTTTCCAGATGAGGCATCATGGCTAAGTGCCTGCCATCGGCGGATACTATACCAGCTGCATTGTAGCTTGAGCCGTTGGGGTTGGCGGGGTAGCTGTCAGAAATATATTTAAGGCATATATCATAAGCGCTCTCCTGCTCAGGTAATTTAAAACGGCCCTCACCGTGAGCCACCCATATACCCAGTTGTGACCCCTGAAGACCCTGGAACATAATGGCATTTGTGTTCTGGGGAATTGTGGTATTTAGAAAGGCACTTTCGAATTTACCGGAGAGGTTACGGGCCATAGAGGCCTTTGTGCCTTTACCCAGCAAACCAAGCATAGTCATAAGCTGACATCCATTGCATACACCAAGGCTTAAGGTGTCCGGCCTGCTGAAAAACTTCTCCAATACAGTGCGTGCCTGTTGATTGTATTGGAAAACCCCCGCCCAGCCCCTGGCAGAACCCAGTACATCGGAGTTAGAAAAACCGCCGCAAAATACTATGAAAGATATATCTTCCAAGGTCTCTCTGCCTGAGGTTAAATCTGTCATGGACACATCTTTAACATCAAACCCTGCTGCATACAATGAATAGGCCATCTCCCTATCGCCGTTTGTGCCTTTTTCTCTTATAATGGCGGCTCTGGGTTTGTTCTCTTTGGGATGAAAGGGGAATATGCCGGTAAAATCTCCAGGCATGGTAAAATGTAAAGGGTGCTTATCAAAAGTTCTGGCTCTGCTATCGGCCTGGGATGGTTCTGTTTGAAAAGGCTCCAGTAGAGCTGAAGGCGTGTACCATATACGCCTTAAAGCCGGCATCTCCCAGGTATGAGTAATACTGCCTATGTTTACTTTAATCTCAAGGCTGGTTAGGCTGGGGCTGCCGGCTACAAATGCCACCAGACCAAGAGCATTGGCGGATTTTAAAAAACTGTCAACATGGACATTATGCATTTGCAGCAGTAGGGATGGCTTTTCACAAAAAAGAAACGCCATGGAATCTTCTTTTGATGCCTGTGTGCTCCACACCAGGTCCAGGCCGCAGTTACCCCCAAATGCCATCTCCAGAGCGGCTGTTATAAAGCCCCCAGCGGAGATATCCTGGCCAGCAAGGAGCTTTTGCTCCTGGATAAGGTCCTGTATAAGCTTAAAGCCTGCGGCAAATTTGCCGGGGTCTTCTACTGTTGGAGCCTTAACCCCTAATACACCCAGGGTTTGGGCAAGGGCGCTGCCGCCCAGGGAGTTGGCCTGCTCAGACAGGTTTAAATAAACAATAGCGCTGTCGGCTTCAGGTTTTAAATCCGGAGTGATAATCTTCTTAATATCCGTACAAAGGGCGGCTGCTGATACTATCACCGTGCCAGGAGAACGGACTTCTGTACCATCAGGGTACTTTTGAGTCATGGAAAGTGAGTCTTTGCCGGTGGATACATTAATCCCCAGATTTTGGGAAAAATCGGACAGGGCTTTAACTGCCTGATAAAGGCGGTAGTCTTCCCCAGGCATTTTGCATGGCCACATCCAGTTTGCGCTTAAGGTTATGGATTCCAGACCTTTTTTAAGGGGCACAAACACCAGATTTGTGAGGGACTCAGCTACGCTGAGACAGGAACCGGCGGCTACATCTATTATGCCCGCCATGGGCTGGTGCCCCATGGCGGTAGCTACACCAGTCTTGCCCCAATAGTCCAAAGCCATAACACCGGCCCCGGCAAGGGGCAGATGCAGGGGGCCCACACACTGCTGCTGGGCAACCCTGCCGGTAACGCTGCGGTCAACTTTATTGGTAAGCCAGTCTTTGCAGCCCACGCTCTCCAGCATCAATACGTTCTTCAGGCTGGTATCAAAATCATCTGTTGGAAGGGTAACGCTTGTAAAGGATGTGCTGACTGATTTGGCATCAATGGTAGTTTTGGGAGGCTTGCCAAAGAGGAAGTCCAGACTGATGTCCACTGGTCTCTGGCCCTGGGCATTTTCAAAAACAAAGCGGCCATCCCCTGTGATAGTGCCAATAACATAAAATGGAGCCCGCTCCCTTTCAGCGATTTTGCGTAACAGCTCTACGTCAGCGTCTTTGACTACCAGCCCCATACGCTCCTGGGATTCGTTACCAATAATTTCCATATCTGAGAGGGACGGGTCGCCAACAGGCAATTGGCTCATATATATAATGGAACCGGCCTCTCCGCAAAGCTCCGACAGACAATTGATGTGGCCGCCGGCTCCGTGATCGTGAATTAGTATAATGGGGTTATCGGCCAGCTCAGCTAAAGCTCGTATGGCATTGTAGGCTCGTTTCTGCATCTCAGGATTAGAGCGCTGCACAGCGTTAAGCTCAATAACTTTGTTGAAGGCACCGGTATTAACCGAACTGACAGCGCCGCCGCCCATGCCTATACGATAGTTGTCTCCGCCAAACAGTATGACTTTGTCACCAGCATGGGGTTTATTTTTAATGGCATCTCTCTCATTGGCTGTACCTATGCCGCCGGCCAGCATTATTGTTTTGTCATAGCCGTAAAAAACATCATTTGATTCAAATTCAAATGTCAGTAATGAACCATTGATTAGGGGCTGGCCAAATTTGTTGCCGAAATCTGAAGCGCCGTTGCTGGCTTTGGTTAATATTTCCTGAGGGGTTTGATAAAGCCATGGCCTTTGCCGCTGCCCGGTAACCCAGGGGTGGGGCGCAAGCCTGGGGTACCCGGTCATATAGCAGGCAGTACCTGCCAGGGGAAGACTGCCGCGGCCGCCGGCCATGCGGTCGCGGATCTCCCCGCCTGAACCGGTAGCCGCTCCATTAAAGGGCTCAACGGTGGTTGGAAAGTTATGGGTCTCTGCTTTAATAGAAAGAACAGCGGGTATTTTGCGCGTGATGAAAAATGAAGGGATACTGGGGTCTTGAGGCACAAACTCCTCACATACAGCCCCTTTGAAAAATGCGACATTATCGTGAAAACATGATACAATATCACCCTTATTAGATTCTACGGTGTCTTTAATCATCTGGAAAAGTGATTTGGTCTGGGCTTGACCGTTTAGCAGAAATTGGCCGTTAAAAATTTTATGCCGGCAGTGTTCGCTGTTGATTTGAGCAAACCCAAAGAGCTCGGAGTCCGTAAAAGGTCTGCCGTTTTTGATTTCATTTGCCTTGAGGTATTCTATTTCGTCTGTATTTAAGGCCAACCCCGCCTCATTATTGTAGGCTTCAATGTCCTCAACATGCCGGATAGGCTTGGGCATCCTGTCTATTTTAAGGCTGCTCTCATTGAGACCCTCATAAACCTGCTGCAGCATGGGGTCAATGTCCGATGGGGATTGTATGATTTTAAATCTTTCTATACGCGTTATCCCCTCAATACCCGCGTTTTGGGTTATTTCTACTGCATTGGTAGACCAGGGTGTTACCATTTCTCTGCGGGGGCCTGCAAAAGTGCCGGTTACTTCAGCACATTCTATAACCTGGGCTTGCAGCAGCCAGGAGAGAGTCTCAATGGTGTTGGCTGTGAGGGGGCAGCTGGTTTCGGCTAAATAAATGTTTTCAATATTCTTAAAAAAATTAACAGGCATTGAAGAAACTCCCGGATTATTGCTTCAGTTTAAAGGTAAGTCTCCTAATAATGCGTTTCAATGCAAAACGTCTGGACACTTTTACTCTCCCATGGGACACCCAGAGCTGTTAGAATGTTCCAACCTCAATCCCTATCGCAGATGCAATAGTGGTCGTATTTGAAAATGCCCTATTACTGGGAGTCTTCAGCCGGTTTACGGCTACCCCTGTCGCCAGGTTTTGTGCCTCTTTTGTGTGTTTTTGTTTTAACAGTTCTCGTTTTAACCGTTTTAGTGCCGGTGGCTCGATTTTTTACAGTTCCAGTATGATCCCGGTCTCTGGGAACCCAGGGCCGAGGCGCCTTCTCCTCCTCCAGGCCCAGCCGTTGAAATTCAAAAAAGAGCAGTTGAGGCCTGGCGGTAATGACAATGCCCAGGCATAATACAAAGAGCCCGACAAATTTGGTAACCCGGCCTGCAGTGGATATAACACCTGCATATTCATAATAACGAGTGTCCTCGGTTGAAATGTTGCGGATAAGGCGACCGGAGGACTTTTGGTACCTTGTCTTTACAGTTTCACCTATATGAGAATATGAAACTCCCGCTGTCATAAGTAAAAGAGCTATGACAATTGTAAGGGAGCCTATTATGCGATAGGAAAGGGTGCCGTTAACAATGAAATTCCTTGGTTTCTCCATTTTTACAAGTAGCTTAAAACGGGTGGATATGTTACCCCAGCTGAATTGTGACAGTATTATATTCCATTTATTATTCATTATTTATAAAAACTCCTGCAATTTAATAATGATGCCAGGACCGTAGTTTATTTAAAAAGCTTGCCCCTAACCCAGAATTGGCCCTCCCGCTCTCTGCCTTTGCCTTTTTTGCCCAGCAGATATTTGCCCTGGACAAAGTAAAAGCCACTCTCTTTGCTCAGAATTTTGACTGTGGTGCCCGGGAGGCAAATGCCAAGAATAGAATGACCAACAGAGGGACCCGACCTGGCAAACCCCTGCCGGGATACTTCTTGAACATAATTTAAAACCTGGCTTGCGGCCTCGGGCTTTTGAATAGACATTTTGGTATTGGAGGCTGTAAATGTCTGCTGAAGCCCGAAAGCGCCAAGACAGATAAGCAGACCGATCAAACCAATATAGATACCCCGGACATGGCTGGTAATGAGCACGCTGCGGCTTTTTCGGCTGATAAAGCGTGAACCGCTGAGAATTATGATTATGCCTGGAATGCAGGCGAAAATAAGGGGCCGGTAAAAAAGCCCTGCTAATAAGGAAAGGGCGCATATAAAAAGCCCGGAAATTTGAGACTGACTGGCCTGTACTTTTTGGCTAAGGCCGGATTTACGGCGCGACTCCAGCTCTGCTATCTTATGAATTTTATCAAAGAGAAGGTACCAGAATATTACTGAAGCAATGTAAAAGGCAAATGTAATGAGAAAGTTCATAGAGATACGGGGAAAGCCAATATTTAAAATTAGTTTAGCGCAAATATACCAAAATCATACCATCATTCCAGAATAAGATTTTTACTCGAAATTAACTACATTTCATTGTGAAACAGCTTTCATGGGCTGCCAGCCGGGGTCATTATTCAAGGTTTATTATGAACTTTTTCCATGCTATCCACAGGTTAATACTGATAAGTCTATTTACTGGTTTTGGTATTCAGACTTTGTATGCCTACACCATAATTCTTGATGAATTCAAGGGGACCCCAGAACATTGTGAGAGTTTTAAGAGTCTGGTTAGGGGCTTTCTGGTTCAGTCGCCCAGGTTCGAAGTGGTTGAGCGTCAGCATCTTCGCCGGGCGGTGATGGAGTCTGAACTGGCTCAGGCCGATTTTGCTGAGACAGACAGTCTCAAACTCAATGTTAAAATTGCTGAGTTGGCCATCAGTGTCAATATATACCCTCAAGACAAGGGTATTTTTCAGCTGGATTTTACTGTCACCAATCTTAAAAATTTAAAAGCAGATTTTTCCAGAACAATTTCTTATGAAGGGCCGTCTAATTTGGAGAATGTGGCATCGTATATGGTAAATGAAATGAAAAAAATATACCCGTCCTCCAGTGAGATTAAAACCAGGCAAGCAGATTCCATATATACTTCTGCCAGCGCTTTATGGGAGGCAAAGGGCTTTACGGCTTATGAATGGGATGCCTATTACCAAAACCGCAAGCCATTTGATAGTTGGTC